>JBGAJL010000027.1:0-40234 GCA_044224935.1 Flavitalea sp.
CTATGCATCAGCAGGTTCTGGCCATAGCTCGAGCGGAAGCGCATTTTTCCTACCATTCTCACTAGCTCCTTGTGCAGGCCGTGAATACCCAGTTCGATCACTGTTCTTTCACCAATTTCGATCACCTGCTCTTCGATCTGTTTCTTGGTCTTTTCCACTACTTCTTCGATACGTGCGGGATGTATGCGTCCATCGGAAACAAGCCGCTGGAGGCTCAGCCGCGCGATTTCCCTGCGAAGCGGGTCGAAGGACGACAGGATGATGGCTTCGGGTGTATCGTCCACAATCAGGTCAACGCCCGTAGCGGCTTCTATCGCCCGGATATTTCTTCCTTCCCGGCCGATGATCTGGCCTTTGATTTCATCGCTTTCCAGGTTGAAAACCGTGATCGAGTTTTCAATGGCCTGTTCGGCCGCTGTTCGCTGGATAGACTGGATAATGATTTTACGGGCTTCTTTGTTGGCGCGTGTTTTTGCGTCGTCGATAATTTCCTGTTGCAGCGACAGGGCCTGCGAGTGCGCTTCCTGTTTGAGGCTTTCCACCAGCTGGGCTTTAGCTTCCTCGGCTGTGAGCCCCGCAATCTTTTCGAGCCGGCGGATGTGTTCCTCCTGGTGTTTTTCCAGTTCGGTGCGCTTCAGGTTCACCACTTCAATCTGGCGGTTGAGATTGTCTTTTATCGCATCGTTATCTTTGGCCTGCCTGTCGAGCTGGTCGAGGCGCTGGGTAATCGATTGTTCTTTCTGCCTCGTTCTGTTTTCGCTATCGCTGATCTTCCTGCTTTTCTCCAATACCTCTTTGTCGTGCTCTGCCTTCAGTTGAACGAATTTTTCTTTTGCCTCGAGTAATTTTTCCTTTTTAAGGGTTTCAGCCTGGAGCTGGGCATCGGAGAGAAGTTTGCCGGCCTGCTGCTCGGCCTCGATAATTTTCTGCTGCGTATTTTTTGCGAAGAGGAATTTGCCTGCGATAATGCCTATCACGAGAGCTATTCCTCCGATTATATAAGTCAGGACATCCATTGATTTAAGCTGTTAAAATGTTTCTTTTTGATTATTGTGATTTGCGAAAATAGCGAAAAAAGCGCGCGTAAGTGCGTTGAGTATGAAGCCGGAAGGTAATTTGCGGCTAAGAGGAACCGCCGCTCGGCCGGTTCCTCCGTACTTTACAACCGGCGGGATTATTTTGCCAGCGCCCTGTCCAGCAGGGCTTCCAGTCCCGCCATTTTCTGGTCGAGCTCGGCCGGGAGCGGGCCTTCGCCTGTGGCATTCGTTGCGTACCAGAGGATTACCATGGCAATATAGTCCTGCATGTCCTTTCCGGCAAAATCGGTTTTGAACTCCAGGATCCTGTCGTTGATCGTTTTAACGGTTTTTCTTACTATTTCCTCGTTCCCCTGATCTATCCGGATGCGGTAGCTGCGGTCGCCCACGACCACGTTTATAGGAATCATCTCTTCCATATTGCAAATTTCAAAATGTTATATTAAATTTATTCACAGAACATTAACAGCTTTTATTTAATCCAATTATCCATATACTCATGGTACCTATGAGCGCTAAACCAATTTTAAACACAATGATTGCTAAAGTTAAGTCAGCGACGTTTATCGATACGCTGCAATTTGAACTTGTAGCCACGTCGCAACTTCTGCTAAAAGCTGTTCTCCGCGATGAGAAAGGAAGTGTGTGCGGCCAACTGGAAACTACATTCATGCAAACGCAACCGGAAATCACCTGGAAGGGATTGAACGATCTGCCCTACGGTGTGTATACGCTGGAACTGTCGCAGGGAGATGAGCAGGTTCGCCTGCGTATGGTAAAGAGGGTCTGATCATTCGCTTAGCATGTTGATGCACCTGTCGATTTCCTTCAGGTAGCCATGCAACTTTTTGTCCAGCTCTTTTTTGTCTGCATCGTTCATCTTACCCGAACCGGCTTTCAGCACCATTACCTTTTGTTCGAGCGCTGCAATCTGTTCCAGGAAACCCACTTCTCTCTGCTTGGCCGGCATCAATTCGCTGCGAAGTTTTTCATTTTCCTTTTGCAGCAGCTCATGCCTTTTTACCAACTCCTGTAATTTTGCGCTGATCCTTTTTAGCTGTTGTGCTGAATCCATTTGATTGAATTTAGGAACCTTTTCTGATCTCCGCATTCAAATCCTGTTCCAATGTCTGCATCACCCTGTTCATCATACTGTCGATCTCCTTATCTGTGAGTGTTTTTTCATTATCCTGGAAGGTAAAGCTTACAGCAAAAGATTTCTTCCCGGCACCCAGTTTGTCGCTTTGGAATACATCGAATAATTCGATACCGCGCAGCTTACCAAGCTTTATTTTCTTAACGGTATTTTCAACAGCCTGGAAAGGCATTGATGCCGGTACTACCATGGCAAGGTCGCGAACCACCGGCAACTGGTTGGGTAATTCGGCAAACCTGACTGATTTTTTCGCAGCAATTCCCTGTACAGCGCTCCAGTTGATATCGGCAAAAAATATTTCCTGTTTAATGCCGAAACGGTTCAGCTCCTGTTTGCTCACGATACCCGCCTGTGCAATTGTTTTTTTACCGGAGGTAAGAGACAGCGCGCTTTTCAATTTATTTTCGGTTGCCAGGTCCCAGCTAAGGTCGGGGAGGCCAAGAATGCCGGATACCGACTCAATAATTCCTTTTAAATAATAAATATCCGCAATTACTGCTTTTCCCTTCCAGGAAGCATCGGTTATATTGCCGGTAATATACAGGCAAAGGTGTTCCTCTTCTTTATAAATATCTTTTTCGGGATTATGATAGGTTTTTCCGAATTCAAAAAAGCGCAGGTCGTAATTTTTACGGTTTAAATTGTAGGCGACAGATTCAAGACCCGTTTCCAGCATCGAGGGGCGCATAATATTATGAACTGCGCTGAGGTTGTTTACTAATTTAACTCCACCGGCAATTTCTTCTTTTTCAAAATAGGCCGCGTTGGTAATAGAGTTGGTAAATATTTCGTTGAATCCCGCACCTACCAGGTAGGATGCGGCTTTTTCTTTCCTGGTATTTTCGGGATCGCTGGCGCCGGTGGAAGGAGTGATAGTGATGGCTGAAGGAATCTCAATATTATCATAACCATCTATACGCATAATTTCTTCCACTATATCGGCCTGCAGGAGAATATCGGGCTTGCTGAACGGAACAGTTATTCTTATTTCTTTTTCATCTTCTTTAATTATCCCGAATCCCAGTGATTTTAAAATGGTTTTAATGGCGCCCGCCTCGTAATTTTTCCCACTGAGCTTTTTTACAAATGCGTATTGCAATACCACTTCTGTCTTTTTACCCGGAGCGGGATAGATATCGATAATATCAGAAGCTATTTCTCCGCCACATATTTCCGTGATGAGATGAGCGGCGCGCCGGAGCACATTTACGGTATTGCTGATATCGACATTTTTTTCGAAATGTGCGGCGGCATCTGTGCGCAGGCCATGCCTGAACGAAGTTTTGCGAATATCGATGGGATTGAACCAGGCGCTTTCAAGGAATATGTTTCTGGTCGAATCGCTTACGCCGCTGTCTGCCCCGCCAAATACCCCTGCAATACACAGCCCGTTTCCTTTGTCGTCACAGATCATCAGGTCTTCGCCATTTAATTTTCTTTCTTTTCCGTCGAGCGTTTTGAAGATTGTATTATCCGGGAGGTTGCCAACAACAATCTTTCTTCCCGGAATTTTATCGGCATCGAAGGCATGCAGTGGCTGACCGGTATCATGCAGGATATAATTGGTGATGTCTACAATATTATTGATAGGCCGCTGCCCGATGGCATTTAATTTGTCCTGCATCCATCGGGGAGAAGGGCCGATCTGAATATCGCTGATGCTCAGCCCTGCATAGCGTTTACAGGCTTCCCTGTTCGCTATTTCTACCGAAAACTGGAGCGGGTGACCCGAAGGACTGATCTCATCAGTGAACACATTTTTTACTGTGACGTCTTTATTGTTGTGATGGCTCAAATACGCGCAGATATCGCGGGCAACTCCGTAATGGCTCATGGCATCCATACGATTCGGCGTCAGGCCGATCTCATAGATCCAGTCGGTATAAGGGTTGAAATATTCCGAAGCGTGCGTGCCGGGGACCAGGTTATCAGGCAATACAATAATGCCCTCGTGCGATTCGCCAATACCAATCTCATCTTCGGCGCAGATCATGCCCTGACTTTCTTCCCCCCTGATTTTGGCAGTTTTCATGGTAATGGGATCTGCTTTTACCGGGTAGAGCGTGGTGCCCACCTGCGCCACCACTACTTTTTGTCCTTTTGCCACATTGGGGGCGCCGCAAACGATCCGGAGAACCTTTCCATCCCCCACATTGACCCGGGTGAGCCTCAACTTATCTGCGCCGGGATGCTTTTCGGCTTCCAGCACTTCGCCTATTATTAATCCTTCGAGGCTGCCTTTGATGCTTTCATATTTCTCCATCGATTCCACTTCGAGGCCGATGGAAGTGAGTATCCTGCTTACTTCTTCAGGGTCCAGGTGCTGCGGAATATATTCACTGATCCAGTTATAAGAGATGGTCATTGCCGGGTTCCTTTACTTTTTATTGTTGGCAAATATAGTTGTTTGGATAAAAATTTTTGTCGACATGATGCTGTGGATAACTCTGTGTAAATGGCTGAAAACTTTATTAAATTGTGCTTAACTGTGAATGATTGGTGAATACCTCAGCGGTGGAGGTGTTAAAAACTATCTGCGCCGGGTCTTAATAACTTTTTATCAACGTATTTTCCCGGCGAAAGAAATTATGCTATTATATTCGCTCCCCTTCGATTTTGGTAACATTCACTTAACATTCGAAATTTTACATATACGATGGACCTTACTAACCTGAATAAAGACCGAAAGGCAAGGAGAAAGTCATCTCCGGATCTCAGCACCATGGTGTACGGAAAGGTGCCGCCACAGGCGAAAGATCTGGAAGAGGCCGTTCTCGGCGCCATTATGCTGGAGAAAAGTGCATTTGATACCGTGATAGAGATTTTAAAACCGGAATGCTTTTATGTGGAGGCACATCAGCGCATATACAAAGCAATGCAGGGCCTGCAGCAGAAAAATCAGCCCATCGATATTCTTACGGTAGTGGAGGAACTGAAATTCCGTGAAGAGCTGGATATTGTGGGTGGTCCGTATTTTGTTACGCGTTTAACCAATGCCGTTGTTTCATCTGCCAATATTGAAGCGCATTCGAGGATTATTCTTCAGAAATTTATCCAGCGTGAACTGATCCGCATCAGCGGGGAAATTATCGGGGATGCTTATGAAGACAGCACCGATGTGTTCGACCTGCTCGACGATGCTGAAAGCAAATTATTCGAGATAACCAATAACCATCTTCGCAAGAACTTCGACAGCATCGATACGGTGCTGGTGAAAACGGTGCAGCGCATCGAGGATATGCGGCACCGGAATGAGGATATCACCGGCGTTCCGAGTGGTTTCAGCTCCCTCGATACCGTTACTTACGGCTGGCAGCAGACGGATCTCATTATCCTGGCGGCACGACCGTCTGTGGGTAAAACAGCTTTTGCCCTCAACCTGGCCAGGAATGCGGCATTACATGCCAATAAACCCACGCCGGTAGCTTTTTTCAGTCTTGAAATGAGCGCGAGCCAGCTGGTACAACGTATTCTCAGCGCCGAAAGCGAAATCTGGCTGGAAAAAATTGCCCGCGGTAAACTGGAGGAGCATGAGATGAAACAGCTATATGCCCGTGGCATCCAGCGCCTGGCGCAGGCCCCGATCTTTATCGATGACACCGCGGCGCTGAATATTTTCGAATTGCGCGCCAAGTGCCGCAGGTTGAAAAACAAGCATAATGTGGGGCTCATTATTATCGATTACCTGCAACTGATGAGCGGAACAAATGACCGCAACAGCAACCGCGAGCAGGAGATCAGCCGCATTTCGCGCGATCTTAAAGGACTCGCAAAAGAATTGCAGGTACCCATCATTGCTCTTTCGCAGCTGAGCAGGGAAGTGGAAAAAAGAAAAGAGGGCAGCAAGATTCCACAACTGAGCGATCTGAGAGAATCCGGTGCGATAGAACAGGATGCCGACATGGTTATGTTCCTCTACCGGCCCGAATATTATGATATCACCGCCAACGAACACGGTGAAAGTAATAAAGGAGAAACGCATGTACGCATTGCCAAACACAGAAACGGCTCGCTGGAAAATGTGAAGCTGCGCGCCATGCTGCATATCCAGAAATTTGTGGATATGGAAGATGATGATTTCGGCGGAGGGTTTCCCAGGGGCGGAAGCTGGAAGCCTGTGCCGGGCAACGATACAGGCAATGACCAGGGCAGCGCTAAATTATATATCCAGACCGGCAGCAAGATGAATGATCTGCCGATGGATGATGACGAAACCCCATTCTAGTTGTTATGAGCGTTCCATTCTTCTTCGCTGAAAATATTTCTCCCGCAGGGGGCAATATCGTTCTGGATGAAGAAAGCTCGAAGCATGTGGTACAGGTGCTGCGCATGAAAAGCGGCGAGAAAATCCGGCTGACCGATGGCTGCGGCAATCTTGTTACCGGTGAAATAGAATCTGCCCATAAAAAACATTGCAGTGTAATTGCCGGTTCTGCTGAATTTATTCCCAGGCCAACACCTGCCTTAACGATTGCCATTTCACTTACCAAGAATGCAGGAAGATTCGAATGGTTCCTCGAAAAAGCTACCGAGCTCGGCACCGCTGCAATTATTCCCATGATCTGTGCACGCACCGAGAAACAGAACGCGCGCATCGACCGCCTGGTAAGCATTTGTAAGAGCGCTATGCTGCAGAGCTCGCAGGCCTGGATGCCCGTGATGCATGAACCGGCGGCATTAAAAAAAATTGTCGGAACGGCGGAACAGCAGCAAAAATTATTCGGTCATATTTTTCCCGGGGTAAGAAAATTAGCGGAGGCTATCGATCCTGCATTGGACTCTCATATTATTTTAATTGGCCCTGAAGGTGATTTTACGGAAGAAGAAGCAGCGCTTGCCAGGGCAGCTGGTTTCGAGGGCGTATCGTTTGGTAAAACAATTCTGCGGGTGGAAACGGCAGGTTTATATGCTGCCGTAGTGCACAACGCGCTTTAAATATATTCTTTTGGGGCAATCCGGGAAATTCGTTTTGACGGGTTCAGGCCATCAATCCCTTACAGATATTTTTTACGATGGCCGGCCCTTCATAAATAAATCCCGTCCACACCTGTATCAGAGATGCTCCCGCGCGTAATTTCTCTTTCGCGTCTTCAGCGGTAAATATTCCACCCGTGGCGATGATCGGGATGCTGCCCTTTGTTTTTTCGTGAATATATTTTATGATTTCCGTAGACCTTTCTTTCAGCGGTGCGCCGCTGAGGCCGCCCGCTCCTATTTTTTCGATATTCTGTTTTGGGATAGCGGTTAATTTTTCCCGGCTGATGGTTGTGTTTGTTGCAACAAGGCCATCAAGCTTTATTTCCATCGCCAGATCAATAACATCATCGATCTGGGATGCGGTGAGATCGGGTGCGATCTTTAACAGGATCGGCTTTGGCTCGGTATGCTGTTTATTCAGGGTTTGCAGATGACAAAGAATTTTATTCAATGATTCTTTTTCCTGGAGCTCCCTTAACCCGGGTGTGTTGGGTGAGCTTACATTCACGACAAAATAATCCACGCAGTCGAATAGTTCCCTGAAGCAGGTTTCATAATCCTTCCATGCATCTTCGTTCGGGGTGGTTTTGTTTTTACCTATATTCCCGCCAATGATTAATTTGTCCGAAATATTCCTGCCCGAATTTCGCCAGTGCCGTAATCGTTCGGCAACGGCTTTTACTCCGTCATTATTAAATCCCATGCGGTTAACAATGGCCTGATGTTCGGGTATGCGGAACAATCGCGGCTTCTCATTGCCGTCCTGCGCTTTTGGCGTAACGGTTCCGATCTCCACAAATCCGAACCCCAGGGATTTCAGTTCGCTGAGATATTTTGCATTTTTATCGAATCCAGCGGCCAGGCCCACAGGATTTTTAAATAGCAGCCCTGTACTCTTTTTGTAAATGCGATCGCTGCCCGCATGCATCCGGAATATATTTCGCATGCCGGGAATCTTTTCAATGTGGATAGCGCATTCATAGAAAAATAATGCACCTCTTCCGGCGGAAACCAGAACAATATTTTACGAAGAACCTGGTACATAGGCCGTGCGAAGATAATTTTTTAACTTTGATAAGGTTGCATAAACAACTTACAGAAATATGCAGGACGCTTATATTGTTGCCGGTTATCGCACCGCTGTTGCAAAATCAAAAAAAGGTGGTTTCAGATTTTACAGGCCCGACGATCTTGCTATCGACGTGATCAAAGGGTTGATGGCATCTGTACCGCAATTAGAGCCCTCACGGATCGACGATGTAATTGTAGGTAATGCGGTGCCGGAAGCAGAGCAGGGCCTCCAGGTGGGCCGCATTATTGCTGCCAGGGCGCTTGGCGTAACTGTGCCGGGCATGACGGTGAATCGTTATTGCGCTTCCGGTTTGGAAACTATCGCTATTGCTACTGCCAAGATTCGCAGCGGACAGGCGGAATGTATTATCGCGGGCGGCACGGAAAGCATGAGCCTGGTGCCTACAGCCGGGTGGAAACCCGTTCCTGCCTATTCTATTGCCAAAGACGATCCGGATTATTATCTGAGTATGGGCCTCACGGCCGAAGCCGTTGCAAAGGAATATAAAGTCAGCCGCGAAGACCAGGATGAATTTTCATTCCATTCTCATCAGAAAGCAATAGCGGCAATAGCCAACGGGTATTTCAAACCGGGTATTCTGCCGATTAATGTGGAAGAAGTATACGTGGATGAAAAAGGAAAAAGAAAGACGAAAAATTATATTGTCGATACCGATGAGGGTCCGCGTAAGGATACTAACCTGGAGGCGCTCGCAAAATTAAAGCCTGTTTTTGCAGCCGGGGGCAGTGTTACCGCCGGCAATTCTTCGCAGACCTCGGATGGGGCCGCATTTGTAGTGGTAATGGGAGAGAAAATGGTAAAGGAATTAAATCTAAAACCTATCGCAAGGCTCGTGAGTTGCGTGTCGGCCAGTGTACCTGAGTAATGGGAATAGGACCGGTAGAAGCGGTGCCAAAAGTGTTGAAACAGGCGGGGATGAACCTCGGACAGATCGACCTGGTGGAACTGAATGAAGCTTTTGCTTCGCAATCGCTCGCAGTGATCGCACATTAAATATCGATCCATCTATCGTGAATATTAATGGCGGTGCAATAGCATTGGGTCATCCGCTGGGATGTACCGGATGCAAGCTTACTATTCAGATTACCCATGACATGAAACGCCTGAATAAAATTCGGTATTGGTAACACCGCGTTGGCGGGGGTGGTCAGGGAATCGCAGGTAATATTGAATATCAGTTAACAATAATTTGCAGTCAACGGCGTTATTAATGCTTACTAACCTAAATTATAACCCAGGGGAGCCGGAATTATCCGGCTTTCCTGTTTAAGCGGATATCCGCGCTACGAGTTATCAAATTTGGTCACCGGGTCGGTCTTATAATTCTCATTATATCTTACAAAGAAATACAAATACAGCGTTCTGCTGAATCGCATGATCCATGGCTGGAGCAGCAATAACGATATCACTGCAAATCCCATCCAGAAGAAAAACCGCTGGTCATGCAGGGAAAAACCGATGAGCACCCACCAGGCGATAAATGTTGCAACCAGGTATACGATTGAGAGGGCGTAGCTAACATATCCGGTACCATAATAGAACCCCGGTTCCAGTTCAAACGGCTGTCCGCATACTTCGCATTTTTGATGCATGGACATGGTTTTTTTCAGGTTCCATGCATTGTTGTTGGTGAACATATGTCCTCTTCTGCATCGCGGGCATTTCAATGTAAACAGGCTCCACAGGTAGTTGGGCTTTTCCATGCGGCAAAATTACATTATTCGTTTACATGGAGGTGATGTTTCCGTTTACCAGTTCTTTTTTTCGTTCGCCAATCTGTTGCCTCCACATGGCATAATACAGTCCTTTTTCTGCAAGCAGGCCCGCGTGGTCGCCTGTTTCAACTATATCCCCCTTTTCGAGAACGTAGATGCGGTCAGCATGCATGATCGTTGACAAACGATGCGCAATGAGTATGGTGATCTGGGTTCCTTCTTCGGAAATCTCCCTGATGGTATCAGTAATTTCTTCTTCTGTCAGCGAGTCGAGTGCAGAAGTGGCCTCGTCAAATAATAACAGTTTGGGTTTGCGCAATAAAGCGCGGGCGATGGAAAGGCGCTGCTTTTCGCCACCCGATAGTTTTAATCCACCTTCGCCGATCATCGTATCGAGCCCTTTTTCTGCCCGTGCCAGCAAAACCTGGCAGGACGCTTTGTTCAGCGCATCCATGACGTCTTCTTCACTGGCGGAAGGATTTACAAATAACAGGTTTTCCTTTATCGTACCACTAAAGAGATTGGTATCCTGCGTCACAAATCCGATCTGGTTACGCAGATCATCGAAGCGGATCTCCGTTTCATCGAGGTTGTTGTATAATATTTTTCCTTTCTGCGGACGGTATAGGCCCACCAGCAATTTCATCAGCGTTGATTTGCCACTTCCACTGGGCCCGACGAACGCAATGGTTTCACCGGTCTTCACATCAAAGCTGATATTGTTGATCGCTTTTTGTGCTGCGGACCTGTGCTGAAAGGCAACATTTCTGAATGATAGCGTTTCGATCCGCCCGAGGTGTTTGGGATGCACGGGATCCCGCTCGGGTTCTTTCTTCATTAGTGCATCGAAATTGTTCAGGGAAGCTTCGGCTTCTCTGTACGAAAGCAGGATATTGCCTATTTCCTGGAGAGGTCCGAAAACAAAGAAGGAAAATATCTGCATGGTCACCAGCTGCCCGGCATCCATGAACCTGCCGAAGATTAGCCACATGAGAATAAATAATATCACCTGCCGCAGGGTGTTGACGAAGGTTCCCTGTATGAAGCTGATGCTCCGGATGCGTTTCACTTTTATGAGCTCGAGCCCTAATATTTTATACGTGTTTTTATTAAGGCGATCCACTTCCTGTGAGGTAAGCCCCAGGCTTTTTACCAGTTCAATATTACGCAGCGACTCCGTTGTGGAGCCGGCCAATGCCGTGGTTTGTCCGACAATATTTTTTTGTATGATCTTAATTTTTTTGCTGAGCAGGTTGGTAATGACGGTCAGCAATAATATTCCGCCGAGGTAGGCGATAGGTATGCTCCAGTGGATAAAAAGCGCGGCATAGAAAAATACGAATACCACGCCCACGATTACGCCAAAAAGAATATTGATGAAGTTGATCATGAACTTCTCCACATCGGCCCGCACCTTCGTTAAAATAGAAAGCGTTTCACCGCTGCGCTGATCTTCGAACTGTGCGTAAGGCAATTTCATCGCATGCATCAGGCCGTCGGTAAAAACCTTTGCGCCGAATTTCTGAATAACTACATTCAGAAAATAATCCTGGAAATTTTTTGCGATACGGCTGATCATCGCCACGGTGATGGAAGCAAGTAATAGCCAGACCACCCCGTATAAATGATCGCGCTGGCCGTTCTTGTTCACGAAATCCATTTTCAGGAAAAGGTAATCATGCCATGAAAAATGCTTTTGAGGCGCAGGCTGCGATTGATGGAGATTGGCCAGGTTGATGAGCTTGCCGAAAATGATCGGATCAAAGAGTGAGAATCCGATATTGACAGCGGCGAGCAGCAGTGTAAGGGCTACCAGCCATTTATATGGTTTGAGATATTTTAATAGAATTTTCATAATGGTACGCAATTTCGGGAAAAAATCAACCTGCCCATCCTTCGCGGTCAAGGCTGCGGTACTGGATGCCTTCGGCAATATGTTCCGGCCTGATTTGGGCGCTGCCTTCCAGATCGGCAATGGTGCGGCTTACCTTTAATATCCGCTCATAGGCCCGTGCCGACAAATTTAATTGCTTCATAGCGGTTTTTAATAAATGCTGCCCCGTGTCGTCGATTACGCATATTTCTTTCAGCATTTTTGCATTCATCATTGAATTGGAATAGATACCCGGCAATGCGCTGAATCGTCCAAGCTGCAATTCCCTGGCCGCTATCACCCGCTCCCTGATCGTTTGGGAAGATTCGCTAACCTGCCTGCCCGCGAGCTCGGAAAAACTCACCGGCGTCACTTCCACATGCAGGTCGATACGGTCAAGAAGAGGACCTGATATTTTGTTGAGATATTTCTGAACGGCGCCGGGAGGGCAAACGCATGCCTTTTCCGGATGATTGTAGAAGCCGCAGGGGCAGGGATTCATCGACGCCAGCAGCATAAAACTCGCGGGAAATTCAACCGAGATCTTCGCCCTGGAGATCGTCACTTTCCGTTCTTCGAGCGGCTGCCGCATCACTTCCAGCACGCTGCGCCTGAATTCAGGCATTTCATCGAGGAAGAGTACCCCGTTATGTGCCAGTGATATTTCTCCCGGCTGCGGCAGGCCCCCTCCTCCTACCAGCGCTATATCGGAAATGGTATGGTGCGGCGAACGAAATGGCCTTTTTGAAATAAGCGACGCATTTTGCGGTAGTTTTCCTGCCACCGAATGAATGATCGTTGTTTCAAGAGATTCTGCCATGGTCAATGGCGGAAGAATGGTGGGCAGTCTTTTGGCGAGCATGGTTTTCCCCGCTCCGGGCGCTCCTATCAGGAGCGCATTATGTCCTCCGGCGGCCGCGATTTCCAGTGCGCGTTTAATATTTTGCTGGCCTTTTACATCGGAGAAATCAATATCGGAATCGTTTTGTGCCCGGATGAATTCTTCCCGTGCGTGCGCCTCTGTTTTTTTTAAGGAATCGCTGTTCCGAAAAAATTCTATTACTTCTTTTAAATGACCGACGCCAAAAACGTCGAGGTTATTCACAAGCGCCGCTTCGCGGGAATTATGCCGTGGAAGGATCAGTGCCTTGTGTTTTTGTTTTCTTGCCGCGATGGCGATTGCCAGCGCACCCTTTATCGGTTGAATGCTTCCATCGAGATTTAATTCGCCCATGATCATATAGTCGTTCAGCTTCGCTGCATTTTCCAATTGCTCCGAAGCCCCTAATATCCCCAGCGCAATCGGCAGATCGAACGACGAACCGCTTTTTCGTATTCCTGCAGGCGCCAGGTTCACGACCATCTTGGTCCTGGGCATGTAGTAACCATTCGTTTTGATGGCACTTTCCACCCGCTGGATGCTTTCTTTTACCGCGCTGTCGGGCAAACCAACGATGTAGTAGTCCCTGCCGGGCATTACGTTCACCTCAACGGTTATCGTTATTGCCTCCACTCCATACACCGCGGATCCAAATGTTTTCACGAGCATGGAGTAAAGTAAAACCAGGAAGAAGCCACTGCAATGGGAAAAACACCAGGTCGGCACCGTTTTTTAACGGCTGAAAAAAATTATTTTTCTTCAAATAATAAAGAAGTGAAAGGATCAATGATTATCTCACCGGGCTCATTGTCCATTGGCATTGTCACAGTCACCTTTTTCTTATTAACGCGCACGGCTCTTGTGAAATCGGTTCCACCGTTTTTACTGTGCACAACTATCGTCAGCGGAAACTGGAAAATATAATCCTGCTGCTGGGTGATGTTTATAGTAAGTGTTTTATTGGAATACTGGTGGTCGATATGCAGTTGCGGATGGCCGGCCACGAATAACCACTGATGAAAGAACTGGCCCAGGTCCCTGCCTGAGCTTTCTTCCATCGATTTTTCGAAATCCGAAGTGGAAGCATTCTTTCCTGCATATTTATTGTAATAACGCCTGATTCCGTTCCAGAAAACAGAATCGCCCAGTTGTTTGCGGAGCATATGCAATATCCAGCTTCCCTTTTCATACGAATTGGCATTGAGGAGCTGCATGTAGTCTGTAACCGTGCTGTCGACAACCGGTGTAGCTCGTTCCCTGTAAAAAGCAATTATTTTATTGCGGTCGGTTTTTAATTTCCTGGTCAGCGTATCGGTTCCGTACCTGTTTTCAAGATATAATAATGAAAAATAGGTAGCGAAGCCCTCGCTCAGCCAGAGGTGTTTCCAGTCGGATTCGGTGGCCGTATTGCCAAACCACTGGTGCGCCAGCTCGTGCGCGAGCAATGCCTCTGTTTTGCCTTTTCCGGTGATGGAACTTTCGGAATAAAAAATGGCAGATGCATTTTCCAACCCGCCGAAAATGGTTTTGGATTCTACGTTCGCCAGTTTCCTGTAAGGAAATGGTGCCAGATTGTTTTCGAAAAATTTAAGCGGCCTGACGGCTAAAGCATAATCAGAAAAACCCTTCTCCCTGTCTTGCGGGTACACCCAGCTGTAAACCGGAACGTTTCCCGCTTCACCGGCATAGCCGACGGCAAATTCGGCCACGCCGATACACATCACTTTCGTGGCAAGGCTTTCGGTTTCCTTCCAGTGCGTCAATTTTGTTTTTTCGCTGAGGTTGGTTTCTTCTACCTGTATACCATTGGAAACAACCTGGTAGTGAACAGGCGCCGTTACAATGAAATCGACAGCGGCTTTATCGGAAGGGTGATCGTTGCAAACCAGCCAGTGCCTGGCGCGGATGGGCCAGTTGTCGCTGAAAAATGTGCGCTCGTTGTATTTATTTTTTGCAATGATCAGCCCGTCTGCCGGAATGCCTTTGTAATTGATCCTGATAACCCTGTGACCTGCGTTATTATCAATATGGAGAATGTCATTTGAATGCGTGAAGCCCAGCAGCTCTTTTGTTTCTTCGTCGGCGACGCTGACCACTTTCATGCCTTTTCCGTCTGCCTTCCTGGAAATGAGATCGAGATCGATATTGCCTGCATTTTTTATGTTGAGATCGATAACGGCGGAGCAGTCTATGGTGTCGTTTGTATCAGTGAGCCCGATGTTAAATTCATAATGGACCACGTCGATATTCTTATGCTGCGAAAAAGAGCTCAGGGCTGGAAACAGGAAAGCAGCCAGGAAAATGCTTTTGCCAACTACAGGCTGAAGCCATTTGATAAAAGAAGATGCAAAAGAATTGCGGGTTTCTGTTAAGGCTGAAGCGGGTAATCTCATTTTTTATTTTTATAATTTTTCAAGCATGTCGACCACTTTTTCACGTTTTAATATCAGGTATCCGATCCTGTCGTTGCTTACGCCTTCTTTTAGCTGATAGCTGAAATCGAGCTGGTCTTCTTTTACATCCGTTTCAAAATACCGGAAAGAAATATTGGGATAATTTTTCAGTTCCTCGCTAATCTCATACAGGTGGGTAGACAGGATAAATAGTGAATTGTTTATTTTAATCAATCCTTTTATTACCGTGGTGGAGCACTTCATCGCATCCTGCATATTGGTGCCCTTGAATAATTCATCAATCAGCACCAGCCATTTGCGGCTGTCGTTGATTTTGGCAATGGTGTTTTTTATCCGCTGCACTTCATTGAAGAAATAACTTTCTCCCTTGATGATATTGTCAACCACATTGATATTGCTGAGTAGTCCGTCAAAAACGGTTAATTGCATCGAAGTGGCCGGTACTCCCATTCCCAGGTGTGCAAGAAAAACCGAACTGCCTACGGCTTTGATAAAAGTGCTTTTGCCTGCCATATTCGCCCCGGTAAGAAAAATAAAGTTGGACTCGATATTCATTTCCACATCGTAGGGAACCGGCTCAGGGAGCAGAATATGATACAGGCCCCTGGCTGTGATGGAGGGCCTTGGGGAATCGATGATCTCGGGCAGACATAAGTGGAAATGCTTTACCGCGGCCGCCATGGAATACCAGGCATCCAGCCTTCCGTAAATATCGATGAGCTCATGCGTATGCTGCCTGTATTGGTTGCGGACATATCGCCCCAGCCGGATCACTTCCGAAATGCTGAACGCTTTTTTAGGTTCCCTGAGTGCCAGTTCCTGGATAACGGGACGATTGATCAGATCTTTTGCCCGAATCAACTGCCTGCTCATGGGAAGCGGCGTGTTTTCATCATTAAACAATTCGGTCAATTGCCTGATACCTCTTAAAAAATCGGCAAAATGAGTGAGGGAATATTTTACAAGCGAATAATCAGGTGCATGAAATATTTTATACGACAGCGCATTGATGTAATCCGGGCTGGAAGGGAGGTTATCGATTCCGCTTTCGTAGAATTTGCTGATCACCATCAGCGTGCCGTTGGAGATGCTTTCCGGCCATTGGTTCATCCGCTCCATTATTAACCGGATGATCTGCTGCGTTTCCAGTATTAATTTTTTATCGCTGAAAGGATACTGGAAAAAAGTATGGAGCCAATGCCGGCCTTCGGCGGTTTTTGTGAAATCCAGTTTATTGAAAACGGAATATTCTTCGTCTTTTTGGAATATATGCAGGTCGTTATAGGTGGTGATGTCGGCTTCCATCGGTTGCACTTTAGGTTCTGTCAAATTTCAGGCGCTGTCCCTTAACTGATTCATTCCACCGGCCATTTCCATACACCATGTGGCCATTTACAAAAGTGTGGGTGACAGACCCCGGCAATGTGTTCCCTTCGAGCGGGCTCCAGCCGCATTTGAACAGGATATTTTCTTTCGATACGGTTGTGCCCTCGTTCAGGTCCACGATAACGAGGTCTGCGTAATATCCTTCGCGGATATACCCCCTGTCTTTGATCTGGAAGCATTTTGCTACTGCATGGCTCATTTTTTCCACTACTTTTTCCAGCGTGATCCTGTTTTGTTTTACATAAAGAAGCATCAGCAGCAGCGAGTGCTGAACCAGGGGCAGGCCCGCATGTGCTTTTTCGTAAGGCTCATTTTTTTCGCCCCAGGTGTGCGGGGCATGGTCGGTGGCGATCACGTCGAGGCGGTCGTCGAGCAATGCATTCCAGAGAGCCTGTTTGTTGAACCCTGCCTTGATGGCAGGATTGCATTTGATGAGGTTGCCGAGTTTTTCATAATCCTGGGCATCGAAATGCAAATGATGCACACATACCTCTGCGGTGATTCGCTTATGCTGCAGCGGCAGGAAATTTCCAAAAAGCTGAAGTTCCTTTTCCGTGGTGATATGAAGAATGTGCAGGCGGCTATCGTGTCTTTTAGCAAGCTGCACCGCGGCGAAGGAAGACTCGAAGCAGGCGTTTTCGTCCCGGATCAACGGATGGTCTGAGGCTTTTAGCGTTCCCTTTTCCGCTTTTAGCCGTTCATAATTGGCTTTTATGATCTTTTCATCTTCACAATGGGTGGCGATCAGCAATTCACAATCCTGGAAAATGCGATCCAGCGACAGGTAATTATCTACCAGAAGCCCCCCGGTAGATGAGCCCATAAATATTTTAACGCCGCAGACATCATTTTTCTTTGCGTTGGTTTTTAGCACTTCTTCCGCATTTTCATTGCTGGTGCCCATGAAAAAGGAGTAGTTGGCCAATGAGGTATTTCGCCCGATTTCATATTTATTTTCCAGAAGCTCCTGCGTAAAAACAGGTGGAATGGTGTTGGGCATCTCCATAAATGAAGTTACGCCGCCTGCCACCGCCGCTTTTGATTCGGTGTATATGGTGGCCTTATGGGTGAGGCCGGGTTCCCTGAAATGTACCTGGTCGTCGATAATGCCGGGCAACAAATGCTTTCCTTCACCGTTTATTTCATGAAAACTTTCCGTTATGGACAAATTATTGCCGATTTTTTCAATCCTTCCGTTTTTTATGAAAACATCGCTTGCAAATGATTTTCCTTCGTTGACTACAGTGATATTCTTTATCAGGTAATTTTCCATAAATTGATTCTCCAGTTAAATGCCCGACATGCAATTTATTATTTTGTTCGGAGGTTTCGTGCAAAGGCACAAAGAGTTCGCAAAGTCGCGAAGATTTCTCTTTGCCCTCTGTATTTTTCTTGGCTGCCTTTCCGCTCAACGGCTGTTTGCCCAAACCACTTATCTGCCTTTGGAAAGCAAACATGGCCAACTGCTGCAAAGACTGGAGATCAAAATGCAACGCTATGCCGATCTTAACCTTTCCGTTGCGCGGCCCTTTGGCAGGAAAATGCTGGTTGCGTCGGCAGAATATGCCGATTCATTATCGGGCGCGAACGAATTGTCTCTTTCTGTGGCTGACCGCTATAATCTGAACAGCCTGCTGATGAATAACCTGGAATGGGTTAAGGGCGATCAGTCGCGGTTTGCCAGCAGGCATGCACTCTGGAACACTATATATAAAACGCCTGCGAATTTTTTTGAAGTAAATGAAAAGGATTTCTTTCTGGCGGTGAACCCCATTCTGCAGGAGCAGCAATCGCTGGAAAAGGATAACCACGAACGGATATTCCTGAACACGCGTGGCGTGACCTTGCGCGGCCTGATAGCCGAAAGGGTGGGTTTCTACACCTACCTGACGGAGAACCTCGAACGCGCGCCCCTGTTTGTACAAAAACGGATCACCGATTTCATGGCCGTGCCCGGTAACGGCAGGTATAATATCTATAAAAATACCGGAGTGGATTATTCGGACGCAAGGGGCGGGATCACGTTCAATGCCGCAAAATATATCGACATTCAATTTGCCTACGATAAGAATTTTATCGGTGAGGGATACCGGAGCCTTTTCCTTAGCGATTATTCTTCCAATTATTTATTTCTGAAACTGAATACGAGAATATGGAAGATCAACTATCAGAATATATATATGGAACTGAACCCGCAAATCAGTGCTGCCGTGCGGGGAACGGATCGGTTGCTGGATAAGAAGTATGCCACCATCCATCATTTGAGCATCAACGCCACCAGGTGGTTGAACCTGGGCCTTTTTGAGGCCGTGGTTTTTGGAAGGAAAAATCATTTTGATTTCACCTATTTGAACCCGATCATTTTTCTGAGAACAGCGGAGAAACAGAATAATAGCCCCGATAACGGTTTTGTCGGATTTGATTTTAAGGCTAATGTGCTGAAGCGCGCACAGCTTTACGGTCAATTATTATTTGATGAATTGAAAATAAAAGAGCTCGTCGCCAGGAACGGATGGTTTGGTAATAAGTTCGGCATACAGCTGGGTGCAAAATATATCGATGCATTTGGAGTGAACAACCTCGACCTGCAGGGAGAATTGAACCTGGTGCGGCCCTTTACGTATTCGCATTACGATTCGACCGACGACTACAGTCATTATAACCAACCGCTGGCGCATCCCCTGGGCGCCAATTTTATCGAGGCGATCGGCATTATCAACTATCAGCCGGTAAACAAACTAACCACTTCCGCGAAATTGATTTACTGGAAGCAGGGCCTGGATTCAAATGCGGCAACAAACTACGGAAGCGATATTTTCAAATTATACACTGCCCGCTCCGGCGGCGATTATGGTTATAAATTGCCCAGCGGCATTCCATCCAACGGGCTCAATCTGCAATTATTAGCCAGCTATGAGATTAAAGAGAATTTATTTGTCGACGGCTCCGTTTTGTTGCGGCAACTCACTACGGCCAATAATTATTTCCCTGAAGAAAAAACGGCGATGTTCACGCTGGGCCTGAGATTGAATATGTTCCGGCGCCAATATGATTATTGATTACCCTTCAAATATCAGGGAGAATACTACCATCCTGGAATTAAGCTTATCGATAGCATTGGAGAACTTCATATTGGCATCGCGGCTGTGCAGGTTGTTAAGCCCGTTGCTGATCTTTATTTCGGGAGAAAGAATGAATACGGGGAAATAGAAGCTAAAGCCCAGGCCCGCTTCGATCCCGAATGTATAGGGCTGTAATTTGATCAGGTCATCTGCTTTTTTAGCTTTTGCGTTGGAGGCGATATCGAATTCAAATTTTCCACCACCGAAAACGTAAAAGCGAAAATTATCGATCCTGTCCGATCTGAATTTCAGATGCACGGGAATGCCGCAGGCAATGGTTTCCACCCGCTTGATCATCGTTGATGTTTCTTCATCGGCTGCATCGGGATATTTTAAATGGTACTCGAGATTTTTGGAGGAAAGCATAAAGGTGAGACTGGCTCGCAACGAAAAACGGGGAGAAAGAACAAAATTGTTCATGCCGGCCAGGCCTATGCCGCCCGAGCTTAGTGGATTTACCGAAAGCACGCTGTCGTTCTGAAGGAAATTGGGATGATGTGACAACTGAAAGCGTGAGCTGTTATACATCACACCAATGCCTATGTAAAATCGTTTGTCGTCGTGGTTGGGAAGATTGGGTTCTTTCTGTCCCAGCGCCGACATTGCCGCCACCAGCATAGCGGCGGTAATTATTTTTTTTAAGTGCTTGTCTTTCTTCCGCAATAGATTGTACATATTCCTAAGCTCAGCCTTTTTAATGAAGTTTGCCGGAAACCGGTTTTTTCTAAAATGTGTAAAAATGTTTCGCCTTCAGGAAATGCTTTAACGGATGAATGTAAATATTTATAGGCATCCTTATTTTTCGAAAATAATTTCCCGAAACCCGGAGCCAGATGTTCCATATATAAATTATAAAACCATTTAAATAATCCTCTTGGCCTTGAAAATTCCAGCACAGCCAGTTTACCACCGGGCTTCAGCACTCGCAGGATCTCCGAAAGACCTTTTTCGAGGTTTTCAAAATTCCTCACGCCGAAAGCTACTGTTACGGCATCAAACGTTTCGCTGGCCGAATTTATTGCTTCACTGTCACCCTTTACCAGGTCTATATGATTATTTAACAGCAGCTTAGCAATCTTTTTTCTCCCGATTTCGAGCATACCCTCCGAAATGTCTATGCCAGTGATCTTTTCAGGCCTGAGGGCCTGGTATGTCATGATAGCCACATCGCCGGTACCGGTCGCCACATCCAGTATGTTTTGCGGGTGTACGTCCCTGAGCTGAGCGATCAGCTTTTTACGCCAGGAAATGTCTATGCCGGCCGACAGGAAGCGGTTAAGGAAATCGTAGCGATGCGCGATGTCGTCAAACATGCCGGCTACCTGCTCTTTTTTAGACTCTTGTGAACCTTTAAAGGGAACGACACTATCGTGTGAATACATGGGGCAAAAGTAAAAAGTAAAAAGTAAAAACTGAAAAGTTGAAACTCGTGGCGCAGTATCGATTTTGAAGATAACAGTTTCATTTTTAAGCTTTAACTTTTCACTTTTTAGTTTCCCCATGCAGATCAGATCGACCGAATATATCGTCAGCAGCCCCGACTACACTAAATGTCCTGCGCCGGACAAACCGGAGTTTGCCTTCATCGGCAGGAGCAATGTGGGTAAATCCTCCTTAATCAATATGCTGGCGAACAACCAGAAGCTGGCCAAAACTTCGGCTACGCCGGGAAAGACACAGCTTATCAATCATTTTCTTTTTAATGATGAGTGGTACCTGGTCGATCTGCCGGGGTATGGCTTTGCCAAAGTTTCACAAAATGCGCGGAACCGGTGGGAGCAGATGATCGAAAATTATCTCCGGAAGAGAGAGAACCTGGTGAATGTTTTTGTGTTGATCGATTCGCGGCACTCACCACAGAAAATAGATATCGATTTTGTAAACCTGCTGGGCAAATGGCAGGTTCCTTTCTCACTTGTTTTTACGAAAGCAGACAAGGAAACCCAAAAGCTCGTAAGCCTTAATGTAAAATTGTTTTTAGAGAAGATGCGGCAAACCTGGCAGTTTCTCCCGCAGCATTTTGTAACGAGCGCCATTAAAAAGCAGGGCCGCGACAAAATACTCGATTCGATCGAAATGGCGCTTTAGTTTACTACTTTGTTTGCGCAGCTGCTGCTGGCAAATGCCTCTGGTTTTGCTTTGAAGGCAAAACCCATCCCAAGAATGTAACCCATTGCTTCCTTAAGCGCGTCGTTGCTCTTGAAATGAGGGTTAGTGTTGATGTCCGCATGCACTTCCATGTCTACATCATACCGGGTAAAAAGGTTGCAGAGCTCATAAGCGATTTCGATACTTTTCGCCACTTCTACAAGCATACGTTCCTTGATGCTGTATACCTGCCTGGTCTTTTCGTTGTGGATGAACATAAATCCTCCATGTCCCTCCCGAAGGAAAACAATTACCGTAGCAAATTCTGTTTCCGCTCCCTTTACCTGTGAGTCTGTGCCGATGCAAACTTTTAAGCGATAGCCGTTTGAGGTCTCTCTTTTGATGGCTAGTTCAACGGCCTCAAGAATAGGTGAATCGATCGGATCACCATTGAATTTTCTCCAGATCATATTCTAATAGGTTTTCCGAATTTACCGAAAAAATTAATTAATCGGGGCAGCGTGATAATTAATTCATATTGATGCAGCCCGGAGAGGGCCCGCAACGCGGCTCATTCATCACTGGAAACGGGGCCGCTATTGCCTGATTATCTTGAAGATTACCTGTTCGGCGCTGCTATAAGCTTTCATGAAGATCAGGCCTTTTTCGCCGCCTTTAATCGCCACATTATTATAGCCGTCATGCAGCAGGCCCTGTTGAAATGAATGCCCCATTGCGTCAAACAATTCATAGGCATACTGGCCCGAAACATTTACCAGTACGGTGTTTTGAATAATATTGCCCATCAGTTCGATATGCGATGCGGTTGAATAGCGCAGAACAATAGTATTTGAATAATAAGGAATATTGTCATGGCCCGTGAGCATTTTAATGCGATAATACATGGAGCCTTTTCCGAGCGGATTATTTTTATACGACGTAACTGACGAGGGAACGGTAGCCATTGTTTTAAACGATATTCCATTGTTCGAACATTCGACAATAGTACTGTTTATCGGTTCGTCTGTGACAAAATCCCAGTTGATCAGGTGTATGTTTTTGTCGGCTCTTCCCTTCAATACCAGTTTTGTAACCGGAAGTACGGCGTCAAAGCCACCACTGATCGTGTAAAACCCGATACTGTTATATTCGGTAGTGTTCTGGTTGGCTACTCCATCAACTACCATGTAATACGTGCCAGGGGAAAGAGTAGTGTCTATCGACGCGGAAAGTTGTGTTTTTGGATTATAGCGGCCTATCGTATCGCCGTCGCTTTTTACCAGGCTCACTTTAATATCGAGGTTTGCTCCCGCATTGCCAATCCCGACATTACTGGGAATGATATTGACTTTAAACCGTCCGGCGCCAGGCAGCATCACTTTGAAAACGTCCACATCTTTTGCATTGTTGATCATGCCGGTCGATGAAAAACTGATATTCTGAAAATTAATGGGGGTGGCTGTAGTCATGGTATTTCCATGGTCGTCGGAGCGGAGGCCGATGCTGGCGGTCTTGCTCATAATGTCGATATCATTTTGAATGACGGTGCATCCCTCGATGCTTGTGCCAACGTTCCAGGTAGTCTGGTTTTTATAGTAGCTTACCCCCATAATTGGCGCCCAGCCAATCTCCCCGCCGCCTTTTCCTTCGGCATATTCCTTAACCAGCCCGCATTTGTTATCGTATGTGCTCTGGTGTTGCAGCCCGAGGGTATGGCCCGCTTCATGCGAACAGGCTTCGCCGATATATTTCGAATTGTTTTGTAACACATCGGTAAACACCCAGGCCGGTGTTTCGTCGCCCCAGGTAAACGAACCCACAAGGGATATTCCTCCCGCCACTCCATACCATTGTGAGGTGGGTGTGACGATAATCCTGATCCTCTTTTTTGCGGGGGCTTTCGCATATACCGCAGGGTCGGTGGTGATATTGATGTTAAAAATGCGATAGTCCTCGGCTACGCGGTTAAATATCTCTGTTATTGCCGCGGCGCTCAATCCGGATGGCCTTGCATGGATGGTACTGTCCCAGTTCCAGGAAGTGCCCTGCACCACATGGCCATCGAAGTCGAGATAAACAGTGGCTGAAGCGGCCGGATAACTGCTGTATTTTGGTATTTGCTGCGCAACCGACGAAGTAAGCATCATCAGCATGCATGCGGTTAGCATATAGTTGTGGTTACCGAGGCTCATACTACACGTATTATTCGGGCATGAATAATTTTTGCAATTGTTTTTTGAAAAAGTACCCTTTTTTATTATTGTTTAAAACCAGTACATCTCCGTATCGCGGGTGAATTATTCTTCCCTGAATGGCAATGGAATTATCTGCGAGTAGTTTTACATTGATATTGAATAGTGCGTTATGATAATTTTGCAGGCGCACGTTAACGGAAAAATTACCGGGCCCCTGGTGATATTTATCAAGAATTAATCCGTAAATAGTAAATTGATTGGATAACTGCAGGGTAATCTGCTCATTTGTTTCTGCTGAAATAATTTGCTGAAGCGTTCCGGATTTTACTTCAAACGAATCGGGCAATGCGGCGAACAGTAAAGGCTTTTCAGCCTTTGGTTGAAATATCGGCAATGGTGATTCCTGGGCATAGAGATAACCCTGCAGCAAGAGAATCATACACAGCCAGAACGTGTACACTCGCTTCATAAGAAAGATATAAAAAAAATGACCTAAAAAGTGGAGATATTGGAGAGGATACAGGAGAGTACAGAGTTACGATTATTTCTACGTTCCATCCAAATTTAAATGCCACTGTTCCTGCGAATTTTTCACCATTAATTGTTCTGTTTAAAATTGGCCGGTACTTAATAGCACCAGCGTACATGCTTCAACCGGCCGGATGCCTTTTGTACGGGCCAGTTCGGCCAGTTCCTCGTTTTCTGCTCCGGGGTTGAAAATGATTCGTTTGGGTTTTAAATCGAGGATATACTGGTAATATTGTTTCTGATTGGCGGCGTTGAGATAAAGGGTAACGGTATCCAGGTCCGGGATCCGGCTGGTTTCGGTACCCACGTCCACATCGGCTACCCTGCCCGGTCGTTTACCAACCGCTACAACGGGATGCTGGTGGCTTCTTAACTGCCGGATAGCCATATTGCTATAGCGGGATGGATTATCAGAAGCTCCTAAAACTAAAGTTCTTTTCACAGCCACAGGTTTCTTTGTTTATATTGGCAATTGTTATGCCTGTTAACAAAATGGTTTACATCGCCGGGTACGGACTGAAACGGAATACCGGCCGGAACAGGGCCACACGCGAAAAAGCCGCGGCATTGGAAGAAATTATCGGAGAAAATGCGTTTCGGTTCTATTTCCCCGCTTTTATTGCAAACGGGATATTGGGCTATTTTTCGCTGCTTTTCTTTGACCTAAAGATATTAATAAAAACGCTTTTCCTGCCCCGACAAACGGTGATTGTGGAACGGCAATGTTTTCTTCCGCTGAGCAACGCTTTGTTGAGGATGAGGAGGATCAGGAGGGTGCAGGAGGTACACGCCGACATGGCAGATGAGATTCACCTTTTGCAGAAGAATTCTTTCGAAAAAATAATATTGGGAATGTTTGCCGCCTATGAGAGAAGGGCTCTCAAAACGGCCGGCGGCATTATCTGTAATAACCCGGTGCTGAAGCAAAAAATAGCGGAGAGATGCCCGGCTCCCTGCATAGTGGTCTATAATGGTGTGCATACCGAAGATTTTAAGGTGATGGATAGAGCCGCCTGCAGGGAAATTCTTCAGCTCGATACCAGGGGAAGATATTTTCTGTTCTCAGGAATGATTTCCCGATGGCACGGGGTAGAGAAGCTGCTTGCTATTTTTAAAAGGGAAGAGATGAAAGATTTTACTCTTCTGCTGCCGGGAGCGCTTCGTAACAACTACGTTAATGCGCTGAAAAAGGACGCGGCAGGATATGAAAATATTGTTTTTATCGATCCTGTACCGGCAGACAGTATTGCCCGGTATATTAACGCTGCCGATATCTGCCTGCTGCCGGTCAACGATAACCGCACCAGCCCCGGCAACCCTCTTAAATTATATGAATATGCCGCTTGCGGTAAGCCTGTGATAACCCAGCGGGACACCCCGGGCTATAGCGATGAAGTGGAAAAATACCAGCTCGGAGGTACTACCGATTTCAGCGATGCTGCAGAAGCTGCGAAATATCTTATCCGGTTTTTTAATTCTTTGGAGCCTGAACGGTATATATTAAATAACCGCCTGGCCGCAGAAAAATTTTTTTCCTGGAAGATGCGAATGCAGCAATGGATAGAATTTATTTTCTGAACCGGGTAATAATAAAAATTACGACCACGATAACTGCGGCCACCAGGAGCAGGCCCGTCCAGACTCCTGCCTTGAAGATATCACCGATGGCCTGGCATGAGCTGAGAGAAACCAGCAGGATCGTGAGAAAGCACAGCGAAAGATAATTGTTGCGCGGCATAGCTAACTGTTTTTTTGTTGCTTATGCAAAAACCTTACCCGGCATCTGTTGGGGAATGTGGAAGGCTGTCTTCTTCTAAATGTGGGATTAAACGAGTTTTTTCTTTTTCCTGGTAAATGGCACTCGTGCGGGCCAGTACCAGGGGTCCTGGTTCCTGCGCTTCAGTTCAATGATATTAACTACGGTGCGGTTAAAGATAATAAGGATGAGCCCGATCACAACTTTTGCGAAAGCCATCGCCAGGTAGCTGATGTCGGGATGAATCATTCGAACGTATAACTTTCTTTCCTGGTAATAATATACTATCTGTCTGAACAGTTCGGGAATGCCGCTGACAAGCATCCATCCTCCGGCTGCTATCACGGCAATAACGAGCACCATAGAGCGATGTATGCGCATAGGGATAATTTGCTCGCTTATGCCCTTATCGAGCCTGAACAAACGAATCAGGTAATTGGTGCTGAATAAAAGTAAAATAGCAAAAAGAATATAGAGGATCAGCGGTGGAAGGGTAACTCCCAGGTTGTAGAGCGCCTGCTTGCGTGATTCGTACTGGGGAAAATAAACAAGAACAGAAAGGGTCCTGGACAACGCGTCCAGCACCTTTATTATAAAAAACAGGCCAAATATCTTAAGTATAAGGTTGATGAAACTTCTTGCAGACATATAAGACAATAAAGATAGGCTGTTTTTGTCAAAAGGTTTCGACATCCCGCTGTTCACTGTGAGGCCTCACCACACATTAGTATGGAATGGGGCGAATTCCTGTAACCAGATTTCGTAATTTTACAGTATGGGCATTTTAAAACAACTTTCGCGTTATTTTTATCTCCGCAAGCGTGACCCCAACGAGCCCGATTCCCCCTGGATCCGCTATATGCATGGGATCAACCGCCTCTCTATCCTGATGTTTTTGATTGCGGTGATCATTGTGATTATTAAGTTGATTGTTCACAGGAACTGAGTATCTGATGATTTATAACGAGATAAGAAATTGAGTTTTAAGAAACAATTCTGGCGAAACGCCATTACAGCGGGGGGGTATACGTATGGTACGCAAATAATCAGCTTTTTATCCTCTACCATTACCTCGCGGTTGCTGCTTCCCGAAGTGTATGGTTTTTTTGCTTTAATTACAGTGTTTACTGGTTTTGTATCCATCTTTACCAACGCCGGCTTCGGCGCGGCAATTATACGAAGCGATTATAACAGCGTTTTTTACAAAGCCGTTCGCAATTTTACTTTTTATTCGGGCCTTACGCTGTTTCTCATGATGGTGATGCTGGCATATCCCATCGCACTATTCTACAACCGGTACGATCTGATCCTTCCCACCATTGTTTATTCAACCATATTTATCTTCCGGCCATTATCGATCGTGCCCACGGCGATATTAAGCAAGCAACTCGAATTCAGCTATCTGGGTAAAAGAGAATTGCTGTCCATCTGCATCAGTGTTGCGCTTACTATACTGATGGCGGCTCTGGGATTTGGGTACTGGTCACTTATCTTTCCGCAGATCGTCGATGCGGTTATTACCTATATCTTCCTGGAACACAAGGTGCGGCTGGGATACCGGTTATATCCGTGGAAATATACGGTTGTGGCATTCCGGAAAACAAAGTCATTGATGGGCAATGTGCTGGGCTTTAACCTCATTAACTACTGGGCAAGAAATGCCGATAACCTGGTAGTAGGTAAAATGTATGGCACGGCGAGCCTGGGAATTTATAACAGAGCCTATACACTGCTTACCCTGCCGCTGAATTTAATTTCAGGGTTGTTTGGAAGAGTGTTAATGCCCAGCCTGAAAAAACATATGAATGAGGGCGGCGATTTCAGAAAGGAGTATGAAAATATTCTTGGCATCATCAGTATAATCGATTTTCCGGTGGGCGTCTTACTGCTCTTGTTTTCGGATCCGCTGGTGCTTTTGCTATGGGGTAAAAACTGGGTTTCCGTGAGCAGCCTGCTGCCTTATTTCGGAATCCTGATCCTTACCCAGGGATTAACCACCACGGTTGGCAATATGAATCTTTTATTAAATAAAGAACATGTAAGTTTCCGGGTGGGCAGCGCCAACGCCGTTATAATGATCTGCTGCATTCTTATCGGTGCGCAATTTTCGATTGTGCATATTGCGCGGTTCTACACGCTGGGCTGGCTCGCGCTGAATATTCCGCTGCTATTGTATTTCGGCTATTTTAAAAGCCTGGGATTTAGCGGGAAAAGGATCCTGAACTTCTGGGGCCTGAAAATTGCTTTTTCATTGTTAATGCTTTTTGCACTGTGGACAGGGAAGACCTTTCTCCTTCCATGGATCGTAATTTGCTATGGGTTGCATATTTTTATGAAACAACGTTCTGAACTTGCCAAGGCCCTTAACCTGCTGGTTCGGAGATTTTTATAACCTTACTGTATGATACCTGCACCTGCCTCTCATTTAGAAAAAATGATTGCGTCCCTAAGTCATGTGAACTGGCAGGGGCGCAAAGAATTATACGCTCCGCTGTTCAGCGGCATTTCGTTTAAAAATAATGTGGAAAAGCCTTCCGCGTCGGTGATTATTATTTCGTGGCGCTTTGTAGATGGCCTTGCAACGAACATTGCATTGCTCAATAAACAGCGGACGGGGAACCTGAATTATGAAATTGTTTTTGTCAATAATGGCGCAGGCGACGGGGAATTTGCATCTGTCGCCAGTGGTTTTGATACGTATATAAAACTGACACATAACACGGGTGCGTACATCGCCAGAAATATCGGCTCATTATTTGCAAAAGCGCCGGTGCTCGTATTTCTCGAAGATGATGGAATTGTCAGCGATGATTTTATGGCTTCGCATATCCACGCGTTCGAGAAATATGATATCATCAGCATGAGGGGCGTTTGCCGGCCACTGACCGATAACCCGCTGAATAAGCTGGCGAGGCATTATTATCTTGGAAAAAGACCCTATCCTGCAGCGGCCAATCTCGAAGGCAACAGTTCTTACAGGGCCGATGCTTTCTTTAAAGCCGGAGGGTGGAGCGATGAAATCAGTTTTGGACATGGTGGCCCGGAATTGTCTTACCGGCTGACGAAATTATATCCTGATCAGCGCATGCAGATTTATCATCCCAAAGCCACGATTTTCCATGATTATGCGAAGGACGACAAGCATCTGAAAAATAAAAAGGAAAAACAAAATGCATCGTACCAGATGCTGGCCGCCAAATACCACGACTGGGAGGACTTTATGAAAGGCTGGCTGCGCTTGCGGAGAAAAGGATATCTTATCAAAATAAAAAAGAACAGGAGCCTTTCTGATCTTGTAAACCACGGAGTGGAGTACCTGCTGTATGGTCTGGTAAGGCCTGTTTACCGGTTTATTCTGGGGAAAAAGGGATACGGCATGGTGATCATGAGTCTGTTCCTGGATTAAAGGCCGTTCTAACCGAACGTTTTTACATTCATTCGTCCAGGAAATCATTGAGGATATCCGCGACATAATGCCTGCTCCATTCCCTGCCATTCAGGTATTCTTTTGTACCCATATAGTCGCCATGCGCCCCGGGAAGAATCAGCAGTTGGGATCCCCGGATTGCCCGATGCATTTCCACGATATGTTCGGTGCTGCCCACATCATTATTTGCATTCACGATAAGCGTGGGCGCCTTGATGGTATGCAGTTGCTCATTGTTCCAGCCTTTAAAGTTTTTCATGCGCTGCACATCCTTTTTAAACATGTTCTCAAATGCTTTCTCGTCGTTGTTTACACTGAAAAATCCTTCTTTTAAAGGTGCGGGCATTACATCGATAGTGGCATGATCGAAGCCTTCCCAGAATTCCGGTGGGGTGGCACTCCGGTTATAGAGCGCCGATGCTATAATTAATTTATTGACGATTTGAGGGTGGCGCAGGGCAATTTCTATCAGTGTCTGACCTCCATTGCTGAAGCCCAGGAAATCAGCCCTGGGGATTTTCAGGTGGGATAATAATGCTGCCACATCATCTGCATCCTGTTCAAAGCTGAGCGGGCCCGGCCGGTCGCCCGTGCGGCCATGCGCCTGCATGTCCATAGCTATGATCTGACGGCGTTTGGACAGGAGTGGGATAATATTGCTGAAAGAAGTCTGTATGGTGGAACCACCTCCGTGTATTAATACCAGCGGTTTGCCTTCTCCATATATCTCATAATACATTTGAATGCCGTTGATACTGGCATGTCCGTTTTTGTAAGTGGTGTTACTCATGTTTGATCATTTACCCGGTTTCTTTAAAAAATTCACGATGCTGCGGGCAGCTTTTTCCGAAGCGTTCCCTCCCTGGCTCAATAGTTTTTTTAATTCAGCATAATCCTGCTTCATCTGCGTGATCGTTGCAGGATCTTTTAATAATTTATTTAATTCTGTCTTTATATTGGCCGCCGTCATTTCATCCTGTATCAGTTCTTTCACTACCTGCCGGTCCATAATTAAATTCACCAGTGAAATATATTTGATCTTAATTAAACGTTTTGCAATCTGGTAAGAGATCGCCGATCCCTTATAACAAACCACCTGTGGTACGCCGAATAATGCCGTCTCCAATGTGGCGGTTCCGGAAGTGACCAGCGCGGCTTTGGACTGCAGCAGCAATGCATATGTTTTGTTGCGTAAGGAGCGCACATTTTTATAAGTGCCTGTGAATTGCTCATAAAACGTATCGTCGAGAGAAGGCGCTTTGGCGACGATAAATTTATATTCCGGAAAATCTTTGCTGGCTTCCAGCATTACCGGTAATTTTTTTGAAACCTCCTGGGCACGGCTGCCAGGTAATAAAGCGATAATATTATTTTCATTCAGGGGTGATGGCAACGCCTCAGCAGATACATTCATTTCTTCCTGCGCGTCGTCGATCACTGCGGCCAGCGGATGGCCGACATATTCCACCTCGTAATTCCATTTATCATAAAATGCTTTTTCAAACGGTAGTATTACCAGCATTTTATCGATATATTTTTTTATTTTCTTTACCCTGCTTTCTTTCCATGCCCAAACCTGGGGAGAAATATAGTAAATCACCTTAAAGCCCCTTTTTTTAGCCCATTCTGCAATCCGCAGGTTGAAGCCCGGATAATCTATGAGAATTATTGCATCGGGGTTATATTTCAGAATATCCTCTTTACAAAACGCCAGGTTTTTGAAAATGGTGTTGATATTCATAACCACTTCGATAAACCCCATAAAAGCAAGTTCCCTGTAGTGTTTTACCACATCTACGCCAGCCTGCTGCATCAGGTCGCCTCCCCAGCCGCGAAAATCAGCAATATTGTCCAGCTTTTTTATTTCGCGGACCAGGTTGCTCCCATGCATGTCGCCGGAAGCTTCTCCTGCAATGACGTAATAATTCATTATTTATTTTTAAAGCGCGTACTTCAGCAGGAGGGCCGCGATTGCGTACACCAGTGTGATTGCAAATATTCCCTTCGCCGTATTGTCGCGGTGCGAATTAATATAAATTGTAAATAGTGCGATGTTCAGCACGAGGCAGGGCACCGATATGGCGGTGATCTGCGTTTTGTTGCTGCCCAGGAAGCCAATAAAATCGCCGACGGAGAATAGAGGGTAAAATTTAACGAGGTAATAGATGCAAAGACTCAGCAAAGGGGCAATAAAGCCCAGTAGAAGTCCCAGTTTAAGATTGTCTCTTTTAAGCATCCGGTCCAAATTTCCAGCTTTTTTCGAGCCGGGTTTTCAATTCATAGTTGGTCATGTCGAACTGGACGGGCACCACGCTCACATAATTATTTTTCAATGCCCACACGTCAGTGTCCCTTCCTTTGTCAAAATTCACAAATTCGCCCGTAAGCCAGTAATATTTCCTGCCATGAGGGTCAGCTCGTTCCAGGAAGTCTTCTTCATATTTTGCATAAGCCTGGCGGCAGAGCTTTATCCCCCTTATCAGTTTATCATCCACGGCCGGGAAGTTGACATTAAGGATGGTATGCTTATCCATTTTTGTGCCAAGCATCTTTTCCACGATGATCCGGGCGTATTTCCGGGCAGCGGTAAAATCTGCTTCGATGCTGTAATCGAGCAGCGAAAAACCTATGGAGGGAATACTTTCTATAGCGGCTTCAACAGCGGCCGACATGGTTCCTGAATAAATAACGTTGATAGAGTGGTTCGCCCCATGGTTGATGCCGCTCAGGCAGATATCGGGTTTACGGTGCAGAACCTTATCCACAGCGAGCTTTACGCAGTCGACCGGGGTGCCGGTGCACTGGTAAGCTTCGATATCCTCGAAAGACTGCACAGGATGCAGCCTCAGCGGGTGACCGATCGTAATGGCGTGTCCCATGCCTGACTGCGGCTTGTCGGGGGCCACTACAACTACTTTCCCGAGGTCTTTCACGGATTCTACCAGGTTTCGGATGCCGGGGGCGTTGATGCCATCATCGTTCGTGATAAGGATTACCGGTGACTCCTTCTTTTTAGCTTTTGCCATACGTTACTGTGCCATAAAAGTAAACAAAAACAACTACCTTTGCAGCCGGTTAAAAAAATCAATATGGCAGGCCAGTTAAAGGAAGTCCGCAACCGTATTAAGTCGGTCCAGAACACACAGCAGATCACCAAGGCAATGAAAATGGTGAGCGCCGCCAAACTGAGGAAAGCACAGGAAGGCATCCAGCAGGTGCGCCCCTATGCAAAGAAGCTGCAGGAATTGCTTAGCAATATCGTAAGCGGCTCCGAGGGAGATGCGGGCCTGAGCCTTGCTACCGAACGACCTGTTGAAAAACTGCTTTTTATCGTGATCACCAGCGATCGCGGGCTCTGCGGCGCTTATAATGCCAATATTATTAAAACGACCAAGCTGATCATCGCCGAAAAATACGCGGCCCAGGCTGCCAAAGGAAACGTAGAGCTTTGGACAATAGGGAAAAAAGGCTATGAACATTTTCTGAAAACCACCTATAAGGTCGACGCCAGCTTTAAGGACGTGTTCCTGAACCTGAACTTCGAAAGTGTACAGGCCGCTTCACAGGCAGCAATGAAAGCCTTCGAGGCGAAACAGTTCGACAGGGTGGAAATCGTGTACAGTGAGTTTAAGAATGCTGCCACACAGAAATTTGTGGTAGAAAGATTTTTACCTATCCCTAAAGTGGTGCCAAAAGAAGGATCGAAGAAAAGCGATTTTATTTTTGAGCCCTCGCGCGAGAAACTGATCGCCGAGCTGATGCCGAAAATCCTGAACACGCAGTTGTATAAGGCGGTTCTCGATGCGAATGCCTCCGAACATGGCGCACGCATGACGGCAATGGATAAAGCCACCGAAAATGCGAACGAACTGCTCAAATCGCTGAAGATATCTTATAACCGCGCCCGCCAGGCGGCAATCACAACTGAGCTGACCGAGATTGTAAGTGGTGCGGCAGCTTTACAGGGATGATAACATAAAAGTTAAAAGTAAAAACGTAAAAATGAAGGCGATCCATAAAATGAACCCAGTTTATTTTTCACTTTTAACTTTCCACTTTTAACTTCTCCAATGGAAATCGGCCACATAATACCTCACATTGAAGCACTCCTGTTTGCAAGCGACAAACCGCTGACGCCTATTGATATAACGGACCTGATCAATAATGCATTCGGGTTTATGGAAGATAAAGTGACAATGGAACAGGTGCAAACTGCAACGGAAGGTATCGTGGAAAAATACCAGTCTGAGTTTTATCCGTTCGAACTGAGGGAAAGCGGCGGCGGCTGGCAGTTTCTGACAAAAAAAGAATTTCATAAAACCGTTGCCCAGCTCAACGGCGATAAATATTTAAAAAGATTATCTGCTGCGGCGCTCGAAACGCTGGCGATCATTGCTTACAAGCAGCCGATCACGAAGGCCGATATTGAAAGCATAAGGGGGGTGAGCTGCGATTATTCCATTCAGAAATTACTGGAAAAGGAACTTATCGTTATCAGCGGAAGAAATGAGGAACTGCCCGGAAAGCCGCTGGTGTATAATACTTCGCGCAGCTTTATGGATTATTTCGGCATTAATAATGCCGGTGATCTGCCTAAGCTGAAAGAAGTATTCAGCGAAGCCGATGTAGATCCTACCGTAATTAATTCTATGAATGGCCCGGTAACGGAATCTGATGAAAGCGATACTGAAGAGGCCCTTTCCGTTCCTGCAAACGAAGAAGAATTTACCGACAACGCTCTGCCTCTTGTTGTAACACAGGATGGAGAACTACTGGAAGATCCTGAAAAAGATAATAGTGACAACGATGACGACCAATCAGGCGGCAACGAAAACGCCTGAATCAAAATTAGCCGGGCTATCTCCTGAATTTTTAGTAAAAACTGCTGAACAATTCGGAACTCCCTTATTTGTCTATCACGCAGAAAAAATAAAAGAACAGTTTAATAAGCTTACATCTGCTTTAGCTCCCGTTGCACCCACCCTGTTTTATGCGTGCAAGGCGCTTACCAATCTCAACGTGTTACGCTATATTAATTCCATTGGCTGTAATATCGACTGCAGCTCTTCCAATGAAGTGCAGCTCGCGGTGATGGCAGGTTTTGATAAGAAACGCATCTTGTATACCTCGAGTAATATTTCGTTTAAGGAACTGGAAGAGGTGGTCGCCCATGAAGCGCATATTAACATTGACAGCCTTTCGAATCTATTGAAATTCGGTAATAAATACGGAAGCAGCTATCCGGTTGGTGTGCGGCTGCGCCCGAATATTATGGCAGGCGGCAATCTGAAAATCGCTACCGGCCATGACAACAGCAAGTTTGGAATTCCGCTTGAACAGGTGGATGAAATTGTAAAGATTTCCCGGCAAACGGGTTTGATCATTAATTGCCTGCACTTGCACACAGGAAGTGAAATAAAAGATGTGGACGTATTTCTGCAGGGCGTCGAAATCCTGTTTAGCCTGACTGATAAGTTCCCGGATTTAAAATATCTCGATCTCGGTGGCGGGTTCAAGGTAAAATATAAAGCAGACGATCATGAAACGGATATCGAACTGCTGGGGCAGAAGCTTGCCGAAGCCGTTGGCAATTTCGAAAAAAGATCGGGAAAAAAATTCGGGCTCTGGTTTGAGCCGGGAAAATATATGGTGAGTGAAGCGGGCTACTTAATTGCTGATGTAAATGTAATCAAGGAGACCAGGTCGGTCACTTTTGTAGGATTGAATACAGGATTAAATCACCTGATCCGGCCTATGTTTTATGATGCCTGGCACACGATCGATAATATTTCCAATCCAGGCGGCGAAGTGAAAGAATATACCATTACGGGATATATCTGCGAAACAGATACTTTCGCGGCCAACCGCGATATGAACAAAATACGCGAGGGTGATTACCTGTCTTTACGTAATGCCGGCGCGTATTGCTATGAAATGGCTTCTAATTATAATTCAAGATATAAGCCCGCAGAAGTGCTGGTGGAAAACGGGGTGGCCAGGTTAATCAGGAAAGCACAGACAATGGATGATCTTTTAAGCGGCCAGGTTTTATGATAAAGGTGTCGGGTTTGAGTATGTGACCCGCCCCTGCCCCTCCAAAGGAGGGGACGCAACCCTTGAATTAAATGCATCCTCCTAAACAGTTGGAGAGATGCATCCCCTCCTCCGGAGGGGCGGCGCTCAGCAGAGACACACACATAAACGAACTCAGGAAGCGCCCGGGTGGGCCCTGTTCACAAAATAAAAAAGCCGCTCCCAAAGCGGCTTTTTCAGTAACATTTAATCTAAGTCTCAGGTTTTTCTCGAGGAGATTAATGTTGGGTAGTGTACGATACGATCTTGATTGTGTTGAGCCAATAATTGAGCTCTGAGTATAGGGTACGGTTAAGGGTTTATAGTTTTAAAAAACGGGCCCGGTAAAACGGGCCCTGTTCCGAAATCGAAATCCAAATAAATCAACACAATGAAATGACTGCTATTTGAGCCTATTCATTAAATAACCAGGGTTTAGGGATTAAAGTTTTATCGTTTGTCGTTGTTCTCATTTGCTGAAACAAAGATGGAAAACATTTTTCCGGGGTGCATCTTTTTTAGACCAATTGCATCATTTTAACGGTGAATCGACCCGGATTCCCGTTAAGCGCTATAAAATGGTGATTCTTTTGAGAACATCGGCGCGGTGCGCTTTGCTGATAGGGATTTCTACTCCCCTGATATACAGGTCGTTCTCCCGGATATCGTCAATTTTGAGCAGGTTGATGATATAGGAGCGATGCACTTTCATAAAATAACCGGAATCGATTTTTTCTTCCACTCCCCTGATCGTATGATGGGTGATATATTTCTTATCGGTGGTAACAAATCGCACATAGTCGCCCATGCTTTCGATATAGAGAATATCATTATGGCTGAGGCGGATTAATTTTCCTTCGCTTTTGATGAAAAGATGATCGCTTGTACCCGGCGCGGATAATTTTTCTTCACCCGGATTTATCTTCGACAGCGCCTCGGTAAATCGCTGGTAAGTAAAAGGCTTCTTCAAAAAATCGGTGACATTATATTCAAAGGCACTATAAGCATATTCCTCCTTCGACGTGGTCAGTATGACGTTGGGTCTGTAAGCCAGGTTGTCAAGGAGCTCAAACCCGCTGGCGCCGGGCATCTCGACATCCAGGAACAATAACTCTACCATGTTGCTGTTGAGAAATTCAAGGGCCTGCTTCACATCGGGAAAAATTCCTTTCACTTCAAGGAGCTGGCTTTTATCGCAACATTTTTTCAAATAATCTGCGGCTACTTTTAAATCTTCTATGATCACGCAATTTTTCACCATAATTATTTTCCCGAAAATTCCTGCAGGCGTTTTTGCTCAGCGATTAATATTTGCCGGGCGCCGTTGATCTCTTCAAGCAATGCATTGTATTCGCCGGACAGCAGTTCCACACGCGTCACTTTTCCGCAGTGGTCTTCGAAACCCTTCACCGCATCCTGTACTTTCAGAAGCCCCGTAAAGCCGAATAAGGGTTTAATCTTATGGGCCGCATTTTTCAGATCCTGCACGTCGCCGGCATTATAGGCCATCGCAAACGTCATCAATGCATTTTCGAGCTCTTCTGTGGAATCTGTAAATACTTCCAGAATATAAACGTAATCGTTCTCGTAAAGGCTGAAAAGAAAGCCACTGTCAATCTTCGGATTGAAAATGAAGTTTTTATGCCGGTGCTGATCATTCATAGGTACTAGAATGCGGATTTGCCCGTTTGTAATTGAATTCCTTTTAATAACTGAATGCTCAGGAAATTATTATATTTCGGAGGTTTAATTTACCACGATATACTCCATTCGGGTCTCTGGGGCGATCTTACCAAGGAGAAACGTAAAACCATACTGCGGCTGAACCAGTTTGTGGTGCTGGCGCTGATGGTAAATTTCCTTTCGGTGCTCACGTATTTTTACCATAGCCTTTATATAAGTGCCCTTATCAACATCACTTCGGCTTATTTTTTCCTGCTGGCTTATTATTTCAACTCAAAAAGAAAACCGGCAACGGCCCGGATCATTTCGGTGGTGAACCTCAATTTCTATCTTGTTGTGATCTGTTATGTAGAAGGATTGAAAGCCGGCGCTTACATGTTTTATTTTCCCTATTTTCTCGTACTCACATTTGTGGTTACTATCGGAAAACAGTTCAGCAGCTGGATAATAGTGTACACCATCACGATGGTTTCTGCCATTGCCTGTGTGAATATCAGCCCCGAAACGAATACGATCGAAGTGATCAGCGAGGCGCTATACCGGCAGTTATACTACAGCAACATCGCAATAGCGATGACCTTAACGCTGATATTCTCGTATGCCATTCTCCGGGTCAACAAAGACAATGAAGACGCGATATTGCAGGAAAACCTCAATCTGAAGAAAACGGAATTTGAATTGCTAAGCGCGAAGAAGAAAGCAGAAATCGCATCGAATACCAAGTCGCGGTTTTTATCCAACATGAGTCATGAACTGCGAACGCCGCTGAATGGAATCATCGGTGCGTCGAACCTGTTATTGCAGGAGCCGTACCTCCCATCGCAGAAATCAAACCTCGATATTTTAAGGTATTCTTCCGAGCACATGATGACGCTTATTAATGATATCCTGGATTACCATAAGATAGAAGCGGGCAAACTGGAACTCGAGGAACGGCCGGTGAATCTCATGGAATTCATGAACCGTATCGCCAGCCAGTTTGCCGGACAGGCAAAAGAAAAGGGGTTACAGCTTATCACTTCTTTCGACAAACATCTGGATAGCGAACTGATCACTGATGAAACGCGGCTTCACCAGATATTGGGAAACCTGCTTTCCAATGCAATCAAATTTACACGTACAGGAAGCATTACGCTGTCCGCGAAGCAATTACTGGCATCGAGCCATAAAGCCACGATTCAATTTAAAGTGAAAGATACCGGGATGGGTATACCCGAGCATAAGCATAAGGAAATATTCCGCAGCTTTACGCAGGCCGATGTGGATACGACAAGAAAGTTTGGCGGCACGGGACTGGGATTAACGATCAGTAAAAAGCTGGTTAATATGTTTGATAGCGATCTAATGCTGAAAAGCAGCGAGGGACGGGGAAGCGAATTTTATTTTACCGTTGAATTAAAAATAAACCAGAACCGGAAATTATATATCAACGAGGCGACGAGCAACCTGCTTTCTCCCTTGAATGGGGTGAAGGTCCTCATCGCAGAAGATAATAAAGTGAATATGTCGGTAGCGAAGCGGTTTATGAATAAATGGGGGATTGAAGTAACGGAAGCGGTAAACGGGATAGAGGCCGTGGAGCGGTTTAGATATGGCTCTTACGATCTTTTGCTGATCGACCTGGAGATGCCCGAAATGGATGGCCCTTCTGCGTTGAGAGAGATCAGGAAAATGAACAATTCGGTTCCTGCATTAGCCTTTACTGCGGCGGTATACGAAAACATGCAGATCGACCTGTTGAATAAGGGATTTACTGACTATGTGCATAAGCCTTTCCGCCCCGAGGATTTGCATCATAAGATTTCATTGTTTGTGAATGAAAAAAGAGCGTAAGGCCCTGCGCACCTTTCCGTTAATAAGGGTTTGTCTTTAGCGTCTTTAAAATTATTAGTTATTTCAGCATGTTAGTGTTTAAAATTCATTGCCGGGTGTCCGGAATCGGGCAATTTTACGTCAGTAAGCAATCAACCAGAACGTCAACATAAAAGAAGATCCAGACCTAGAGAATATGACCCTTAAACCCTCAAACAAGCCCTGGCCCTAAATCGTATTAATTTCCTTAAACTCAATCACCCTCCCTGCAACTTTAGCTCCCAACCCTTTAAAATGCAAAAGCCCTTTCTGAGAAATGAGAGGGTTTTTTCTTTTAGGTTTCCCTTATTGCTCTGTTTCCGCCTTTCGGGTTCTTTTGAGGTATTTCTCCCGGATCACCTGTTGCACGGGCACCCCATGGATCTTGCTCTCCAGCCACGAGATAATATCGAGGTAACTGAATGCCCTCGTTTCCAAAGGATTATTTTCCTGTTCCTTCAGTTTTCCGAGCAATTTGCGGAAAGCCTCCTTCAGTTCCGGCTTTTTAAATCGCAGTGAATCCCTGAGGAAGTCGAGTATTTCTTTTTCCACGATGCTCAGGTGCTCCATTTTCGCCATAAAGCGGTAAACGGATCTCGCCAGGTATTCGACCAGGGAATAATTTCCCAATTCAAAATGGGCAATCAGGTGCAGCAACCGGGAGTAACATTGCAAATCGGTACGCAGATCCACCTTACGGTTGATGATCAGGTTCAGGTGATCGATGGCTTTCTCGCTATCGCCGCTTCCGAAGTACAGCGAAGCGATTTTATAATGAAACACAAGTATGCGGTGCCTGTCGAGATAAAGGCTGTATTCGTTCAGCTTGGCATTAATATATTCCACAAGGGTGAGGCCTTCAGTGAAAGTTCCCTCCATGAAATGTTTATTGATTAAGGCGATGTTCAGGTAAACAAAGGTCTGTATCCGGTTGTTTTCCGTCTGCTGTACCAGTTCCGAGTACCGTACTGGAAAAGAAGA
>JBGAJL010000164.1:0-5704 GCA_044224935.1 Flavitalea sp.
ATTATTTGCACCCGAGCTTAGTACCAGGGCATTATTCGCAGAATAAGAAGCCAGCTGATAGCTTCTTGAGGAATTCTGCGCGCTGGTAAATGAGCCCGATGAAGGCAACCCGGAGGGGCCCGTCCCCGAGAAGACGCTTATTTTATATCCGCTTGCATATAATACAAAACTGTGGTCGTCCAGGGGTTGTGTTGTTGAGTTTCCCGAAGCACCGGAACCATTTGCAATAACATCCTGGTTAAAGCCTGTTAATGAAACCGGAATTGCTTCGGACGACACCACAGGAGTAGTTGTACATCCTTTGGCATCCGTAACCGTTAATAAATAACTGGCCGGGGTGAGATTGCTGATATTGGCTGTTGTTGCGTATGCACTGCCGTTTTTTGTCCAGTTGTATGAATAGGGCGCCGTTCCCCCTGTGGTATTGATAATACTTCCGTCAGCAGAATTATTACAGGTAGCATCAGTGGCTGTATAGGTAGCAGCCAGGTTAGCCGGCTGGCCTACGGTTACGTAGATTGTTTTGGTACATCCGGTTGCATCTTTTACCGAGATGGGGTAATTGTTTGCAAGCAGTGAACTGAATGTATTATTGCTCTGCCAGGCTCCTGCACCGGCTTCTGCCAGCTGGTACTGGTAAGGAGAAATTCCTCCCGAAACGTTTACAGTAATGGAACCGTTACTCCCATTATAACAACTGGCATTAGTCACCACCGGTGTGATGGTGAAAGCGCACTGCGCGCGGGAATTAAATCCTGCACAGCACATCAGAATAGCGATTAAAGGAAAACGGATCATAAATATTGGATTGGTACAAATAAAACTAATCTTAATACGTGGGTGAAGCGTAGGTATTGTTTAAATTCTTATTACATGACATTTGTCAAATATTTTAGGGATAATATTGGGTGGAGCTATCTATTTCTGCTCAATGAAATTGAGCCGCGTCAATTCTCATGTACGGGATTTACCCCACAACTGATGAGAAATCACCACAAAAAAATTAGCATACAGGAGGCAGTGATTGCGTACGCATCGGAAACCCGCACGTGTAAAGCATTCTGTAAAATTTATCGAATTAACCAAATCCGGCACGAATATTTTAGCCCGTTAAAAGCTCTTTAATGATACGATGTAATAGTAATTTTTAAAACCTCCTTTATGATAGCCAACAAAAAATCCGAGAGAACAAAAATCTCTCCGGCGCCAGTGGAGGAGCCGCCTACCAGAAACGTTGATGATTTTGACACGAAAAGAAAAATGATCAGGGAGAAAATGAAAGCAAAAAGAGTAAGTTACGTAGTAAAGGATTTGCCGATTTATTAGCTAATCGTGCCAGTAACCATTAGACTTTTTCAAAAAAGCCATTGCTTCCCGCAATGGCTTTCCTGTTAATCATATCTTATTTTACTTATTTATTATAAGCGACTAAGGCCCTCTCCAGGCAGTCCATCGCTTTCTCAAGGTCATGCGCATTCAGTACATAGGCGAGGCGCACTTCCTTTTTTCCTAATCCTTCAGTGGCATAAAATCCTGTTGCCGGTGCAAGCATTACCGTCTGGCCATCATATGAAAATGATTCAAGCAGCCACTGACAGAATTTATCCGAATCATCGATTGGCAAACTGGCGATGGCATAAAATGCACCGCCGGGGTTGGGACAGAAAACGCCGGGCATTTTATTCAGTCTCGATACCAGGATATCACGGCGCCGCAGGTATTCTGCCCTGGTTTCATTAAAATAATCATCCGGCAGGTCCACTGCAGCTTCACCCAGTATCTGCGCAAAAGAAGGAGGGCTCAGCCTCGCCTGCGCAAACTTCATCGCAGTAGCAATTAACTCTTTATTCCGGGTGATGAACGCACCTATCCTTCCGCCGCAGGCGCTGTATCTTTTTGAAATAGTATCCATCAGCACCACATTATCGTCGATGCCATCCAGCGCCATTGCGCTGATATGTGTTCCGGTGTAGCAAAACTCCCGGTATGCCTCATCGGAAAAGAGATATAGATTGTGCTTTTTTACAATTCCCTTTAAAACCTCCAGTTCTTCCCGCGAATACAAATACCCGGTGGGATTATTGGGATTACAGATGATGATTGCTCTTGTTTTGGAGGTAATGGCTCTCTCAAATTCTTCAGCAGATGGCAGCGCGAAGCCGGTCTCTATTGAAGACGTTACTGTTTTCACCACCACACCCGCTTCCACAGCAAAGCCATTATAATTGGCGTAGAAAGGTTCGGGAACAACCACTTCGTCACCCTGGTCAAAACAGGCCAGGAAACCAAACAGGATAGCTTCCGAACCACCCGTGGTAATGATGATTTCGTATTCTAAGATCTTAAAATCGGAATTTCTTACTGCGTCGAGAGCTTTTTGCGGCGTTTCAATATCGGGCTGCCCGATATTAAGGTGATAAACTTTTATCCCTTTCTTTTTAGCGGCCTCTGCATAAGGCACCAGTTTTCTGATGGGCGAAGCAGGCATCTCCTGTCCCCGTAAGCTGATTTGTGGCATGCGGCAAAGATATGCCCGCTACGTTATTTACCCGATTTGCTTTGTTCGAATTTTGCGTAATCTTCTGCTTTCAGCACTTCACCTTTAATGGTCACCTGCATCGGTGCATCTACGCCGGCAAATTTCACCGTAATATTTTTTGTAAAAGCGCCCGGAGCCGCAGCATTAAATCCTGCTGTGATCTTATTGGTCGCTCCCTTTGCAACCGGGGCCTGGGGCCATGCGGGCGTGGTGCAACCGCAGGAGGCCACTGCACTTTCCACTACCACCGGTTTATTACTGATATTGGTGAACGGGAACTCATGAGTAACAGGAGCACCCTGTTTTATTTTACCGAAATCGTATGTTGTTTCCTGGAATTTTACCAGGTCATCCGTTTTTGCCTGAGAAAATACGGCTGTTGAGCAAAACAGAACAGAAAGCGCCAGCATGATTGTTTTCATCTTACTACTTGGTTTTTTATTTTAATAAGGATAATGACGAGTTAAGAGGAGCAGAGGTTGTAGGAGCCGGATAAACCTCGCCCGATATAGTAAATAATTTTGTTTGAGAATTATTATAGATAATCGTAATTGTTTTTACAAAACGTCCGTCGGATGCGGCATTGAAGCCCACTTTAATGATAGAGTTTGATCCGGGAGGTATCGGGGCCTGGCTCCATTCGGGCGTTGTACAACCGCAGGAAGCCTGCACATTATCAAGCAGCAGGGCTTCCTTTCCCTTGCTGACTATTTCAAAATTATGAGTGACGGGCCTGCCCTGGGGTATCTTTCCGAAATCATAATTGGCCTCCTTCAGTTCCAGCACGGCACCGGCGGCGGCATTGTCCGCTACGCTGGTAACCGCAGAAGCCTTTTTAAGCGGCGCCTTGCCTTTCTGTGCATTCACCGCAAAGGCGAGAGGTAGTATAAGGATCAACAGTAGTAGAAATTGCTTCATGGACATTGTTCAAGGTTATCAAAATTAACCTTTAAACTCTCCAGGTGCAATAAAAGTATGCGATTAAACCATTTTTTAACTCGCGACCGGATATTCATAACGATTTTGAAATCCGGCAGCCCGTTTTGGCCCGGATCCCAAACTGATACACTACTACTAAAATTCCTTAGGTTTGCGGCATGGAACATGTTGAAACTACCTCTTCAACAACCTCTGAGAAATTGTCTTTCGACCATTTCCGCCAGGAAGTGCTTGTAGACTACAGGGTTTGTTGCGAAAGCCGTGAAGCCAGTCTCCTGGGACGCAAAGAAGTTCTTACCGGCAAAGCCAAGTTCGGCATCTTCGGCGACGGAAAGGAAGTGGCGCAGGTAGCTGTCGCCAAGTTCTTTCAGCCGGGCGATTTTCTTTCCGGTTATTACCGCGACCAGACACTGGCCTTCGCCATGGGCCAGGCCACAATGGAAGAATTCTTCTCCCAGCTTTATGCCGATGCCAACGTCAACAATGAACCTCACAGCAGTGGCAGAAACATGAACTCCCATTTCTGTACCACTCTCGTGGACAAAGAAGGCAACTGGCTGGACCTTGTCAACAGGAAAAATATCGCAGCCCCGCTGGCGCCTACTGCCGGACAGATACCCCGGTCGCTGGGGCTGGCCCTGGCATCCCGGTTGTTCCGCAGAAGCCCTGCATTAAAAGAATTTTCCAACCTGAGCAATAACGGCAACGAGATCTGCGTTGCCACCATCGGCGACGCCTCCACTTCGGAAGGTCATTTCTGGGAAATCATCAATGCTGCCGGCGTCATGCAGATCCCGCTTGCGGTGTTTGTATGGGACGATGGCTACGGCATCTCCGTTCCAAAAGAGGTACAAACGGTAAAGGGCTCCATATCCGAAGCCCTCCGCGGCCTGCAGAAAAGAGAAAGCACAAACGGAATAAATATTTATCGCGTAAAAGCATGGGATTATGCAGGCATGTGCGAAGTTTTCGAGCAAGCGCTCCGCCTGATCCGCGAAACACATATCCCCGCTGTTTTCCATGTGGAAGAAGTAACCCAGCCGCAAGGCCATTCTACTTCGGGTAGCCATGAACGCTATAAAACACCTGAGCGCCTCGAATGGGAAAGAAACTGGGATGCCAACCGCAAATTCCGCGAGTGGATACTGGCAAATGCACTTGCAAGCGAGGATGAATTAAATAATGTTGAAATCGCCGCCAAGGACCATGTAAAAAAAAGCAGGCAGAACGCGTGGAATAAGTATAATGAAGACATAGCCGCAACATTGACCAGGTCTTTATCCCTGATGGAAGACCTGATAACAGCCGGAGCAGACCTGAACGGAGAAATAGCAAAGATTAAAAAGGAGCTCGGCTCTACAAGGGACGCACACCGCAAAGAAATTTTAAAAGCGCTGTACCGGAGTATCCTCGCCGCGGGGAACGCGCCACAGGCCGACGAGCTCAGAAACTTCTATAAAGAGCTCAAAAAAGAAAGTAATGCTTCTATAAAGAGCTCAAAAAAGAAAGTAATGCGCTGTATGCGGTCGATTTGTATGATGAATCACCCAGGAGTCCGCTTAATATCCGCACCACCGAGCCGCACTATGCAGCCGATGCGCCTGTTATTAATGGCTATGAAATACTGAATAAATATTTTGATGAATTATTCAGCGCCAATAAAACCGTAATTGCGTTCGGAGAAGACGTAGGAAAGATCGGCGACGTAAACCAGGGATTTGCAGGTTTGCAGAATAAATATGGCGACAACCGGATCTTCGATACGGGCATCCGTGAACTCAGCATCGCAGGCCAGGCAATCGGTTTATCGATGCGGGGGCTGCGTCCTATTGCTGAAATTCAGTATCTCGATTATTTATTATACGGTCTGCAACCGCTGAGCGACGATGCGGCAACGCTGCACTGGAGAACGCGCGGAAGGCAAAGCTGCCCGCTGATCATTCGCTCGCGCGGTCATCGCCTGGAAGGCATCTGGCACAGTGGTTCACCTATGGGAATGATCATCCATTCCCTCCGCGGCTTTTATGTTTGTGTGCCAAGAAATATGGTGAAGGCAGCCGGAATGTACAATACGTTGTTGAGCGGCAATGATCCGGGGATCATCATCGAATCATTAAATGGTTATCGCTTAAAAGAAAAGCTGCCCTCCAATTTAATTGATTACAAGGTAGCGCTCGGTGAGCCGGAAATTCTACGGGAAGGCGAAGACATCACTATCGTGTCCTA
>JBGAJL010000165.1:0-5628 GCA_044224935.1 Flavitalea sp.
GGTTGAGTAACAGCAATTTGGTTTCCGGTTTCACCGGTGGACCAGGTATAATAGGTAGAGGAAGGTGCTGTCAGCAGCAATGTTTTACCCGCACAAAGCGTGGTGTCATTACCCAGGTCGAAGCTATTATTGATCATACTGGCCGACCGGATCTCGTTGGGCAGCCCGATTAAAACCATGCTGCCAAAACTTATCGCATTATTAATAAATCCACATGAAGGTGCAGGGAGGTTTGGAAAGGGAATACAACCCAGTTGATACGATTCACTTTTTGTAAAATAGATCTTCCCGTCGGGAGCCGCCTGCATGTCGCCAACATTATTGTAAGGTGGGGAAGCTCTTCCGACCAATATTCTTGAACCGTTGACAGCGGCTGACGTGTAAATGGAAAGATCGAACTGCGAGATATCATACCCGGGAATGCCATCCGTTCCTTCAGTAATATAAAGTTTGGAATGATCGGGAGAAAAGCACACGCCATATCCCACCTTCGTGGTGGTGATTGCAATCGGATCGCTGACAACGCCGGCAGATGCGTCGAAGCGGAATAATTCAATGATGCCGCCCAGCGTGCCCAGGGCGATGGTCCGGTTATCCCGCGACACTTTCATCACACCGGTAAGATTACCGGCCTTATTGAAAGGCGCGGTATGCATTGAACCAGCCGAACTGTAAACAGGTGCCCCAATACCAGCAGCCGTTATCAGGCGGCTTTCAAATTTATTATTTCCGCGCTGATGGGTGATCACCCAAACTCCGCAGTCTGAAGCATTGGCCGCCACCAGCTTTTCGGTTTGCTGCGTGGTGAGGACCCGGTTTTTTCCTGACACCTCCACGTCACCCAGTCCACTATTGAGTGTCATGTCCACAACAGAAACACTCAGATCGCCGGACCCGACCCAGTCGGTCATGGTAAAAATATAATAGCGGTCCGGTTGGCCGGGTATGGGAACGATAAGTGCCGATTGTGCGGAGGACCACCCGCCTTTCAGCCCGAAACCATTGGGCATTTGGTTGTGATTACGGTCCCATACCAGCAGTCCGTCAGTATAAAACAGCAAATTACCATTGTCATCGCTGATACTCGCAACACCTTCCAGCGCTGTGGTTTGGCCGCCCGTAACCTCTGATGGAGCCGGTGAAAAATGCAACCCGGCATAATTACCAAAAAACCAGTTGTTCCAGTTGTTCTGACAGAACACCTGGTTACCGGCCAGGATGGCGAGTAAGAGGGGAAACAGGGGTTTCATAACTACATTACGAATGTATACCTATTTTAAGCGAAAAGAACGATGAGTTGATTTTCCCAATTCAGGTTCCTGTAGTTCATGAAGCGATGAATGATACTGCAAATTGAGTATTGCCGCCGGAAATTCAAAGCGCCAAATTCGGGCAAATATTTATCAACTCAAGTTACGTCATGAAAAAATTATACCTTTTAACAGGCCTCTTAAGTGTATTGCTTCTTGCCTCATGCAAAAAATCAGGCAACAATTCTGCCGGTGACGGAATTCCTGCCGAGAATACGTTTACCGTAGATGGCGAGGCGTTCAAAGTAGGAACCGCCAGCGCAATAGATGAAGATGCCATACAGGCAACGGGCTTTTATAGCAATAACACCGGTTTTGGTATTAACGTTACATTTTTCAACGCGTTGCCGACAACGGGAGGAACTTTCCAGGTTACGAATGAACTCACCAGGGCCGGACAAATGCGGGTGCACATAGCAACAAATGGCGGCTCAAAAGTTTACGTCTCATTAGATTCCGAAACACAAACCGGAACGGTTACAGTGGACAAGGGCAAAATCAATGTAAAATTTTCTAATCTCAAACTCGCAGGCAATAATGCCGCGGGGGGTATCACAGCTTCCGCAAATATTACCAAACCGTAAGAACAAGCAGAACAAATCAGTTGATTCTCATTGCTTTAATTTTATTTTTATCAACGGCCCGGAAACAGGCCGTTGATAATTTTATTCAGGATCTGAAAACAATAAAGCCACTTTATCATTTTCAAAGATTTTTCATATATTCAAATACAATTTTATCTCAAATCCTTATTCCGGTATTCTGTTCAGTTATTGTTCATCTAAAATTATATATTATGAGACTAATGATGTTAGCGCTGCTGTTCCTTACGCTTTCATGTAACAGGGGCCCTTCGGACAGCCAGTTGCAGACCGCACTTACCGATGCACTTCATTCTTACCCGGAGGTAACGGGTTCTGTAACGGATAAAGTGGTAACATTAACAGGTACCTGTCCGGATGAAGCCTGTAAAACTTCGAGCGAGAGCGCTGCAAAAAATATAAAGGGAGTAAAAAGTGTGGTGAATAATATCGTGGTAAATACGCCACCTCCGGCTGTTACGCAGCCTGAAATATCAGCAGACAGCGTTTTGCAGACTTCGGTCAATACGCTCTTATCGGCATACAAAACGGTAAAAGCGACTGTTCAGGATGGCGTGGTTACGTTGACAGGGCAGGTTAAGCGTTCCCAGCTTACGACACTCATGCAAAGCGTAAATGAGCTCAAGCCCAAAAAAGTAGAAAACAAACTGGTAATCAAATAAAATATTTTTATGGCACTACAGGATAAATATGCAGCGCTGATCAATGCTGCAAAACAGAAAGCTGCCGGTGAATTAAAAATTGCCGAGCAGGATAATGTTTTATATATAGATGGCTCGGTCCATTCATCAGATGATAAAGAAGCATTGTGGCAAATATATAATCAGATAGATCCTGATTACAGGGCAGGTGACTTACGATTAAATATCGAAGTGGCCGCTGCTGCCGATGTACAGGAATACACGGTTCAGGCAGGAGATAACCTGAGTAAAATAGGTTCAAAATTTGGCGTGAAATGGAAAGAAATATTTGAAGCCAATAAAGACATCATTAAAAATCCCGATCTCATACAGCCGGGATGGAAACTGAAGATACCTTCTAAAAGTTAGGTAGATTTCCGCATCGCCTTCCTGTTATACCTAAATCAAATAGGCAAAGTCCCTGCCTCCAAAAACAAGATGTGGGTCCTTAACCAATCCACCAATCACCATACAGGTGCAGTTGCTTTTTTGCCCTTGTTACCGCCGTGTACCACCACCTGAAAAGTTCTCCGTGCTCCATCCTGTACATGCCTTTGTCCAGGAATAAAAATACATCGTTCCACTCACCGCCCTGGGATTTATGGCAGGTGACAGCATAGCCATATTTGGCACGCAGGCAATTTAAATAAGGATCTTTCAGCATCTCCTCCTTGTACTTGTAAGAATTGGCTTTTAACCCCTTTTTCTTTATTCTCCTGCTGAATTCAATCATTAATTGCCTGGATTGCTCTTCGGTGAAATTCGTATGATCACCATATAAAATATCAAGTGACAGCAACAGTTCATATTCACTTTCAGACGAGTGGGCCCTGACTTTCACTGTTTTAAAATGCAATCCGTTTTGCAGATATTCTTCTCCCAATTCAATTACAGTGACAAAATCGCCATTGGTGAGCGGCACGGAATAATTATTTTGTACAACCATTAAAATCTCTCCTTGCCGGATAGGCGAATCAAGCCCTCCATATAAATCTCTTCTTACAGCTCTATTCAGATCAGTCACCATTTTATTGCTTCTGGCTATTGCCAGCGTTCCATTGGTGCCAGTTTCTTTAAACCTTTTGACATACTCATCAAACAGGATTTGCTGCGAAGCATAAACTGTGACATTATTTCTGTTCCTGGCGGGAATTTTGATAAACCGGTTGCATGAATCAGGTTTCATCTCCCGGATATCAGAAGCCAGTATAAGTAAGTCGTTGTCTGTATTCTGCCTTTCTATTTTTTGAAGTGTCATAGAAATGGCTGTTCTCTTTTGCTGGGCAAGCCAATCCATATCAAGCGCCGGACTGAACAACTGTCCCACCGGCGGTAACTGTCCAGGATCTCCTACAAATATGATCTTATTGGACCCAACGGCTTCAAAAAAATCATTTAATAAATACCCGGAGCCAAAGGAGACAGTTGTTGACTCAACAGGCAACTCACTTGATAACATGGAGGATTCATCAATAACGTAAATCCGTTTGTTTTCGTCAGGCTTTCGCAATGCAAACTGCAATGTCATTTGACCGTACTGCTCGATTGGCGTATCTTCCGCCATATCCTCTCCATCTCCGTCAACTCTGCTAAATTGATATAACTCTCCATGCACCGTTTTTGCATCATATCCCGTTTTACCCCTTAAAATGGTTGCAGCCCTTCCGGTAGAAGCAAGAAGGGAAAAGGTGTAATCGTGAGATTCCAACCATTTTGCCAGGTGTTGCATCAGGAATGTTTTACCGGTCCCGGCATATCCCTTTAATACGAAAGTGTCAGCGGCCGGATGTTCAATGAATTTTTGCAGTGCTTTGAACACTTCCTTTTGATCTCCATTGAGGTTAATGTTGGCAGACATTGCAATAACTTTTTAGATGCTATGCTGATCTTCCTCACAGTTATTCTTACAGTATCGTCCTTTTGAACTATCGTTCGGAACGGAAGAAAAGCAGAATGTCAATTATGAATTGGCAAACCTAACATGATCTTTTAATTTTACCACATTGCAAAAGCAAGAAATGAGTGATATTTTAGAACTATGAACCTTACGATGACAACCCGGCTTATTCTGCTGGTACTTTTTACCCCTCTGTTCGGTATCGCACAGCAAGGGGATACAACTATCCGGCTAACCGATAGCGCGGCATTTGCTAAAGTTGAAAAAGAATCAGCCTATCCTGGTGGAGAAGCAGGATGGCAAAAGTACCTGGTGAGTAACAAAAAGCAACCGTTCGTCTTCCGGATAGATACCAGATAACAGAGCATTTTTAAATCATCGATGAAGCATATAAGCATCATAGTAGCATTGCTTTCCTGTACAACTGCAGTAATTGGTCAATCCAACCCAAAGGATAGCATTCCATATGCAGAACTGGTCTTTTACAGGTCTTATATTCCCTGGATGAATGCACCATTGAAGAAAATACCTATATACATCAATGGCAGCCTCGTTAATGAATTAAAAGCAAACAGATTATGGAGCAAAAAAATAGCTCCGACGGATAAACTGCGCATTGCGATAGATGCAAAAGGAGAAACAACTGTACTGCTGCCCGTGCAGTCCGACAGTCTCTACTATTTCAAGTGCGAGGTGGTCCGCGGCCTTTGGTTTGGCAAGCCTACGTTTCGGTTGGTGTCCCGGGATATCGGGAAACTGGAATCCGAAGGTCTGAAGCCGGAAATAAAAAAGTGATCGCAATAGAAATTAAGCGGGCCGTGTCTATGTCGTTCTTCACGATAACCTTTCTGATCAATCGGCGGCTATTGATAATCGTTACTACCATGGTACTTCGTTGGCTGATCAGGCTTTATTTCATATATTGCGTTGAACACCGGTTCCTTTCTTATTCAGCGTTATGGAATGAAGGTTGTAATACAAGCAAAGAAATTATCCAAATGAAAAAAATAAACCTTAAAACACTGCTCTTATTACTGATCTGTATCGTGATCAGCCATGAAATTTCAGCACAGGTACAATGGGGTATAAAAGCAGGCGGGAACATGTCTGCAATGTTGATGAAGGATAAAACCGGTTAT
>JBGAJL010000028.1:0-39337 GCA_044224935.1 Flavitalea sp.
AGGCGCCTACGGATTTTTGCTTCCCGTTCCGGCCAGGAAGCATTACGGTGCTGAAAACTGCCCTGAAGCAGGATTCGCTGGATGGCAGGGCATCTTATTACCTGGGCAACCTGCTGTATTATCTGCACCAGTATGCGGCAGGCATCACTGCCTGGGAGAAGACCACCCGTTTGGACCCGCATAACGCCCTGGCCTGGACCAACCTGGGCTTCGGCTATGACCGGTTCGAAAAGGACCCGAACAAAGCGATCGCCGCTTACGAAAGGGCCAGCATGATGGATCCCTCCGATGCCCGGAATTTTTTGGAGCTGGACAAGTTGTATGAAAAAGTCGGACGACCGCTGGCCATGAGGCTGTCCTCCCTCGAAAAACATGCCGCGGTGGTCGATGGCAGCGACGATGCCCTGCTCCGGAAGATACTGCTCTACAACCAGATGGGCCATTATGAAGCGGCGAAGCGGGTGCTGACGCATCATCATTTCCGGGAGTGGGAGGGCAGCGGCAAGTTTCATGAAGCGTTCGTCGATGCGTATCTGCTCGATGGCATCCAAAAGCTGTCGGCGAAGAAATACCGGGGCGCACTGGACGATTTCAATCGCTCGGCGACCTATCCGGACAATCTGGAATTAGGAAAGCCATATAACGATCCTTCAGACGTGCGGATCGATTATTACCGGGGGCTGGCCTTCCAGGGCCTTAAGCAGAAGGACAGTGCCGCGAGCTGTTTTATGCGGGCAGCACAGGTTAATTTTCCTGTCGGGGCGGAAATGGATTATTACCGGGCCATGGCGATGGGCCGGCTTGGGCAGCACGATGCGGCGACAGCGATCCTTGATTCTATGAGCCGTTATGCCAATCAGCGATTACAGGAGCCGAGAGGTGTGGGCTTCTTTTCCAAGTTCGGGGATGAGGAAACGCTGGAGGTTCACCGGTCGAAGGCTTATTTCGTGCTCGGGCTCTCGGCGTTGGGAAAGGGAGATGCCGCAGGCGCGGAAAGGGCGTTCCGGGAAGTACTCAAGCTGGACCCGGGGCAAAATTGGGCCAGGTATTTTCTGCAAACGAAAGACGGTGCGTCCGCTGGTCTTCCGGTTGCTGGCCGACCCTGATTTTCTGCTGACTGTATCGGAACGAAAAGAAAATTATCCGTCAGAAAAATGAACAAATGAAGTCAGAAATCCAACGCAAAAATTCGGAACTAGCAGCTACCACATTTACCCTTATTCAAAAGAGAGAAATGCTGGAAAATAGAAGATGAGTTTGTGCGGATGAAAAAATATGACGAAGATGTAGATAAGGAATCGGAAGACTACAAAAAATAATCCGGATGCTGAGCGAAGATAAAATGAAAAAAGACCGGTAGCAGTTTGTTGTACATTTTGATAAAGTGCATAGTTATATGGAGGAAATATAGCGAGCCGGTATTTATTTGTAGATTTAGGGTTTAAACAGATTGTATTTCATTTTTTCACGGGTGGAAGAACACTCCCGTCTGCAGGAATCGGTGCCAAACGGAAAATGTGCATAGCGTGAAAAATTAAAATGCGCTCGAAAGTCAAAGAGATTCCGTATTGATAATTTTATTTATCCTTTTCATCAGTTTTATTGCTTCGCTCGTCCGGTCAACCCTAGGTTTTGGTGAATCGCTGATCGCTGTTCCCTTATTTCTTTTCATTCTGCCAATGAATGTTGCGGTTCCGTTATCGGTAATGCTATCCATCGTAATTGCGCTGATAATCGTAATCCAGGATCATTCAAAGATCCATTTCAGCAGCGCAAAATGGCTGATTGTATACGCCATACCGGGGATACCTTTGGGACTATTGATGTTACTATACGGGAACGAGGTTTTTGTGAAAACCGGGCTTGGATTTTTAATTGTGCTTTATTCCCTTTATTCTTTATTTGGAAAATCTGCCCTCTATTTACGGGAAGACAGCAAATGGTGGCTTTTTGTATGTGGGTTTCTGTCGGGAGTGTTTGGCGGAGCCTATGGTTTGAACGGACCTCCACTGGTCATTTACGGGGATTTGAGAAAATGGACCGCAAAACATTTCAGGGCAACATTGCAGGGCTATTTTTTGCCGGCAAGCCTTATCGGTTTTATGGGTTATTTCTTAAAGGGCCTGGTAACTGCCGAAGTAACTCATTTCTTTTTAATATCTCTCACAACAACAATACCGGCAATATTTTTAGGCCGTTATTTAAACCATAAATTAAACAACCAATCGTTCTTCAAATATGTTTATTGGGGCCTAATGATAATCGGATTGATTTTGATAAGCAGTGCCATGTTCTTCAATTAATATATACTATTAGCAATAATAAAAGTTGAAATAAAAAAATCTTGTCAACTATTTTCAATTAAAGGCTATCTATAGCCGCTTCTCATTTTTTTACGCTCGTAAAATAAATTAGTTCGCCTGAACAAATAAGACTACCTTCCTGTAACTTATAGCCACACCATGATCTGAGTTTCAAATCTTCAAACTACCGAATTAAGGACGGTAATGTTTGTTTCTTTCCCATGCACTGACAATAGGTAACATCAATACATACGGACTGCTATTGTGATCATGTGATTTTTGGTAAACGCCTGGCTTTTGCAGGATCCAAGACTGATAGTTCATCTCAATGCAATACAAGCATACAGGAATGATGATTCGGGAAGCGCTTCCAGAATGCGCGAAACTATAAGAGAATCCTGGCAATTTTTGAACGCTGCAAAGGAATTTAATAACCCTTAGTTTACTTAGACCGGATAAATAAGATAGGCCATACAACCTCGTCAATCATGGATACATTAAATAATATATCACCATGTCACATTTTGTATGCGGACGACGATAAGGAAGATCAGGAACTCTTCCTGGAAATTGTTTCCGAACTCAACTGTCCCGTTCAGCCCCGTCTATTCGACAACGGGCTGCCCCTTATCCAGTACCTGGAGAGTCTCGACAATAATTCTGACTTCCCCATTCTTGTAATTTTAGATATAAACATGCCCATCTGTGATGGTATTCAAACACTCTCTGCACTTCGCCGCATTAAAAGACATGCATCCATTCCTGTTATCATGTTCAGCACTTCGTCATCACCTTTGGACAAAAAAAAGTGCCTGGAGTTGGGAGCCAATGATTTTTTCATCAAGCCGAATTGTAAACGGGACTTACATAAAGTGGCTGTAAAACTGAGCGATTACCTGTCGTAAGGCCATCGCCGATTATTACCTCTTTGTTTTTCTAAAAAACTAATCAGTGGGGTTGATATAAAAAGGACTAAAAAATATTCAATCGAGTAGCTGCTGAAATTAACCTTGTGGTTCGAGGAACAACTACTGGAAAATTATCTAACCAAACGGTGGAGGACTTTTTGAGATTTTATATCTTTAAGCTGTAATTCTATTTTTACGTTATGAAACTGAGTATACGAGATAGGTTATTACTTCAACAGTTCTTTATTGGACGTCCAATAAAGAAGGCCTATCTATTTGGTTCGTATGCCAGGAACGAGGCGACGGAGGATAGCGATCTTGACATACTTATTGAATTAGACCATACTCAGCCTATCGGAATGAAGTTTTTCGCTTATCAGTCCGAATTGGAAGATATTCTTCATAGAAAAGTCGATCTCGTTAGTAATGAAGGCTTGTCTCGTCATGTGAAGCCTTTTATTGATCAGGATAAGATATTGATATATGAAAGGTCCGCTCACTGACCAGGTTCTGATTCAACATATATTAGATACCATTTCAGAAGTTGAAGGCTATCTTCAGAAAGTTTCTCTTGAAGAGTTTCTTATTAACTCTGAAAAACGGTTTGCAACTATTAAACAAATTGAAATCATAGGCGAAGATTGCAATCGAATATCAACAGATTTCAAAGATGCTCATCCGGAAATAGAATGGCGTTCTATTGTAGGGTTTCGGAATATCTCGATCCATGAATACATTGGTGTTAACTTTCAAATTGTTTGGGAAATCGCCACGCATGATTTACCTGTATTGAAGGAACATTTTTCTAAATCGCTTTAGCTAAAATTTATTAGGATGGTATAGCTGTTACGGATTTCGCTATGCACCTCGCAGGTTTCCATGGGCTGCTGAGTTGTGACACATGCGTCGCTTGGCGATCAAGCGGACTGAAATGCTCAGGAGCTTGAGCATGTGAAATTCTTATAAAAACGAAACGCCTACAATGTGGCGTTTCGTTAAGTAGCGGGAACGGGACTTCATTTGAACCGCTGCTGGAAATGGCGGAGTTTCTTTTGAGGTTAAAAAGCAGAAAATAATCAGCTAAGGGGGTTGCTTACCTAACGGGAAACTAATACGCAGTATCTTCAGATATTTCTGCAATTCGACCCGTTAAATGCTGAATTTGCAAAATGAGATTATAACGATCCTGGCTAAAAGCCGAGGGGGTGATTTTATAGTATGTAAATATTCTTTTTGTGCAACAATCTGATATACGAAATTCAGATTGATCGGCCTCTTGCTGTAGTTTTTTTGAACCTTTTTCTAAGAGAGCTTAAGACAATATGTCGGTCTTTTTTCACGTTCAATTGTGGTCGGGTTGTTGTAAGGATATTTCAAAAAATATGGTTAGTTCTGTAAAGGATTTGCGTAATGTAAAATAGTGTTAATATTGCTGTTATATGATAGAGGAAATTGAAAATCTGGAAAAATTGGAATTCGGCAAGCAGGTAGTCTTTGCTTATCTTACCTGCGAAAGGCTTTATCCTAATTATGTTTATTTTTCAAACAATTTTAATTTTGGCGACTCCGATATTTTACGCGAGGCGATCGATTTTGTATATGCGAACCTTTTCAAGGTATCTCCTAATAAAAATGACGTTAATTCGCTTATTGAACGGGTGGAAAAGCTCTTGCCTGATACGGGAGAATTTGACACTATATTTGTCTCCTCCGCTTTGGATGCTTGCTCGTGTGTTTTGCATACTTTGTCTTTCATGATAGACAAACAACCATCCGAGCTAAAACATATATTGACTTGTGCAACTGATACTGTGGACATGTATGTGCGGGAGATAGAAGATATTAGTGCATCTGATAAAGATTTCATGCGCAAGGTATATGAGCATCCTTTAATGCGAAGAGAAATTTCGATACAGCAGGGAATAATTGTTTTTCTCAGCAGCAGTAGAAGTTTGGATTATAATGATATTCAAACTTTGCTAAATCTTCAGGATAATAATGGTAAACGTAATCTTGATTTATAAGAATAGATTTGATTTGCGCTAATTAAATTAGCGTTGATGCCTGGTGGTAGATTTAGAAAGGAAATGAAAAGACAAGTTCATAGCGATTGAAAAGTAATCCATTCTTGCCACCCGGATACTATATTTGCTCGATAGGGACAATTAAAGACATTGACTATTTTTATCGGCCGGCTTCTATCGGAAGATGTATAAATCAACGCGAATACACTCACAAAATGCATCTTTGGTCAATTTGTGTGCAAATATTTATGATTTTGATTTGGCTGAATAAAAAATGCTCTAGAATATCGTTGGTAGCATTTATTATTCGATCTATTTCCATATAACTGCTATGGCCAAGGATCTCCGGACTATGCGATCACAAACTATTGAGTTCTTGGTGTAATTATGATCGGCGGTTTTACAAAAGTTGCGTCGGAAACGATTTTAATAGGTGATACTTTAAGAGGGCTAGCTGCGGTTGCGCCGGCATTTTGTATTGCGGTGGCACAGTTCGAACATATAGGACGGCTTGCTGCCACAGCGGTCACTTGCATGTTATTTGCTGAAGCATGATTGAGAATAGTCGCTTCTGCATGTCCTTCACCTTCTACTGCAGTTTCACTTTGTTTTAATATTTGTCTTTGAGCTGTTCTTAATCTTCTTTCATTTGATCCTACTAGAATTACGTTATCACCTTCCTGAGTGGTAGCTGATGCTACTGCTGTTGTATTCATTCTTTGTGTTCTTGGATCCAATACACTATGTATTTCTTTTGCTCTTTCAGAAAGATTAATTGCAGGAGATGCCTCTGGAAGTGTTTTTTGCAAAGCATTAGTTTCGGCAGTTAAGATGGCGCCATCACCAACGCCCCCTGTCATAATTGTTGTTAAGGTGACAGGTACTGCTATTTGACCTGCAGCTACAGTTGCTTCCACCCAAGTCTTAGGCTTTAATGTTTCTTTACCAACATTTTTTACAAATTGTATAGGATCGCTGCTTTGGGAAATACCTAGACTCCGCCATAAATCAGCCATAGAAAAGGGAATTGACTCTAACCCTTCCAATTCAACATGACCGGTCACTTTATTTTCAGAAAACGCATACGGAGAGTTATACACATATTTATCCGCCAGGGGATCTATCGAACCAAAACGTCCGATCTGTGGATCATGCATGCGCCATTTAAACTCATACATCTCCAGCCCGCTTCCATCACTAAATTCCTTGTTTTGTAATTCCTGGCCCTGGAACTTTATTTTATTTCCCAATTTTCCCAGTGCGGAAGAACTTATCCCCGCCATCGTCAGCCCAAACGGATAATAATGCGTTTCTTCCACCAATGGTCCGCGTGTATGCACCAGCTGTAAATTGTCAAAGAACACATTCACCGGGCTCTCATTGCTCACGTACACATAAATATACCCACTCTTCGGGATATTGATACATGGCGCTATTTTAGATATGGTGCATCCAGGTATCAAAGATCAATCCTCTTATTCTCTGCCTTATCAGGATAAGACTATTCGTGAATATTGTCAGCGTAACAATCTTAATCTCATAAATATTTATAAGGACGACGGCGAATACAGCGATACCTTTGATCGCTCCGACTGGCAAATGCTTGAGCGTTTTATCAAACAGCATAAGGGCAAGGTAAAATTTCTAATAATCATTGACTACGATCGATTTAGTCGCGATTTTGCAGAAGCTCTCCTAAAGATAAAAGAGTTGGGGATGAGGTTTGGTGTAAAGATACTTTCTACTAGCGAGCATGTTGATACAGATACACAAGATCCCATGACCTTTATGATGCGCGCTTTTAAGCTGATGATTGCCAACCATGAATTAATTAATATTTGGCGCAGAACAAGAAATGGTATTAGGACTGCATTAGAATCAGGTAGAGTGGTAAATAGAGCACCCTTCGGATATAAAAATGCCAGGGACGCTCACGATAAGCCTATCGTTATTATTGACAAAGAGAGAGCTTCTATCATCCGCCAAATATTTGCTGACGCGTTGTGTGGTTACTCCATTAAGGAAATTACAAAGCGTGCCAAAATGAACGGGTTTACTATTCATTGTAAGAGTGCCGTTATTCGCGTACTGTCAAATTCCGCATATGCAGGATTGATTAAAGTACCTGCTGTTAACGGACAACCTGAAAAAATGGTACCACTTATTAGCTGTACCATTTTTTGGCAGGTACAGGAAATTATTAGTAGCCGGTCTAAGCCACATTACCTGTCAACTGATATAATGCCACTAAGGGGTATTCTCCGAGCAGTTGTGGAACCGTTCTTACAGGCGGGTTCAGCAAAGGGAGAAGTAAATATTACCTGTATTACCGGTGTCGCACTAATGGGCATGCGCATTATGCGGCAAAAGATCTCCATAAATCTTTGATGAGCTATTGGATTTATTGTCATTTACCCCGGAACAAATTCATTATGTAGTAAAATCAGCAAAACTCCTAATGCAGGATGCGTTAAAGGCAAGATCAGCGCTTTTGTTAAAGAAGCAAAACGAACTGGCTACGCTCACCAAAAAGATTGACAACTTGGAAGAAAAAATGATTGCTGGGGAAATATGTATAGAACTGTTTAAAAAATGGAATGGCAAGTTGGTGTCGGAAAAAGCCGTTCTGTGTGCCAGGCGGCACATTGATCAGGTGGGTTAAAGTCCCACTCAACTTAAGGCCATAAGTTGATATGCAAAGGCGGGCTTGATAACCTCGCTGGCCAACGCAAGTTGGAGGACAGGGTGTTCACTGTGAAGTGAAATCCGAAAGGTTTGCGCAGCATCGTCGGGTTGTAATCAATAACGAGCAATCGTGATGAACCGGTCGGCCAAAGATAGAGAATGGTTGAGCCTGCAGTACGGGGGCGAAAGCATTTTGGTTCCTCTCTATCGTACCAAGGTGTTTGCGGACGACACGACGAGGAAGATCAATGATGTTACCCTGGGAGAACTGCTGATGTTCTTCAATAAAGATAATGCACTCTATAAGCAAACCGCGAAATGAGTAGCAAAGCATCAGCAGTAGTCGGACAGTTGAATAGTACCAGAAGCTTAATGAAAGTTAAGTGACCTGCAAAGGCATCCGGAGTGAGGATGGGGAAGGCAACTGATAAGAATGGTTGGATTTAAAACAAAGCAAGATGAGTAAAGCCGAAGGCGCGGAAAGTTCATTAATTGAAAGACCCATAAGCATGCGGCCGAGGAGACTTGCGGAGTGGATAAATCCGACGGGTGAAAAGAAAGTGCACTCATTAATTGACAAGGTGTACAAAACATCCAACCTGCAACAGGCATGGTTAAAAGTGAAAGAGAATGAAGGTGCTGGCGGAGTAGATGATGAAGACATTGATAGCTTTGAAGTTAATGCAGCGATGCATTTGCAAAGATTACACGATGAATTAAAATCAAATACTTATCAACCGCAACCCGTTCTTGAACACAGAATACCGAAGGCAGGTCAACCGGGAAAGTGGCGTAAGTTAGGCATACCTACTGTTTACGACAGGGTGTGTCAACAAGCACTACTAAACCGGATGGAATCGATCTTTGAAAAGGTTTATGATGACTCGAGTTTTGGCTATCGCAAAGCAAGATCAACCAAAGATGCACTGCGGAAAGTATGGAAAGAAATAGAGAATGGTCATGAATGGATCGTAGATGCGGATCTGGAAGACTTCTTTGGCAGCGCTGATCATGAAAAGGTAATTACATTATTAAATCAGCAGGTATCGGATGGCAGGGTATTGAATCTGATCAGATCAATGTTGAAAGGAGGTTGCATGTCCAACGGAAAGTTCCTGGCGACAGAAAGCGGAGTAGTGCAAGGCGGTGTAATCTCGCCGATGATTAGCAATGTACTCTTAACACCTTTTGACAAAGAGATGAGAAGAAGAAATTACCAGCTTACAAGATATGCGGATGACTGGGTAATTACTTGCAAGACCATCTCTGATGCAAGACGTGCATTGAAAGAGGCTGGTAAAATACTTACGAAACTCGGAGTAAAATTACACCCTCAGAAAACACGCATCGTGCATATCAAAGAAGGTTTTGAATTTCTTGGTTTTAAAATCAAAAGAGGTACTAAACCGTTAAGGTTATCTTCTGACAAGATTAAAAGCAACACCAAAGAGGGAATGTTGTATGCATATCCAAGACAGGCATCAATTAATCGATTTAGGGATCAGGTTCGTGCCAGAACAAGCCGTAAAGCAAGTGTATGCACGTTTGAATTGATCCAGCAATTAAATCCACTGATTAAAGGATGGGGACAATACTTCTGCAAAGCGCATGTAAGGAAATTGTTTCTGAAATTAAGTAAGTGGATAGTGCGAAGGATATGGTCACACAAGTTCAAACGCTGGCGCAATCATGGATGGAAGATATTGCCGGAAAAGAAATTATTTGGCGAATATCATTTAGTGAACCTATTGCATTTAATACCGTCTTTGAAACTTAAACAAAACATTCTTATGAAAGCCCGTTACGGGAAAACTGTACGACGGGTTTGAGCGGCGGACGGAGACAAGGCTTTAAGTAGTCGTCTCCTCCGACCCGACACAGCAAGAGGTTGAATCATTGACGGCCGAAAACGATGACTGTTTTGGACGGTTGGCAGAAGCACTTCCTGTTTTGTGTGATTTAAAAGTGTTGTTTAAAAATCTCGAGGTAGAAAGTCAGCATATCGTGATTAAAGAATGGTTCAAAGGTAGTCCCACATTTAATGGGACAAAATTTCGAACCGCTTATCTCTACCCGGCTTTTGATCATAATAGAATGGAAATCAAAGAAAATGGACTGCTCGAAATTGAGCAGTCCATCGAAAATTTAGAAGAAATTCAACAATGTAGCGGAGACGAGAGTTGAACTCGTGACCTCAGGGTTATGAATCCTGCGCTCTAACCGCCTGAGCTACCCCGCCGGTTCTTGGAAAGGCTGCAAAAGTAAGGTAAACCACCCTAAAAACCGAAATCCCGGCTACCTAAATTTAACCCCAAACCGGCGGATCAACCCTTAACTTCTGCAGGTTAGATTTTCTGAGGGCCGCGGAAGCAAAAACAAACTGATCCACTCCTGCCTGTCAATCAGCTTTTACCCCGGCCAATCTTATCGCCCGTTTGTCAGCAACTTTCCCGTTTTAAAGTTTTCTTTTATCTTGCAACCCGAAATGCGCCCCGACTACGCATATAAAACCTTCGGCGATAAACGCATCTGCTACCCTCTTCTGATGCAGGCGCTCGCAACCGATCCGAGCTGATCCGCTCCCTCACTGTTTGCCATCCTTTTTTACCGCCACTTACCAAAAGCTAAAATGACCTTTAATACAATTGATCTGTCTACAACAGAAATACAGTATTACCTGCAGCATATCGTTGCACCACGGCCTGTTTGCTTTGCCTCTACCACAGATAAAAAAGGAAACGTAAACCTCAGCCCCTTCAGCTTTTTCAACCTTTTCTCCTCCAACCCTCCCGTGGTTGTGTTTTCACCGGCGCGCCGCGTTCGCGACAACACCGTAAAACATACCCTCGAAAATGTTCGCGAAGTGCCCGAAGTAGTGATCAATATCGTCACCTTCGATATGGTTCAGCAGGTATCCCTCGCATCCTGCGAGTTTCCTAAAGGCACCGACGAATTCACTAAGGCAGGGTTCACGAAAGAAAAGGCCACCATCGTAAAACCACCGATGGTAAAAGAAAGCAAGGCGAAACTGGAATGCAGGGTGCTTGAAATTAAATCGCTCGGAGAAAATGGAGGAGCCGGACAACTGGTTATCGCCGAGGTTGTCTGTCTTCATATCAGCGATGAATTATTGACCGCTGATAAAAAGTTTATGCAGGAGAAACTCGAGCTCGTTGCCCGCCTTGGCGGCGACTGGTATGCCCGGATTTCTCCTGCTAATCTTTTTAAAGTAGAGAAACCAAACGTGAAATTAGGTATCGGTATCGACGCTCTTCCCGAATCCATCCGGAACAGTACCGTGCTCACCGGCAACCATCTCGGTCAACTCGCCAATGTGCATGAATTTCCCGTCATCGACGAAAATTTTTCCGATAACCGTTTCGATGCTCTCTGCTCTTCTTTTAAAGAAGACCACAAAGCAGAGCGTATTCATGTATATGCAAAGGAACTGCTCGACGAAGGAAAAATTCAACACGCATGGCAGGTGCTGTTAATTGCAAACAGATATTTAAACGTTAAAGCGAATCTGCTGTAATGTATATCTGTATTGTGTTTTAAGTACACATACATCGAAATAATTATTTTCATTTTACTATAAATTATGAAGTAGCGGATCTATATTTGCGTCACTCATTTTTTTCGTGATTTTTTCACTTAATATTTATAACCGCAATTATTGGGCATGAAAGCAGAACTGGTCATTAATCTCGACCGGATTGGGATGAAAGACATTAAACACGTGGGCGGCAAGTGCGCCTCTCTCGGTGAAATGATCCGGAATTTATCATCACTTGGCGTTTCCGTTCCCAGGGGATTTGCCATCACCACAGAAGTGTACTGGAAGTTTCTCCGGGCAAATAATCTCGAATCTTTTATTTCTGATGAAATAAAAAGTATCGATCACGACAACGTGGAATCATTGCGCCGTACCGGACAAAAAATCCGCCAGGCGATCCGCAACGCGAAATTTCCAAGAGAGCTGAGTGGAGAAATTATCGAAGCATATGAATTATTGTCGCAGGATAATTTGCAGCAATATACCGACGTGGCTGTGCGCTCTTCAGCTACCGCAGAAGATCTGCCCGATGCTTCTTTCGCAGGGCAGCAGGAAAGCTACCTGAACGTAAGAGGCCCGTCAGCGCTTATCGATGCCGTACGTAACTGCTTCGCTTCTTTGTTTACCGACAGGGCCATCAGCTATCGCGACACATTTAAATTTGATGTAACGCAAATCGGGTTGTCCGTATGCGTACAACGAATGGTGCGCTCCGACCTCGCCTGCTCCGGCGTTGCATTTTCACTGGATACAGAAAGCGGCTTTAAAGACGTGGTAGTCATTAACGGCGCTTATGGCCTTGGTGAAATGGTTGTGCAGGGCGCGATTTCTCCCGACGAATTTATTGTGTTTAAATCCACTCTCCGGGAGGGTTTCCCCGCAATAATTGAAAAGAAACTGGGAGTGAAGGATAAATTGATGGTGTATGGCGACGATCCCGACGAGAGAACGAAAATAATTCCGGCCGATAAAACACAGCAGAAACGGTTTTGCCTCGATGACCCGAATATTCTGAAACTGGCCGACTGGGTATGCAAGATCGAAAAATATTATTCAGATCTCTATGGCCGCTGGTGTCCCGTGGATGTGGAATGGGCCGTAGACGGAATGAACCACGAACTCTATATCGTACAGGCGCGCCCCGAAACCATTCATTCACGTAAAGATGGAACGGTATTTACCGAATATATAATGGAGGAAGATAAAAATAATTCCACTCCCATTGTAAAAGGAATCTCCGTAGGAGATAAGATAGCATCGGGCAAAGTGACTATTTTGTATTCTCTCGATAAGCGCGTGGCTGAAGGGCAGGAGTTTAATGAAGGCGACGTGCTTGTAACCGATATGACCGATCCCGACTGGGAACCGATTATGAAAAAAGCTTCCGCTATTATTACCAATAAAGGCGGAAGAACCTGTCATGCAGCGATCGTTGCAAGAGAAATGGGCGTGCCTGCCATCGTAGGGTGCCAGAATGCTACAGATATTCTTAAGATAGGCCAGGAAGTTACGGCGTCATGCGCAGAAGGCGACACCGGGTTTGTATATGCAGGAAAAAGAAATTTCAGCAAGATCACTACTGATCTGAAGGAAATCGCGAGCGTAAACACTTCGATGATGCTGAACGTGGCTAATCCATCCATTGCATTCCAGTTTGCTGCATTGCCACATAAAGGAGTGGGCCTTGCCAGAGAGGAATTTATTATTAATATCACTGCAGAAATAGAAAAGCGCATTACAGGCTTTGAATCGGAAGAAAAATATTTCGTGGAAAAGCTTGCTTTCGGCGTTGCGAAGATCGCCGCTGCCTTTTATCCCGAAAAAGTGATCGTTCGATTCTCCGATTTCAAAAGCAATGAATACCGCAATTTATTGGGCGGCGAGCATTTTGAGCCGGAAGAGGAAAATCCTATGATCGGCTGGCGCGGTGCGTCAAGATATTATTCGGAAGTATATAAAGAGGCATTCGGTTTGGAATGCCGGGCAATTAAGAAAGTGCGCGATGAATATGGATTAACGAATGTGACCGTAATGATTCCATTCTGCAGAACAGTTGAGGAATTGAAGAACGTAAAGAAAGTGATGAAAGAAAACGGCCTTACGCGCGGAGAAAATGGGCTCGAATTGTTCCTGATGGCCGAGTTACCCTCGAATATTATCATGGCGGAAGAGTTTGCCAAATATATTGATGGCTTCTCGATAGGGTCTAACGACCTTACCCAATTGACACTCGGTATCGACAGGGATTCTTCACTGGTTGCACATCTCTATGACGAAAGAAATGAGGCCGTTAAAAAGATGATTACTTTGCTCATCACCCAGGCGAAAAAATCGGGCGTGAAAGTGGGCATATGCGGACAGGGGCCTTCCGATTTTCCCGATTTTGCCCAGTTCCTGGTTGAACAGGGAATCGACAGCATTTCCGTTACACCCGACTCTTTCCTGAAAACAGCAAGGGCCATCGCGGCAATAGAAAAGCAAATCGCCGAGCCGGTTCTATAATAAAATTAAAGATGCTACCGGGGAAATGATTTTAACCCCTGGTCTTTGGTTGCGCGGGGATAGTACCTACTATCCCTGCTTTATTTTACGAGCTCGAATCTGGAAAACAACGTGGCCCCGTTGTTCCATTTGATAGAAAGAATAAAATAATCGACACCCACCTTATACAATTCGTATTTTAGCGGTTGATATTGATAATCGAGAAACGTTATGTAAACGCCATCATCCTCTTTGGTGATCGTATAGCTTCTGTGTAAAATATCATCATTCAACCCGGGCATCTTAACCGTGTTCTGCTCGACCGTTACACTGCTGCCGTTGCTTCCGAAAGAAGTAAAATCATCTTTGAGCCAGCTACTGACATAAGGCCACAAATCGGTCTCCTCTTTTACCACATTGTCTGTTTCATTGTAATCAATCGGAGTATCTGAATAAAATGCTTTCAGCTGCACTTTCTTTTCGACAATAAGGCTATTGAACTGATCTACTTTGATAGCGTTGATATCGATCGGTTTTCCCGATTCAAGGCTGTATTCTTTGCTGCAACTTACCAGCGAGAGCAGAATAATTGCAATTGCGGAGTAGTTTAACGGTTTCATGGTTACGAAATATTAGGGTTGCCACACGGCAGTAAAACAGATTAATAAGTACGAAGGAAATATTGGGGGAGAGGCGGTCAGAGGTATTGAACGAATAACAAAATAGAAGTTTTTTCCGATAAATACAATAGCCACGCAGCGGGCAGGGGAGGGCTGATACCGGCTGTCAGGCGCCGAGAAATTGCATAAGCTCCCTAATTCCTTCTGTAGCAGGTTTTTCTATCACTGTCAGGTTGGGAACAGGAGGCGTTTCGGGAATCTTTTTGTCGATAATAAATTTTTGTGAATGTGTTGACGCGAATTGTAATAATCCTGCGGCAGGGTATACCTGCAGGGAAGTGCCGATAACCACCAGGATATCGGCTGCGAGGGCAATGCCGGCTGCTTTCGCGATCATGGGAACGGGTTCTTCGAACCATACGATGTCGGGCCTGAATTGATGACCATCTGCCGCAAGCTGTCCTAGCCGGATATCGCCACGGATTTCCGTAACGCAGCTTCTGTCGTAATCGCTGCACATTTTAAATATTTCGCCATGCAGATGCAATACTTTTTTTGAACCTGCGCGTTCGTGGAGATCGTCTATATTCTGCGTGATGATATGAACATCGAAATGTTTTTGAAGCTCCGCAAGGCCCAGATGCGCCGTGTTCGGGTTTGCTGCCGCAACATCTCTTCTCCTTAAATTATAAAAATCGAGAACCAGCTGTGGATTTTTCTTCCATGCACGCGGTGTGGCAACATCTTCAATATTATATCCTTCCCATAGCCCATCGCTGTCGCGAAATGTTTTTAACCCGCTCTCTGCACTGATGCCTGCGCCCGTTAATACGACCAGTTTTTTCATAGTGATTCGAAAAAATTAATTTCTGGAAACAATCACCCCTTTGTTAATGACGAGTTTAATTTTTCTCCAATTGCTTAGTTCATCAACAGGATTATTATTCAGCAGCAGCATATTTGCCTGTTTGCCTGTTCTGATGCTGCCAAACATCTTTTCTTTTGCAACGGCTTTGGCGCCATTAATCGTTGAGCAGGTGAGCAGTTGCCAGTTATTCAGCCCGGCTTCCTGCATCGCCCGTAGTTCGTTGAAATAGGAGCCTACATGCTGGGTGCCGATATTTCCCGCATCGGTTCCGGTAGCAATAGTCACTCCTGCGTCAATAAATTTCTTCAGGTTGATTGCACAAATAGAATCAGTTGTTTTCTGTTTCGTGGTATATTTTTCGCCCGATAATAAACGGATGAGCCGGTTACCTTTCGCTGTATCGGGTAGCGGATAATCCCGGATCGTTTTCACCTGTTCCGGGTTATCCATTTTCAATTCATCTTCAGAGAACGAATATTTCCCGGAAAGTACCTTGTCGTAATTTCCTCCTACTACCAGAGTGGGACACAGCACCACGTGCTTTTCTTTTAATAACCGGACGAATGCATCGCTCACCACTTCCGTTTCCACATCATGAACCAGAAAGTCGGCGCCGGCTTCTACGGCCAGTTGCGCTGTGATTCTTTCCGTTGCATGCACCGCTACGCGTAAATTGTTTTTATGTGCCTCTTCTATGGCGGCCTTAACGAAAGGGAAGTTTTTACGGGCGCCTCTTTCGAGGTTGGAATCAAGTACGATATACCATATTTTGATAAAGTCGCTGTGGTGCTTTATTTGATCATGCACCGCCTGCACCGTATTTTCGATTGAGGTCATTTTAACGAAGGGACCGTCATCACCCAGATCTTCAAATGGTTTGGGCACCCAGGTGGTTAACAACGGACCGGTCATAAAAATATCCGGGCTGTAGGGCTTATTGGCAAAGCTGCTGCGCTGCCTGAGGAAATTAAAGGTGGATCCTACGTCGATTACCGATGTGATCCCTGCGTGAACATATCTCTCCAGAAAATCTTTCATATGGTCATGAACCCATTTTATTTCATCGGCATAAGAACGGTATTTTCTGAGATCTATAACGTCGGGCCTTGTGAATAATCCGCCGCTCTGAAAAAAATGGACATGTGCATCGGTGAGGCCCGGCATCAGATATTTCCCGGTTCCATCTATTACTTCTGTGCCGGCAGGTAATTTAAATTTCCTGCCCTGCCCCACCCAGGTTATTTTTCCATTGAGTGCCACCACATCATAATCCGGCAATATTTTCTGATTTTCTACATCAATGACATTAACATTTCTGATCATGACCTGCGCATTTGCGGAAAGGCCGGATAGAAGAATAGCGCATAATATTCTTAGCATAGAATAATATTTACGGAAAGGTACGATTGCTGGCGTGAAGAACGGGAAATGCGGGATCAGTTGGCGGGTGGCGGTGAGAATGTATTTACTTTGTTTTTAATGGGCGGCAAGGTCTTGAGAAAAGCATAGATCGCCTTCAGGTCGGGCTCTTTCATGTGTGAATACATCATCCAGGGCATAATCGTATTTTTTTCCGTTGGTGAGACGACAGGCGCCTGGTAAGCGCTGTCTGCGTATGCCTTGAACCGGTTGACGAACATTTCTTCCGTCCAATCGCCGATGCCGGTTTCCTTATCGCAGGTGATATTGGCGGAGCGGACAACCGCACCCGCAATAAACTGGAATTCCCTTCCGCCGGAGAAGGCTCTTGCTTCAATGATCTTTCCTTTGTCGGCCGGAGTATGGCATTCAATGCATGCACCGCCGGTTACGAGGTATCTCCCGTAATTCACCACATCAGATTCATCCGGCTTCTTTTGCATGGCGCTTTTTTGCGGAATGGTATTAATGATAATGTTTACGGGAAAATCCGCTTTGGATTCGGGAACCTCATTGGCGATGGGTGTCAGGGAGCGCAGATAAGCGATAATGCTGGTAATATCGGCGGAATCCATCTTTCCGTAATTCAGATAAGGCATCACGGGAAACATCGCGCGTCCTTCCTTCGTTACGCCCGTGGTGATGACCCGGAATAATTCTCCATCGGTATATCGTGAAATACCTGAAGGCGTAATATTTCTTGAATAAAAGACGCCGGGAAAGCCTGCATTCTGATCAAATCTTTCTCCTCCCATTCCCGTGGTCGTTTCGATCATCGGACCGCTATATTTTGTCCAGTCCCTTTTCGAATGGCAGTCCATACAAACACAGACGGCATTGGCAAGGTATTTCCCGCGCCCGATCTTTTCAGGGGTTAGCGCAACATGCAGTTCCGGAGCCTTGCCTACATTGGGGAGGGCGGCTTTTATGTACACAACGATGCCAGCAATAACGGTAACAAGGAGAACGAGCAGGTATCCGAAAATCCGGAACGCTCTTCTCAGGGGTGATCTGGAAGAAGACATGGAACGGGGCTTTGGGTCGCATAAATTTAGGTATAAAATCGATTTGGATACGGATCATATTGTTTATTTCCTGTATAAGATGCCGAGGGACGCAAGCCAGCTACCAGAGCTGGCCTGCGGTTAAATGAGGACGTGCTTTTATGAACCGGTCGATTTTTCGTTTTTGGAACTGCTTTATATGCTACGCAGAAAGCGCCATAGTTGCTTTACATATAAAGCAGGTTCGATAGTTGAATTTTTCGCTCCTTTCAGTTTCATCTTTAATTTTCTTATGTGTCTGCCAAAAAGTGAGTGTGAAATAATATTTACCGCAAACCGGCTAACCTATTTTTTTCTTTCCCAGTTTAAAGACAATTGGCTGTTTCTTAATAGTCGCTACCGGCTGTCCGTCTTTTTCGGCCGGTATCCATTTTTCGCTTTCCTTGAAAATACGCACGGCTTCTTCCCTGAGCCCCCCTTTGCGCGGTCCTGATATGGCATGGATATCTCTCAGGCTCCCATCCTGCTCAACAACAAATTCCACTACGATGGTTCCCTGCGCTTCCACCTCCATTGCCTGCCTGGGATACCTTAATGTTTTAGTGAGGTACTGTATCCATCCTTCCGCACCGCCCGGAAAAGTGGCGTCTTTATCGGGATGAAGAACAGGAACTGTGGTGTCTGCGCTGGTTTTACCGGGAATGCCCGCGGCCATTACCGATTGTTTTGGGCGCATGGCAAGGCAACAGAAGATAAACACAATTAGCGGGAGTGCAAACAGCTTTCTTGCATACGAAAAGCGGTGGTTCTTTGAACTAAGTAAAATCATATCAATACGTCTTTTAAGTGGTGAACAATAGAAATAGTGACCGAGCGGATTGATTTGTATTTCCGTGCCGGCATGCGTGACCAGGTATTCTGCGTAATCATATTTGTCCGCTTCTTCGGTGGCAAACTCATCCGCCAGGAATTCATGTATTGCCGATAGTTCTCTTTTTATAATATGGAAAAAGGGATTGAACCATGCGAAGCACAGCACTATCTGCATAAACATATTATCAAGGGAGTGCAGTTGCCGCACATGAAACATTTCGTGCCTGAATATTTTTTTTCCTTCTGGTGAACCCAGGGGCGTCTCACTGTTCCAGAATATTTTTTTCATAAATGAAAAGGGAGTATTCTTATCGGTAGAATAATAAATAGTGACGCCATTAAGCTGTTCGGAAGGTAAACTTGCCGACAGGCGCCGGATTCCGATAAAAGAATCCGTTAATTTGATTAAGAGGGTAACGGAAACAGACAGGTAAACTGTTATTAGCAAAACCGGGAACCCCGATAAAAACGACAGCCCGCCACCCGTCGTATTTTCCGAGATGGTAATGGCGTCGAGGGTTTGTATATATAGTGCAGCCGCACCTGTGCCGCTAAAACCCGTTGTGGGAAAATGGATCTTAATCAGTGGGAATAAGAGGCTGATAAGTACGGCGGCGAGCAGATAAAACCGGTTGTACTGATGAAACGATTTATTTCGCAGGGCAATAAAATAATAGCATAGCAATACCAGGGAACATCCTGTCATCTTCAATAAATAGAATATCAGTTGCTGCATGGTATTATTTTTTGGATGATTTAATCTGTTTTAGAATGTCTTCCATCTCTTTGACAGTAATCTTCTTTTCTTTCAGAAAATGTGAAACGATATTGGCTGGGGAGCCACCGAAGAAATTCTTCATTACGTTCGCTATCGACTTTTTCGCATATTCTTCACGGGTTATTATGGGTTTATACAGGTAGTTTCTTCCCTGTGCCTCATAAACGACATATTTTTTCTCTATTAATATCTTTATTACTGTGGCCACCGTGTTGGAATGCGGTTTAGGATCAGGCAAGGCCTCGATAATATCCTTCAGAAACCCGGCCCCCTTTTTCCAGATAGCCTCCATCACCTGTTCTTCTCCCTTGGTAAGTGCTTTCATGATTCAAATTGTTCGGCTAATGTATAACTATTTTTATAGTCACACAACTATTTTTTTAGTTACTAAGAATGGGCTGTTCTGTGATACTGCTTAAACAGGCCGCCTTGTCTGCGATTAAAACCGGACAACCGGCTATGTGGTTCGCGTTCAATTTTATAGCTTCGCGGAGCAGTTGAACGTTTTATCAATAAACCCGGAAAAGGGGCGCATGGATCATTTTTTTATTCTTTTTCTTCTGGGATGCCTTGTGGGCACGGTTGGAACGCTGATTGGCGCGGGAGGAGGGTTTGTACTGGTGCCCATCCTGATACTGACGCACCCGGATATGCGGCCGGAGATTATAACGGCCATTTCGATGGCGATCGTGGCGGCAAATGCGATTTCCGGCTCTGTGGCCTATGCGCGATCGGGCCGTATCGATTACCGGGCAGGAATTTTATTTGCGCTGTTTACGATCCCCGGCTCGATATTAGGTGTTTATACTGTCGACTATATTCCGAAATACGCGTTTCACCTGATCTTCGGCGTTCTCCTTATTTTGTTGTCGGTGCTGCTGTTTATCTCGAAAGATAAGAAGACAGTACCCCGCACCAGTAAGGTACATGCAGATAAGACGCGCCTGGTTGAACATCACCTGACGGATCGGGCTGGTTTGCATTATATTTTTCAATACAATCCCTATATCGGCATACTGATCAGCATCGTTGTAGGCTATCTGTCTCCATTGCTGGGCATTGGCGGAGGCATTATTCATGTTCCCGCACTTGTAAACTGGCTGAATTTCCCGGTATATATTGCTACCGCCACATCGCATTTTATTCTTGCTATCATGTCATCGGTGAGTGTGATTACACATATTGTCAAAGGCAATTATAATGATCCCTTCGTGCTGAAGATGGTATTTTCTATGGGGGCCGGAGCCATAGTCGGCGCCCAATTTGGTGCGGTGCTCTCGCATAGGATAAAAGGCAGCAGCATTATCCGCGCACTGGCAATCTGCCTGGGCCTTGTGGGGCTAAGGATTTTATTCGGGATGTAGAAGGGAAAATTTTTCTGTCAGGGTACGAGCACAAAATGAGTTTTGGCGGAAATAAACTTACCGAAACCATAGCCCAGTGCAAAGCCCAGGGGGAAATCGGATGCCCAGTGAACGCCATTATTTACCATAGATAGAGCACACAATCCCGCTATACTGTAGCCAACCGGTGCAATCCATTTTTTCTCTTTATAATTTTCCGACAATATTGTTATCGCGCTTACAAAAGTGGCGAGATGCCCCGAGGGAAATGCATCATACTTTGGCTTGTTGTCCTGAAACTCTTTCCACGATGGAAAGGGGCGCCATCTTCCTCTCGGTACAGTAGCGTCTGACGGATTTTCGCGCCCCGTAGCATATTTCAATATCTGTGTGCCAACGCCCAGGGCCAGAAAGGCTTCTGTTAACTGGCTGGCTGTTTGTAATGCCCGGTTATCTTTTTTTATTTGCCCCACGATAAAAAAGCCTGCAGCCATCACCATGGCAGAAGACCCCTGCCCGAGATTGTAGAAGGCGGTGTTGACATTACGGGGAAGCTTACCAATATTGGTTGGCTTTCCTCCCAGCTTTAGTGTTAGGATCGGTGAAAAACTTTCTTTGGCGGAAATGCCATGATCGGCGGAAAATTGTTGCACATTATCAGTGATCACCTGATCTGCCAGGAGAAGGCCTGCTGTGGAAGCGGCGATCCAGCCCAGTTTGGACCAGTTATCTTTTTTGAACGACTGCTTTGAAAAGCCTGCCACGTCTTTCGGAATGCTTGTGATGAACGCAAAAGGTTTCGGGCGCAGATAGGAAAGAACAGAATCCTGGGCGAGCGCTATTGAACCATATAAACTCAACAGGAAGAACAGGCCAACTTTTACTTTCATGACGGATCTCGGAATTATTTGATTTAGCGTGAAAAGGCGTACAACATACTTAATCCTGCTGAACGATGCTGATAAAAAGGCATTATTGTCGTATTGGGTAATCGTTCTTTAAACAGTTTTGAACTGAGGATCGGGTATAATATATTGGCCATCTTTGTAGATGCGATTCCTATTCCCGCTCCTGCAACCACATCGCCTACCCAGTGCTTGTTATTATAGACTCTTAGAAAGCCGGTTGTGGTAGCAACGGCGTATCCCGCTATTCCATACCAGGGCGATACGTCTTTATATTCCTCGCGTAGGAATTCAGCCGAAGCAAATGCTTCTGCAGTATGGCCAGAAGGAAAGGAGGTGCGTGCAGATCCATCCGGGCGCAGCTCCCGGAATGTGTTTTTAAGCGGGTAAACCATGGCATTGACAAAAACGTTCGACATCAGATAAATCATACTCCTTTCACTTGCATTGTGCCGGCCGCGAATCCCTGCCATATTTAATCCGTATACCGCCACGGCAGGAGTAAATTGTAAATAATTATCAATATGAATGCAACGATGCGGATGGTTGATCCATATCTCCCTTTTTACATGTTCGTTGAGGCTACGAATGGCCCTGCATTTTAATGAAAGAAGACCCGATGCAAACAGGGCCGCCGGCATAATAAAATTCTGCGGGCGGTAAGGGCGTATATAATTTTTGGATAAATCAACTGGTGTCTGCTGCGATGAATCCGGCAAAATAAAAAAGCAATCACCGCCGCTGTCAGCTTGAAGAGAATCTGTATCTGCCTGTTGCGCCATAACCGAAGTATGCGCGAACAGGCCGGCATAAAGTAGCAGTCGTTTCCAGTGGAGAGCAATCGAAGGCATGATAAAACCGTTTCTTTATTGTATACCAGGAATTAAACCAGGTCTGTTTGATTTTGGTAAATAAGTATTACGGAAATTGTTTTCACGGTTCGAAGCGCCTCCAAGATATTAATATTTTATGTTAAACGTCGTTAGGCAATGTTATATCTGTGTAATGATCATTAAAATTTTTATTCGCTAAGTATAACTGCTTAGTGTATCCGCCTGATCATATCTGCTGTTTACCACTTCTGAAAGAATTCCAGCACATTTTGCTGAAATGCTGTTTTATGCTCGATCAGTGTTCCGTGCCCGCTGTTGGGAACAATCCAGAGCCAGGCATGGGGCAGGCTTTGCCAGATCAATACGGTATGCGGAACCGGAATCAGGTCATGGTCGCCTCCGATCACCAGCGTGGGATTTTTTACGCGCTGCAGATCTGCGGGGCGCCAGCGGGGCTCATACAGGTCAAGGTCGTTGTATTTGAGTTGCCGCTTTTCATCGGCTGTAAGATTTGCTTTGGCATGCTGCTGCCTGCTGAATGCGCGCGCTTCTTCGATTGAGGAAGCCGGAAGGGCTGTAGAGTCAACAAAAATATTGGCGCCTGTAACCGCAAGCTTCCGGATCTTTTCCGGATGGCGCATCGCGAGAGCCAGGCCGTCTATGCCGCCATCGCTCCATCCGATACAGTCGGCCGCACCTGTATGCAACGAATCGAGCAGTGCATTAAAGTCATCGGCGATCATTTCAAAACTCAGCGAATCGGCGGGATCGGCAGATTTTCCATGGCCTCGTGTATCTACCGCTATCACCCGGTAGTAACGGCTAAAAAAGGGAATAATACCTTTCATATTGGCAATAGAACCGCCATTGCCATGCAATAGCAGCAATGGCCGTCCATAGCCATATTCTTCGTAGTAGATAGTAATGCCGCGCGTATGGCAATAATGTCCGCTGGCCGGATTATCACCGTAAGAAATCTGCCCTGCTGCCAGTGAAGGAATTAATAACAGTGCGAGATAGAATAGGAATATTGATATTTTCTTTCCTGCAAAAACATACAGGAATGACAGGCTCACAAAAACGATACACAGGAAGGCGGCGTTGAACAGCACTTTAGACATTCCCAACTCCGGCACGCTGATAAAAGGATAGGGATAGAATCCCGAAAAAGATCCCCGTATTAAAATATATGCGAGATAAACAAGCGGATAGGTCAGCCAGCCGGCAATTTGTTTATAAGATACGTTGTGCCTGTCTTCATATCGAAACCAGTAAACTATCGTTAATACGGGAATGACGGAGTGCAACAGTTCATCTACGATCTTTTGTAATCCTGTCGGCGTCCATAATTGTCTTAGCACTATCTGGTAAACGAGCCCGACAACCGTGATATAAACGGTAATGGCCGTTGCGGTGCCCGGTTTAAATCTTTTCTTACCCCATGCCTGAGATGTAAAGAACAGGGCTGTAATAATATTGGTGAGAATAGTGAAATAGCTAAAAAACCGGATAGTGGTTTCTTCTATGGATGTGGTACGGTTATTAAGCATCAGGACAAACTGGGCTATAATGGCGAACCATCCCAGGGCGGCGAAAAGCAGAGATACTATTTTATTTGCACGTTGCATTATTGGTCGATTTTTAAAGTGTATGCACAGATTGTTCTAAAGGTTTATATAATTTACTTATTTAAATTTTTATCCTAATGCAGCAGGCAGCAGCACAACAGCATCAGCCCTTCAATGTTGTTACGAAGATAATTTACGATATTCCGGTTGGCTGCCTGGAGGTGCTCGTTTACTGTATCTTTCGAGATGTTCAGTGCCCTGGCTATTTCCTGATATTTCATTTTCCGGCGCCGGCTCATGATCCATACTTCTTTTTGGCGGGTTGATAATTGTCCGATGGCCTGATCTACCAGATTCAGGTGATTTTCGTTCCATCCACTGTCTGATAGGGAAGATGGCGCTATCTCAAGCCATTTTTGCAGGTGATCTTTTTCGCGGATCAGTTTTTTCAGCGCATTCACACTGAAATTACGGGTAAGTATGAAAAGGTAGGCGTCGAGATTATGGACCTCCGGGAGGAACTCTCTTGTTTGCCAGAGCTGCATAAAGATATCCTGTGTTACTTCTTCAGCTACTTCTCTTCTTCTCGTAAGGCGATAGATATAAGTATATAATTTGGAAGAATAATTGTCTACCAGGCGGGTAAATGCCTGCTCACTTCCTTGTGATATCTCAATCAATATTTTTTTTCCATCATCCAATTGCATAGCCGCGGGATGCCTGGTTGGCGAAGCGGGTATGCACAGGAACGTACGCTCTCGTACCGCCGTTTGCTCATATCAGGGTCTTCAAAAATAAGAAATCCTTTGGTCCCGATTGTGCTGTGTGATCAGCACTTCACACCATACTTACTTTCCGGCTCTGCGTGAGCCCTCCCTGACTATTTTTATTCAAAATTCTGGATTCGCCCGTTTTTAATAACTATTTGTGGGGTGAACAATGCCTCGGGGCCATTTAAAGGATTGTTGTCCAGGATCAGCAGGTCTGCGCGTTTTCCTTCCAGGATTACGCCCCTGTCATGCAGGCCAATAACATTTGCTGCATTCATTGTTGATGCCTGTAGTACGTCGCGCATCTTCATCTGGCATTTATTTACCATTACTTTCATTTCTTCCATTAGAGGAAGAGGAGCATTGACAGTAGGGTATATCCAGTCGGTGCCGGTAACTATTTTTACTCCTGATTCGTAAGCGCGGCGGGTGATAATGGCCGCGTTTGTCAGCTTATTATTTTCTGCATGATAAAGCGTGGCATCGAGATATACATCTCGCTTTTTCATTTCGTGAAGCAAGGGATCTAAAATGGCGGTGTCTACCTTCATTCCTTTATACACTGCCTCCCATGCTTTGCCGGTTTCAATGGTTTTGCCCGGAATCTGTTCAAAAATAATATCATGTGCGTGGGAAATACTGTTTACGGAAGCCATTACGGCATCCATGGGTTTCGCGGGAAATACGGCGGCGTGGCTCCAGGCCTGCAAACCCTGCCGGTGGGCTTCTTCCGTGATCTTCCGGATCTGTTCTTTGGTGAGATCGTTATATATCTTGATGCCGGTAACGCCCGCGCCTTTTGCCTGGGCAATTGCCAGCCGAATATCAGTATCGTTTGTTATGGCGCAATACCAGGGTGTGTTGTGAAATTTCTCCTTTTTCCCGTTGTTCACCAACTCGAAATAATGTGGGCTCGCAAACTGGGCCGCATAAAAAATATCCGGAGCGATAATCTCTCCTGTTGCGCTCATTCGTTTTAACAGGCCGAGAAACATCCCGTCTCCTGTCATATCTCTAACCGTAGTAACACCATGTCGCACGAAATTCAACAGGATACTATCTGTTCTCGTGAGCTCCTTCATCAGATTATCGATGTCCATTGTTGCAAAATGAACATGTGCATCGATGATTCCGGGAGTAATGAACTTGCCGTAGCAATCGATTACTTTCGCGTTATCGGCTTCTGGTGCTGTAGCCTTGGAATAAATTTTCTCAATCAGTCCGTTGCTGATTAAAATGGTGGCCTTGTAAGGCGGCACGTTCGCATTTCCATCAATAATAGTAGCATTTTTTAATAGCAGCCGGACTGTTTTTTCTTTTTGAGCATATACGATGCCGGTGGTGAGCTGCAAAGCAGCTATCCATATCAAAATTCTTTTCATATTATCTTATTAAGGCTTGGCTGTGATCATTTGCTGTAATTCTGCAAGGTCAAGATGTTGTTGCACAACAATACCTTCCTTATTAACCAGGAAGGTTGAGGGGAGTGATTTTACCTGGTATTGCGATACGCAATCCCCTTTCATTCCTCCGGGACTGTTTAGTTGAATCCAGGGTATTTTATCGGCCGCTACTGCTTTTTCCCAAGCCATTTTATCTTCATCCACGGAAATGGAAACCAATTCGATCCCCTTCTTTCTTAAATTTTCATATAACGGCGCGATTCTTCGATTGGCCGAGCGGCAGGGTGTGCACCAGGATGCCCAGAAATCGATAAGCACATAATTATTTGCCTGCAGCAGGCTGTCTAACTTAATTCTTTGTCCATTGATTGCCTGGAGCTCGAAATTGGCGGCCCTTTTTCCGGTAATGTCGAGCGCCTTTTCTTCTTTTCTCTTTTCATACAGACGATCTGTTAACGCGGAAGCCCAGGGCCTGGATTTAAATAATTCTATTAATTTATCGGATATGGCTCCGTTCCACATGTATTCACCGGAACTGGCCACCCAGGCGCCGGCTATATTATCGCTGTTGGTTTGTATAAACTGCATTTGCTTTTGCTGCATACTTTGAAAGATGCGCCTGTTTTCTTTTTCCAGCAGGAGTTTCTTTTCCATATCCTTCTCTGCTTCGTAGTTTTTACCATTCTCCATCATCTCCTTTTCGATGGGTTTCATCTCCTGCAGATACGCTTTATATTTTTCCTGTAGAACACTACCGGTTACCTTTTCTTTATGGTCTCCGGAAAAATTTACCTGCGCACCATCTTTATCTAACAGGATAATGGCATCTGCCCATGGCCGGGACAGCTTAACAGAATACACTGCCGGCAGGCTATCCGTTATATTGACAGTGGCGCCGTCTTTTGTGAGGAGCAGCGTGTCAATTAGTTTTCGGGAAGGCCATTCCCGGAATATTGTCAGTTTGGTGCCTGCCTGATGCAGAGCTGACCGTACACTGATACTGGCCTGTTGCAGTGAGCGCTCCTGCGCCGAAAGAGCACTTGCCGCGCAGGATAATCCGGCTGCGATAACCAGTTGAAGGATGGACTGTTTCATGAAAAATATGTTTAGCTCTTACTTCTATTTTCTCTCTTTGTATACCATATCCACGATAGGATCGAATCCTTCTTCTTTCGTTGTGTATTGACCTGTTTTCAATACACCGCTGGGAGAAAGGTTGAACGTGTAGAATATACCACCGTCGCTATTATTGGCGGCAATGGCAAGCTGGTTGTTAACTGCCGGTTGGTCTGCTTCTGTTTGCATAATGGTTTCGCGGTACATGCGCAAGGTTACTACCTGTTCATCCGAGGGGAAAGTGTAAAGAAGTGTAGCGTGTTTTTCAGACATCTTGTATAAATACAGGTTATTATCGGCTATATAATACAATAAGGGAAGCTTGCCGGATATGGCGAACTGAGTGGCGGTTGCACCATCAGGAAGTGGCAACTTATCTCTTGACAAAGCAGGATACAGATCCGGTATTCCATCCAGGGCGAGTGAATTCAGATAATAATTTCCATCGGATGTCTTCGAAACGATATAAGTAACCTGGTTACCGCCCTGATCAGTATATACTATCTCGTCTGTAAAATTGCTCATATCAAATGGTGCATCGGGGGGCGTGGCAGGAAAGGGAAGAAGGGTTTGCTGGCCATAAGGCTCATACATAAATCGTTTGCCATCCTTGTCATATATAACTGAAGTCACCGGGTAGGAACTGGCTGTAGGCATGATCAGAGAAGCTGCTTCATAGTTGCCAGTCATTGGCTCTCCAAAGCCTGTTGGGAAATTATCATCTTCTCCATTTCTGCCGACCGAATAGATCTTGCCATCGGTGTCCCAGAGGTATTGATCTCGAAAGTATTATGATCGATGAAATAAAGTTCGGGTTCTTCGGTTTTTAACACAATAGGCTGAACGCCGGCATCCCAGTCGTTTACACAAAATAACTTAACCGGTTTGTGGGTAACCGGATACTGTTCAGAAGGTTTCAGAAAGTCTTTGAAGACAATATTATCCGAACTGACAATAGAGATATTTGCCTTGTTATTTTTCCAGGTTAACAGCAACCATCCTTCAGAAGATAGTTTTTTTACCGTTAATGCGATCTTTTTATAGGCTTTAATGTTTGTTGCCGTTTCCGTTGCTTCCGCAACCAGAACATACTGACCGGTAGCCATGGTAATGGGCAGTTCGATAGCTGATTGATCTCCTACAATAACGGCGGGGTCTGAAATATAGTTTCCGGCCGGATAATATTTCCACTGCCATGTGAAAGCGCTGGCGGGTTTTTCTTTTGTCTGGCTCAGTGTCGCCTGTATTTTTAGTATATCATCTACATTCGCGAGGTAATTATCGGGAATGGACAATTCGATGCTAAAGTCGTTGAGCGCGTTTGGATCATAGTTGCCCAGGTTTTTCTTAATACATGACCCGAGCAGACAGGGTATGAGTAAGCACAATATGATGGCTTTGCAACCTGTATAGGGAAAAAGAATTCTCATTTTGTTTTGTTTTGAATAATCATTTAATTCTGTCGGATACTTATTTAAAAAGTCACCGGGTTCCCGTTTTCATCTTTGAGCGGTTCGGAATGTGTGGCATTATATTCTGTCAATGCCGTATTCAACTGCGTTTTATACCTGTTCATTGTGCGGGCGGAAGTGGTGCTGGCAAATTCCGACTGTTTCAACACATCAATTACAAATCGATATTTCACTTCGCTGTAATCACCAAAATAGTTTTTGATAAATGTTTCCCAGTTGGCCGGTTTCGTTACGATATCGCGCGCTGTGACCTGTAGCTGGCAAATACGCATGGTGTTACTAACATTATTGCTGCTGAATGTGGCCGTATCACCCTGGGGTCCGAGTTGGAAATTCTCGTTTGCCTCCAGCATAAAACCGAATGATACTTCTTTCTGCGCCATGGGCGAAGTGCGGTGAACTACTACTTCTACCACGGAGTCGTATTTGCCTGCGGCAATTACAAAAGAGCTATTGAGTATTTCAAAATCGTCTCCTTCCCTGGCGTCGCCTGCTGCTGTATTCCTGGAGAACTTGAATTGACGGTCAGCGGAAGCTGCAGGTCCGGTCACCGCTACGCGAATAAATAAGGTATCGGTTGTGACTGCGCTTATTGCCGGTGCAAAATTGATCAATACATCACCCGCAGAGGAGCCTGGCCTGGAGCCATAAAACTGAACTTTATTGAGATTAAAATAGATTCGTGGTTTTTCGGAATATCCCTGCAGATCCGATTTTCTGCATGACAAAAACAAACTACCAGCGATCAATATGAAAAGAATATATTTCATGTTCTTGCATTTGAGGTCTAAAAAATGGATTCGTCTTCAGGTATAGGAAGCACATACACTTTATCATCAGCCGGAACAGGCGACCCGGGAATGGATAAGAAATTATTGCGCTTATAATAATAGAAGAGCTGGCCTTCACTGAAAAACTCCTTCTGATATTCTTTGGTAATAGCTGCTTTCAATTCGCTCTGATCGGTGATCCCGGTAAGCGGATCGAGGCCGCGATGACTTAATACTTCATTCATTAGGTCTATTGATTCATTGAGATCGGTGGAGCTTTCCGCGGCGATATAATACATTTCGCTGATACGCAGTAAGGGCATGACGTTCTTTGGCCATGCACTGCATTGGTCCGGGATAGATTCGAACTGCCAGAACTTGGAGTGTAATAGCTGTCCTTCGCGGCTTTCCCAGAGATACTGCCTGCGATAATCCGTGCTGGAATGATCGAAAACCTCATCGATTATGGCATTGTCATTGGTCAATACCGTATTCTCGTAGGTGCCGGGAGTAGTTGCGAAATATTCATCGGTATAGGGCTTCATGTTATTGATGAGCAGTGCAAATACCTGTTCATTGTGAAACGTCCTGTCCCGGCATGCGCCTGTAGTAGAAATATCCAGGCTGCTTACAAAAGGATATTTTTCTGTGGCAATTACCCGCTTTGCATATTCATATGCCTTTTCGGGTTGGTTATTGTACTGATAAACCCGCGCAAGCGTTGCCTGCACGGCATAATAATTCATCCTGAATTTTCTGTATTCCGGTTGAAATTCGGATAAATCCGAAGCCGCACCTGTTATTACAGGATCATTTTTTAATAATTCTTCAGCATCCAGCAGGTCTTTTAGAATCAACTCAACCACTTCATTGGCGGCAATAGGGGACTGCGCTTCTTTGCTGAGCTTTATTCTGTAAGGAATTGCATTTCCGAAAGAATTATTAATCATAACCGGGCCGAATAACCGAAGCAGATCGAAGTGAAGAAAGGCCCGAAGCCCCAGCGCTTCACCTTTGACCAGGTTATAATTGTCGCCGGTAAACAGGGCCTGCCGGCTTTCTATATTCCCGAGGATATTGTTGACATTGGCAATAGCGGTGTACGAGGAAAGCCAGATTGACCGGATCGTATTTTTAACAGGCAGCTTCGACTGGTTGCTGTTGTAATTATAGTGTGCCGCATCCCAATAGGCGCTGGTTTGTCTGGGTACTTTATACCGCTGAGCCAGCACGTCAAGAAAAGACATGGTAAGTTCATCTCCGTACAAATCCTTTCGGGCCATCAGTGTATAAACGCCTGCTAACGCATCCATGAAGCCTTTTTCGTTCTCTAAAAGCAGGTTTTCCCTGATTTGCGACTTTGGTTTTACATCGAGGTATTTCTTGCACGCGAGTAATAAACTCAGGAAACAGCAACACAGAAGAATATATCGTTTCATTATTCAGAATATTATTAATTTATTAAAACCCGGTCTGTATCGAGAATGAGAAGCTGCGGGCAAATGGATAATCTATTCCCCGCTCGAGTTTGATCGAGGAAACCCGGAACAGGTTATTCATATAGAACCCGAAATTCAGATTTCGTAATCCCCAGTTTGTCAGCTTCGCGGGGCTGACGCGGTATAACAGGGAAAAAGAAGTCATCTCCAGGGTGTTGTCGTTCTGTACAAACCTCGATGAGGCGTTGGTTTCAGACCCGTCCCGGCTGATGGCTTTGAAAAATGCAACATCTCCCGGATTTTTCCAGCGTTCTGTCAGCACCCGCCTGTCGGCATTATCGACAAGGTTCACATTTTCGATACGATCGAGCAATGTTTGATTGAATTGCTGGCCGCCGGTACGGTAAGATAAATAGGATGTCAGTTGGAATCCCTTATAGACCATGCTAAATCCGAAGCTGCCGCGAAGCCTGGGAACAGAAATACCGGCAGGCACCATGTCGGCGGCATTCCAGCTAAAAGTGGTGGTGCCGTCTTTGCGAAGGAACAATTCCATGCCTGTGGCCGGATCGATACCCAGTGAGCGTACCACCCAGATCGCATCCATGGAGGTACCTTCTTCATAGCGTTGAAAAGGTGAAGTGGTGCTGGTTAAGCTCTGCAGTTTTTCGTTTTGTGCTTTAAGCTCATTGCTGATTTTCTTTACAGAGCTTTTATTGCTTCCTGCATTAGCAAGCAGTGTCAGGCCAAAATCATCCAGGTTGGAAGATTTGATCAGTTGCAGGCTGGCACGCACTTCCCATCCTTTACTTTCTATAGATCCGAGATTGCCCTTATAAGTAGAGAAGCCGGTAGATAAAGGAAGGTTGAAGTCGGCAATGAATTTATCTGTTACATCATAATAATAATCGGCGTTAATATTCAGCCGGTTATCCCACAATACCATATCGGTTCCGATATTATGTTTACGTGTACCCTGCCACGTTAGTTTATCATTCCCGATATTTAATAAACTTGCCCCGATTGAATTGATGTACGACTCATCAAGGAAATAATTATAGGTGCGGTACGCCATATAGGGATCGAACTGCTGCGCTCCTGTTAACCCTATCGAGCCTCTTACCCGGAGCTGCGATACTATATTTTGTGCTACCAACGGCTCCAGGAAAGGTTCATAATGCAGATTCCATCCGGCGCCTACTGACCAGAAGGGTGCGAACAACTTGTCGGAACCAAGGCTGGACGAACCGTCGAGACGATAAGAGAAGTCTGCAAAATAGCGATTATCATATGAATAGTTTGCATTGGCCAGAAGACCCAGTGTACGGATCGTGGCTTCGGATCCGTCGGGGCGGTCGTTAACGTAATTTCTGCCATAGAATAGCTGATCGGTTAGAGCGCTGGGCAGTCCCTGCACCTGGACCATTACATTTTGATTGGCTGATTCATTGGCTCTTCCGCTCAGGGTGGTAAATAGCCGGTGGCGGCCGCGGGTAAGGTTATAGTTGAGGTCTACATTAGCGTCATAGGAAAATAATTTTCCGTAGCCTGCTGTGTAGGACCCGCGCTGAAAAATATCCATACCCTTTTCCTTGAAAATCGTATGTTCTGCCGGCAGGAAAATTTCATTGTCATCGTTTTGTGTTGTAAGCGACAAGCGGCCCCGCATGGAAAATTCGTGGGTAAAATTGTAAGTAAAAGAGGTATTATTAATCAATACTTTACTTTTCCGAAAGTCCTTTCCGTTGAGAGTAGTGTTATATACAGGGTTGTAAATTTCGCCATAAAACAGCGGGGTGAGTCCTGTAAGGGAATGTTGCAGATATAAGTCGATATTTCCTTTGTCGTCGTATGGGCTGAAGTAAGGATTCATGCGCACATATTGTGAAAAAGGCCCCCACGGAGAATTGTTGGAATTAATGACCTGCAGGCTTAGCTGGTTGCTCAGCTGGAATTTTTTTCCACGGTAATTCAGGTAAATGTCACCATTATAGGTGCTTCTGTCCGATCCTTTCATTACACCATTTTCGCGATTATAGCTGAAGTCAATGCCATATGTCACCGCATCATTTCCTCCATCCATAGTAAGCGCATGGCGCTGTCCGATTGAATTACGTACGGGTAAGGAGGGCCAGTAAGTATCGCGGCCTCTCAGCATTTCTTTGTATCGTTGATTATAAACCATCTTCAGGTCTTCATCGATATCGGTATTATCGCTGGAATAAATTCCTGCCAGGTTCTCCACTTCCAGTTTCTCTCTTGAATTAAGTACATTATAATCGTGCAGGTCGGGAAGGCTCGCAGTGATATCGGCCTTGTAGCCGAACCTGATCTTTCCGGATTGCGGTTTGATTCTTTCCACAACGATAACGCCATTGGCGCCGCGTGACCCGTAGATTGCGGTGGCAGATGCGTCTTTGAGGATAGTAATATTCTGAATCGTATTGATATCGATATCGTTAATACGGGTAATATTTACTTCAAATCCATCGAGGATAAATAGGGGAAGATTCGGGTTTACGTTGTAAGTGTTTTTGATATCATCCACCTGCTTGCCGTATAAATTATAATAATCCCTGTCCGTTCGGATGTTGCTGGTAGCGTCGCTGGAGGAAATTGCGGTTGTCAATGGCAGGCTGGAGGCGCCACGTAATCTTATCTGTGCAATTTTATTGGGATCGGAACCATTGAGTATATCCTGGGGTATTTGAATGCCGGGGTCCAGCACGGCAAGCACTCCAAGAATATTCTGGTTGCCCACTTTCCGGATATCTTCAGACCTGATCGTCTGGGCCGCGCCCGTATAGGTTTTGGCTGATCTTTCGAATATCCCCGTTACCACCACGTCTTTCAGTCCTGCTACGATTGCCTTAAGGGTGACGTCGATTGATTGTTGTCCCCTGACTTCATATTCATAGGGTTCATAGCCGACAAAAGAAATAACCAGCACTGCGCCAGTCTCTGCCTGGATATTAAACTCGCCCTTTTCGTCTGTTCTCGTGCCGGACTGGGTGCCTTTGATTTTAACGGAGGCTCCGGCCAGCGGATTACCTTCAGGCGAACGGACGATTCCGTGTATGAGAATACGTGCGGACTCTTCTATTTTCCTGTTATTAAAAATTGCGGTACTTGATTTTTTTTCTTTGATCACCACTGTTTTTTGTGTGATCTCGTAGGTCAGTGGCAGGTTCGCCAGCGCCATATCCAGGAAGCTTGTCAGGGGCATGCCCGTAGCATTTACCGAAACAGGCGGCTTGTTTTTCAATAATTCCTTATTATAGAATACGACAAAACCCGTTTGTTTTTCAACGATTGCAAAAACTCTGTGCAGGGGCATGTTTTGCGCTTGCAGGGAAATAACCTGCGCCTTTCCTCTTGCATGTACATTCATGAACAGGGCCAACATCAAAAAAGTAGTCAGTTTCACGACCAGTAATGTTTTGGTGATCAGCTGGCGACACTGCCCGGTCCCGGATTCAGAGCATTCATTTTGCCATAGCTCTTTTTTAGGGAAAATGAAGGCAGTGTGCCGCTTACAAAAAGCAGCATTTAGCATAAATTTGTTCAAGTTTGGTTATTTTAAAATGACAGTTTGCCTGATCTTTTCGACTGACCAACGCCAGGCCGCTGCGAATCATCACTTCGTTGCGGTCTTTTTATTTGCGGGTCAATCCAATAAATGCAATGGTGATTATTGGTTTAGTGTGTAATAATTATTTTTCTTCCTTCCATGCGGAAGTTTACATTGGATGCTTTCAGAATACCCAATACATCCGATATGCTGAGCGCTCTCTCGATTTTTCCGCCAAATACAATATCAGGAACTCCCTTCTCATACACTACATCGATATTATACCAGCGAGCCAGCTGGCGCATTACTTCATCCAGTTTCTTTCCTTCAAAATTAAACAGGCCATTCTTCCATGCGATAACCTGGTCCGTATCCACCTGTTGAACAATAATAGGTGCAGATGGATCAGAAACAGAATGAATGGCCTGTTGACCGGGGGATAAAAGTTTATGGTTTGTTGTAAAACGGTTATTATTATCGAGCGCAAAAACCTTTACAGCGCCTTCCAGCAATGTAGTTCTTACTCCGGGCTCGTCGGTATAAACGTTTACATTAAACCGGGTGCCGAGTACTTCTATTGCGGTATTGCTGTTGGTAAAAACGCGGAAAGGTTTGCGTGGGTCTTTTGCTATTTCAAAATATACTTCGCCGGTAACCGATACAACGCGTTCATCATTTCTGAAGCCTACAGGGAACCGGATGCTGCTTGCTGCGTTCAGCCACGCCCGTGTTCCATCCGGCAATTGCAGTTGGAACTGCCTTCCGGGAGGGGTCGACATCGTATTGAAAGTAGTTGTGGCAATGGTTGTCCTGTTATCCGGTTTATAACTCAATTGTCCATTATCCAGTGCGAGAACAGTGCCCGGCTGGCTGGCTATTATACCGTCGCCCAGGCTGTCGAGCACTACCTGCTTTCCATCGGCAAGGGTAAGTATGGCGCCGGCCTTTCCCGGGAGCACGGGCGTGCCGGATAAAGCGGGTGTTATGGATTCTTTTGATGCATTGTTCTTTTTGAGAAACAACCACGTGCCGCCTGCAATAAGCACTACTGCTGCCGCATAACGAAACCAGGTCATTCGCCAAAGTTGTGTGCGATGCGTTGCGGGAGTGTATATTTCATCTTGCCGGCCTGTTGCTTTTTCGATGATTTTTCTTTTCTGTTCATCCGACAAAGCTTCTATGTTTTCGAGGTTATTCCATTCTGTCTTCAATATAGCATGCAGCCTTTCGGGCTGCTCCCCGGCAGCCAATAGATTTTTTAACTCTGTTTCTTCCGGCGGGGGTCCATTCATCCAGGGCAGGGGTAATGCTTCCATTCATCCAGCGATGAAACAGTTCCTGAATTTTTTGCTGATTTTCGGTCATACCTGTTGTTCTATAGGTATGTAAACCGGGATAATAAAAAGGGGGGGGGTGGAGAGGTAATTTTTTTTTTTTGAGGGTTTGAAAAAATTTGGTGGGTTGTAAAAAGTTGTTATATTCACACAGTAATTATGAACCAGTATATACCAGTTCCTATAATCCGAAAATCCTTCTTCCGTCCAGGGCCTGCGCGATGAAGTGAATATTCACGGGACGGTTATTTTTTGGTGTTACAAGAATGCATCCTGAATAAACGGGAAACGAGTGTTTTATGTCCCGGGAGCATTGTATTGCCTGTCCGGATGGGATTGTATTATAATGATATGGGAGCATGAATGGTCAAAACGGTTTTGAAATAAAAATTCATATAAAAGACAAACAGGATAAAAATTATGCAAGAGAATATTCAGGCTCCCTATGATAAGCCCGATATAGACTTCGTAGTACGGCCATGGGGCAGCTTTAAGCAGTTTACACATAACGTACCCTGCACGGTAAGCCTGATGACAGTTGACCCCGGCCAGCGTCTGAGCCTTCAATCTCATAAAGGGCGGGCCGAATTATGGATCGTGCTTGATGATGGGGCAAAAGTGCAGGTTGGGAAAGAAACCAGGGTCTATAAGGCGGGCGAAGATATCTGGATACCGGTCAATGAACAGCACCGGTTAAGCTGTGATGGTAAAAAAGCCGTCCGTGTGCTGGAAGTGGCTTTTGGCGATTGGCAGCAGGATGATATAACAAGATATGAGGATGATTACGAAAGATGATATTTCTCACCAATAATATATTTATCAATTATCACTTTAAAAAGCTCTCTTCAATTATCAAAACTTCCTCATCATGAGTAAAACGATTTTACAATTGCGTATGAAGAAACTGGGCTTGTCCTTGACAGGTGTCTTCTTCTGCTTTCTGAGCTTCGCGCAGCAGCGCGACCAGATCCAGGGTACAGTTACCTCATCTGTTGATCACCAGCCACTGCAAGGTGTTTCCGTAGTGGTAAAAGGTAAAAACAAAGGGTCCGTAACAGATGCAAACGGGCATTATTCCATCAGCATCGATAAAAGTTCGGATAAGGTTATCGTGTTTTCTTTTATAGGATATGTTGACCGGCAGGCAACGATCAATAACCAGTCCGTTATTGATGTTGCGCTTTCCCCCTCTTCCTCTGAACTGGATGAACTGGTGGTAACCGGTTATACCAAGCAGAAAAAAGCGGATCTCACCGGTTCAATAGCAGTCGTGAATGTTGCTGACATGACAAAGCAGCCTTCGGCGCAGGTGGCCACGCTTTTGCAGGGGCAGGCTTCCGGCGTAACGGTGATCAGCACCGGTCAGCCCGGAGAGGCTCCGGAGATCCGGATAAGGGGCATTAATACTTTTGGAAACAATACGCCTTTATATATTGTAGATGGAATTCCTACCCAGGACATTTCTAATATTAACCCGGGTGATCTTGCTTCGATCCAGGTGCTCAAAGATGCCGGCGCCGCATCTGTTTACGGATCAAGGGCCTCTAATGGTGTGGTCATTATCACCACTAAAAGAGGAAGTGGCAGGGTGAAGGTTCAGTATGATGCTTTTTATGGAAGACAGTTTCCATTATCCGGTAATATCTATAACCGGCTCGATCCTTTGGAGAATGCGCAGTTAAAATGGATGGCCTTAAAAAATTCCGGCGCGACCTCTTTTTCGGATCCCTTATATGGAAGTGGAAATGAACCGGTGCTGCCGGACTATATATCACCTGCAGGTGCAAAAGAAGGCGATCCGTCTGTAGATCCTTCGAAATATTATGTGAATCCAGTTTTCGATCCATCTGAATTCAGTTCTTTCTACCAGATAACAAGAGCGAATAAACAGGGAACCGATTGGTATCATGAAATCATGAAGCCCGCTTACATGACCAGTCATAACCTGTCGGTGTCGGGAGGAAGTGATATTGGAAATTATTTCCTGTCGCTGAACTACTATAATCAGCCGGGCGTACTGGCATATACATTTGCACAGAGATATTCTTTAAGGGCCAACAGCGAATTCAATGTTTCAAAAAATGTTCATATCGGCGAAAACCTGGAATATTCTTTCAATACAGGGCGTAATGTGGGATTGGTTAATGGTATAAGAGGCGCCGCTACGTTTGCTCCTATTATTCCGGTGTATGACATCAAGGGAAATTTTGGCGGCGCACATGGTACGGACTTTTTCGGTGGGAACCCTGTTGCCGGCCAGTATCGTACAAAGAATAATAAAAATTATTCAAACAGGCTGATAGGAAATGTATATGCCAGTGTGGATTTCGCGAAGGATCTCACTTTTCGCACCAGCTTCGGAGGTGATGTCGGATCGGGATATGCCAATGCTTTCGCTTATCCGGCCTATGAGGGTTATACGCCTCCAGCGCCCAGCAATTATTCAGAGTCGTCTAATTTCGTATATGCATGGACGTGGACCAATACGTTGAACTATCACAAAATATTCAATTCTGTTCATGACATAAATATTCTGGCCGGTACAGAAACCGTTGATCAGAGAGGAGAAAGCCTGGGCGGTGTTTCCCAGGGTTATTTCTCTTTCGATCCCAATTTTACGACGCTTTCCACCGGCACGACACTTATGTCCAACAACAGCAGCAAAAGCGCGGAAAGCTTATTTTCCCTGTTTGCCAAGCTGAACTATTCGTATAAGGGTAAATATCTGCTGGGCGCCACGTTAAGAAGAGACGGATCGTCCAAATTCGTGAATAATATTTACGGCGTATTCCCGGCGGTAAGTCTCGGCTGGCGCCTTTCTGAAGAAAGCTTTATGAAGGATGTTGCATGGCTCGATGATTTGAAAATACGCGGCAGCTGGGGCGTAATGGGAAATCAGCTGAATGTTAGTCCGATAAACGGATATTATACTTTTATCAGCAATAAAAGCATATCTTATTATGATCTGTATGGTACGAATAACAGCATCGTACAGGGTTTCCAGGTTGGACAGATCGGCAACCCCGATGCCAAATGGGAAAAAGATATTAATTCAAACATAGGCCTCGATGCAACCTTATGGAACGGCGGGCTTGAAGTGACCGTTGACTATTATTATAAAAATATCAAGGACCTGTTGTATAACCCGAGCCTGATCGGTACGATCGGCAGCAGCGGAACGCCTCCCTATGTGAATATTGCCGGTGTAAAGAATTCCGGGCTGGATCTTTCATTGAGCAGCCATGTGAATCTTGGAAAGGATCTCCGGTTGAATACCTCACTGTCTTTTACCAC
>JBGAJL010000029.1:0-40078 GCA_044224935.1 Flavitalea sp.
GTTCGTAATATCATCAAAAAAATAATAAAAGAGTTTCCCGGGATACCCCTTAAAACGGTGGATGAACGCTACACCTCGAAGATGGCTTCGCAGGCCATGCTGGAGATGGGCATGAAAAAAATGCAGCGGCGCAACAAGGCACTTGTCGATGAGATCGCCGCTACGATTATGCTGCAGGAATATCTGAGGAGCCTGTCGTAACAAATGCTGATATTTATTAGTCGAAATAAATTATCGGAAATAATAGGAGGAGGATATCTTTCCTAAACAAATAAAGAGGTGGCCAATGGCAGTAACAGCATTATTTAAGAAATTGAATTTCAGGCAGCACAGGGAAATTCTTATTTTAAATTCCCCGGCAGAATTTGAAGCGGAATTAAATTTAATGAAAGACTGCACAATCGTAAAAACGGATATCAAAAGTGTTGGTGCAATAGAATTTGTTTTGACTTTCGTAAAAACGCAGGCTGGGATTAATGCCATCGCTCCGCTTCTTGCTAAAAAACTGGAAGGTGACGGCATTGTTTGGTTTGCCTATCCGAAAGGAACTTCTAAAAAATACAAAGCAGAGATAAACAGGGATAACGGTTGGGAAATATTGCGCAAATCGGGCTTTGAAACCGTAAGGCAGGTTGCGATAGATGCCGATTGGAGTGCATTGCGTTTTAGAAAAGTAGAATTTATAAAAACATCGTTTATTAAAAATTATATGAAGTAGCTGCGCCTGGCCACAGTTCCGGGAAACGCATCCCCTGGGAACCGTCCGGAAAACCTCGTAAATTTGCCCTTAGATTAAAAATTCACCAAGATGATATTTCCGATCGTGGCCTATGGCTCGCCCATTCTGAGAACCGTTAGCAGGGAGATAACCCCTGACTATCCTGAATTGAAAAAATTCATCGACGATATGTGGGAAACCATGTACGCCAGCAGTGGGGTAGGGCTCGCCGCCCCCCAGGTGAATCGCAACATCCGCCTTTTTGTGGTGGATAGCGCGCAGATCTTTGCCAACCAGGAAGACGAGGATAAGGGAAAATACCCCGACGAGCCAGGCATCAGACGCGTGTTCATCAATGCAAAGATAAAAGCGCTCAACGGCAACGAGTGGATCTATAACGAAGGTTGTCTCAGTATTCCCAAAATCCGCGAAGATATTTCGAGAAATGAGGAGGTGACCCTCGAATATGACGACGAAAATTTCGAACATCATACCGAAACTTTCAACGGCCTTACCGCAAGGATCATCCTCCATGAATACGATCATATCGAAGGAAAATTATTTATCGACTATCTTAAGCCACTCAAGAGAAAAATGATGACCGGCAGGCTGAACGACATCTCAAAGGGTAAAGTGAAGGTGGATTATAAAATGACCTTTGTTAAATGAGGTTGAGCCTCTTTGCGCTGCTCCTGCTACCGCTCTGCGGCTCTGCGCAGGACACTTCCGTATTTGTCGATAATAAATCGGTTACTTTAAAAGAAGTGGTCGTCAGGAATAATCTGAATGTGCCTGCCTTTATTAAACGGGTAGAAAACGACAGCAGTTTTCATAAGGCATTCCTCAACCTGCGCATCCTCGGCTATAATTCCATCAACGATATCCGCATGCTTGACAAAGACAACCGGTCGCGGGCTACCTTGTTTAGTAAAACAAAGCAGGAGATCGGGCACGGCTGCAGATGGATGCATACGATCGAAGAGAAGACCACCGGCGATATGTATGATGCGTCGCATCATTTCAATTATTATACGGCACAGATGTATACCGGCATATTCCTGTCACCCGATACTGTTTGCGGCGAAACCAATATTGTGGCCAATGCTGCGATCAGCGTGCAGGGGAAATCGGGAATTTCAAAGCATAAGGAACAACTAAAGATGTTGTTCTTTAATCCCGGTAAAAAAATTCCGGGCCTGCCATTTATCGGAAATAAAATAGCGCTGTTCGATGATAAAGTTGCTCAACGGTATGATTTCCTGATCGACATGGAAGAATACCGGGGAGAGATGTGTTATGTTTTCCGGATTACTCCTGTTCCCGACCTGGATAGCCGGCAGAAAGATCAGATCATTATTAATGAAATGACCACCTGGTTCAATCAAAAAACCTGGGAAATTAACGGAAGGAATTATGATCTGAGCTATAACGCCGGCGTATATGATTTCGATGTGCATATCGAAGTGGAGATGACAAAATTCAAGGATTACCTGGTGCCGCGGGTGATGCGTTATAATGGTAACTGGGATGTGGTCTTTAAAAAAAGAGAACGTGGAATCTTTACGGCTACCTTATATGATTTTCACGATTAAGATCCCATTCCTTGATTTCCTGGCGCGCTTTAGCTACGAATTGATATTTTTATTCTTCGCGTAGTCTCTCCATTTCGAAATTACCGCGCTCATATCGGAAGGTATTTCGCTGTCGAACCTCACTTCTTTATTCGTCTTTGGATGAATAAAACCAATGGTTTTTGCGTGCAATGCATGCCTGGGGCAGAGAACAAATGCATTATCGACAAATTGCCTGTATTTGGTAAAAACCGTTCCTTTTACAATCCTGTCACCACCGTATAGCTCATCATTAAACAAGGGGTGTCCGATATGCTGCATGTGCACGCGTATCTGGTGTGTGCGGCCTGTTTCGAGCTCGCATTGAACCAGGGTAACATATCCGAAACGCTCGAGCACTTTATAATGCGTCACGGCTTCCTTGCCATAATCTCCTTCGGGATAGGCGTCGAATATTTTGCGGAAGCGCTGGTGGCGGCCTACATGTGCGCGAATCGTGCCTGCATCTTCTTTCACATCGCCCCATACCAACGCAACATATTGCCGGTGCACCGTGTGGTCAAAAAATTGTTTGGCGATGCTGGTGAGGGCCTTTGGATTTTTGGTCAGCACCATAAGGCCGCTGGTGTTTTTATCGATGCGATGCACCAGTCCGAACCTCGGTAATACAGACTGGTTCAGTTCACTGTTTTGCTGTAATAAATGAAAAGCAACGCCGTTTATGAGGGTGCCGTTATAATTTCCGCTGGCGGGATGCACAACGAGGCCAACAGGTTTATTTACAATGATCACGTCGTCATCTTCGTATACAATATTCAGAGGGATATTTTCAGGTACGATTTCTTCACCCTGCACTTCACGATCCGAATAAACGATGATCTCTTCACCAGGTTTAATACGATGGTTGGCCTGTACTTTTTTATTATTAATCAGTACGCGCCCGGTTTCGATAGCCTGCTGCACTTTATTGCGCGAAGCGCCCTCCATTCGGGCTACGAGAAATTTATCCAGCCGCATGGGTTCCTGCCCCCGATCCACGATCATGCTCATGCGTTCGTATAGTTCCTCCGATTGTTCGTCGTCAGGAGAGGCTGTGTTTTCCAGCTCTTCGTATGTATGGTGCCCGTCAGGCATTTAAAAGATTTTTGCAAAGGTAAGCAACCTAAACTTGCGGTTGCTATTCTTCGGATTTCCCCCGGTACAGGTCCATCTCCTGCCTGATGGGATCTTTGCAAAGGCAGGAAACCTAACTTTGCAGTCTGCATGAAACGGAAAATGGCTGCGTTTTATGATAAAACAATGATTAACCGATGAAACAAAAAGTTCGCTTCGAAGAACTCGGTTCTATGGATTACCAGCAGGCCTGGGATTACCAGGAACAATTGCTGAAACAAAACGTCGATATCAAGTCTGCTAAATGGCGCAATAATGAAGAGGGCGGAGTGATGGCGGAGCCGGAAGACACTACGCATCATCTGTTATTTGTAGAGCACCCGCCGGTGTTTACGCTTGGAAAAAGCGGTAAGATCGATAATGTGCTCATCTCGGACGAGGAGAGAGAAAAAAATCAAATCGGCTTTTACCGGATCAACCGGGGAGGAGATATTACTTTCCACGGGCCCGGGCAGATAGTGGCGTATGAAATATTCGACCTCGAGAAGTTCTATACCGATATCGGCCGCTTTATGCGCAGTCTTGAAGAAGTGATCATCCGGACGCTGGCTGATTACGGATTAACCGGCGACAGGTCGGCGGGAGAAACAGGTGTATGGCTGGATCCGGGAGTGAAGGGCAGGGAGCGCAAGATATGTGCGATCGGCATCCGCTGCAGCCGCTGGGTGACGATGCATGGCCTGGCGTTTAATGTGAATACCAACCTTAATTATTTTAATAATATCATCCCCTGTGGCATCGTCGACAAACAGGTGACCTCGCTTGAAAGAGAGCTGGGGAGAAAACTGGATATGGATGAGGTGAAAGAAAAAGTAAAATACTATTTTGAAGAAGTGTTTGACATAGAATGGGTGTAATCGCTTGCGCGGAATTTATTACAATCGGGGTTGGCAGCGGACAAAACAAGACGATTGCTGAATTTCATCCGATCCTATATTTGCTTTGAGGAAGAGGAATTAAATATTAATTTCGAGCAGGAGCTTGAAAAGCTTGCTGATAAAAAAACCAAATCTATGGGAATTCTGGAACAACTAAGAGAAATGGGGAGGGAAGAGGGTAGAGCGCTTGGGCTAAAAGATGGTCTTGAAAAAGGCCTTAAAAAGGGCGAGCTGAGAGCGCAGCGGGCTTTTGTGAGAAAATCCAGGAAGCTTGGCCTGTCCGATAAGCTTATTGCACAGATCACCGGGCTCAGCCTCAAAGGGATCCGGATGATTTAAGGATGATTCATGATTTTACGATTTAAAATAAGAGCATAAGGATTGCCGGTTCTTACTATTTACTATTACCACATGGATCTCTGTCATAAGATGGGGTAACAAATCCATGTAAGTGTTATATAAAAAATCCGGTATTCTTTAACGGCAGGTCGTTTGCCGCTCAGAAATCCTTCGGCAGAAATAATTTATTCTTTTCCTTCAGCTTCCCATTTTCGTATAGCTCGAACCAAAACCAGCCGGCATGCACGAAATTGGTTTTGTCTACGGTCAGTTGCGTGGATTTTATTTCTTTGATCTCGAACAGCGGCTTCCTGTTTTCATCAAAGAAACTAACCGAATATTTTTTTTCACCGGCATCCGGCAGCGCGATCATTACATTCCCATATTTCTCGGTAAATACAAATTTCGACGGCTTGTATATTTCTTTCGGGACAAAAGGCCTGATCAGTATCGTATCTACGGACGCAAATAGCAACGTGTCTTTGGTGTTAATGACAATACTGTCCCTGAATTTCTTCAAATATTTTTCCGAAATAGTATTGACAATCGTATCTCTTCTTTTTACAATAAAAAACTTCTCCGGCTTCGGAACAACCGGATTTATGGGGGGCAGTATCTTTTCCTTCAGCGCCCTTTTTTCTCTATAGGTCAGGCTGTCTATGATCACCCTGGTACTCTCGTTTTTCAACAGTGGGTCCGAGTCACTGACTATTTTCGCTGTGTCGGGGGCCGGCCGCCTGGCCCGGGTAAACTGGTACCTGCCACTGTCCAGCACAATGAAGAGACGGTAATACATCAGCGGTGAAGCACCTTTCATATCCACATATCCGTTCTGCAACACTGTGGGATCGGGAACCGTTAAGATGGTTTTAAAATTCCTGGTGCTGTCGAGGCTGCGTTGAATACTGATCTGCGATGTATAAGGGTAAGGATTTGTCCAACTGATCATGTTCCTGTTTTGTCCCTTATATACCAATGTAAAATGAGGTAGGGTATCTTGGGCATGGCCCGTTGCAGAGACGATTAATACCAATAAAATTCCTGCCAGTGCAATCTTCATGTTCCTGCTGTTGGGAGCTTTAAAAGTAATTAAAAATCCAATATTCCCGCTGCGAGAGAACGGTTGCCCTGGAGGCCGCCACTGTGAACGATCAGTATGCGCGATCCCAAAGGAAAGAATTTTTTCTTTACAAGATCGTACGCCGCATACAACAGCTTACCTGTATAAACAAAGTCGGTCGGGAGGTTCTCGTTGCGGTATAATTCATTCATGAAGGAAATTAATCCGGTGTTTTTGCGGGCGTATCCGCCGAAATGATAATCGAACAAGAGCCGGTAATTATTTTTTGACGTATTTGCGCCGGGTTTTGAACTATTTGTATCAATGAAATGCAATAATTCGTTTTCATTTTTATCCGCTACTTTCAATGCACTGATGCCGATGACCTGTTGTGATGGTGCGGAACCTTTGATAATTCCCGCCATAGTGGTGCCCGTGCCCACTGCGCAGATCACATGCGTATATTTTTGATATTCCGGCTGCATGATTTCCGAAGCGCCCAGGATGCCCCACTCACTGCACCCCCCTTCCGGCACATAATAATCATCCGGATTCTCCTTTAAATAATCCTGTATTAATTTTTCTTTATCCCGGTACAATCCGCGATCCGTAAAGATCAGCTTCATCCCGTATTGCTTCATCTGCTCAATAGAGGGATTGTTTATGCCCGGATCGTTGCCACGGATAATTGCCGTTGACGATAGCTGCTGCTCTTTGCAGGCAAAAGCCATTGCCACGAGATGATTGGAATAGGCGCCGCCGAAGCTGACCATTCCTTTTTTCTGCAACGATAACGTTTGCGTAAGATGATATTTTAATTTAAACCATTTATTGCCCGAAATTTCAGGATGGATCAGGTCGAGGCGCAGCACATCGGCGCTTAAGCGATTATCTCTAAACAGTATGTCCCGCAGGGTTTGAATCACCACGATTATTCTATAAATTCGTGAAATTCTTTAAAATTACAATAATGCAACCAACACTCGTGATCTTAGCTGCCGGTATGGCTTCCCGCTATGGAAGCATGAAGCAGATTCAGGCATTCGGACCTTCAGGTGAAACAATAATGGAGTATTCAATTTATGACGCGCTGCGCGCCGGATTTACAAAGGTTGTATTTATCATACGCGAACAATTTGCCGATGATTTTAAGGCCATATTTGAGCCTAAGCTAAAAGGAAAGGTGGAGACCGCTTACGTGTACCAGGATCTTGCTGCTTTCCTGGGCGATAAGCAACTGCCGCCAGACAGAACAAAGCCCTGGGGTACGGCTCATGCCGTGCTATGTGCAAAAGATGCGGTGAGAGATCCGTTTGCTGTGATTAACGCAGATGATTTTTATGGCCGCGATGCGTTTGAAAAAGCATACCGGTTCCTGGTAAAAGATGCAGACGACAAAACATATTCCATTATCGGCTATGAGCTCCTGAAAACCTTATCTGATAATGGTACGGTAAACCGTGGCGTATGCCAGACTGATGGCCAGGGAAATCTCACTGCTATCGCTGAGCGCATCAATATTGCAGAAAAAAATGGTAGAATAATTTGCGACGACGACCAGCAGCCGAAAGAATTGCCGAGGGATTCCCAGGTATCGATGAATTTCTGGTGTTTCTCACCTTCTATTTTCCCTTATTCGGAACAATTATTCAAACAATTCTTAAACGAAAATATCAGCAAGCCGAAATCTGAATTCTTCATTCCGATTGTGGCAGATAAATTTATTAATGACGGTACCGGAGTTATTAAGGTTATCCCCACTTCGGCCAAATGGTTCGGTGTTACCTACAAGGAAGATGCTCCTGAAGTAAAAGCCAGCCTGGAATCCTTAATTAATGGAGGAGAATACCCCGATAATCTCTGGGCCTAATATGATTTAACCATAAATACACAGTCCTCGATTTTCCGGATCTGCTGCACGCGATCCATGCCTTTCAGACTGCTGGCAGTGGGCAGCTTTACGCAGTTCGGGGACGAAGTGTCTTTCATGATCGAGTCCACGGAGCTGAAGATATTCCGTGCATTGATTGCGAAAACGACGCCTTCGGCCTGCGTCTGCCTCGTATTGATGATGGCAATCACTTCGCCGTTTTTGTTGAAAACGGGACCGCCTGAGTTACCGGGATTGGCTGACACACCGATCTGGCAGGTAAGCGTGTCGCCGTTAAAACCTGTTTTGGCGCTCATATAACCTTCGTTATATACAATCTCTTCGCGCGGGAAACCCAGGGTAAACAGGGGCTCGCCGAGTTCAGCACCGCTTTTGCGCAACCCATAAGGCAGGGCGGCGAGGGGTTTGAAATCGGCATCTTCGATTTTCAGGATGGCGATATCGTTTACATTATTAATATGAATAGTCCGGGCCCGGAACTCCTGGCCCTTATTGTTCTGGATCACAACGGTAGAAGCGCCTTCCACCACGTGCGCATTGGTCACGATATAACCCCGGCCGTCGATCAGGAACCCTGTGCCGCCGGATTTAATGGGAACGTTGGTGGGCGCCTTTTCTTCGATTACTTTTTTGCTGGCCACTGCAGCGGTAAGTGCATTGACGCGGCGCTCGGTGTTCTCGAATTTTTTGCTGAGTTGTTGCAGTTCGGCGGTATTGGCCTTGCGGGAATAATACGATACCATGCCCGCTATAAGAAGGGTGGTGACGCCGGCAATAGAAGCTGCCACAGCCATCACGCGTTTATATTTTTTCCAGAGCTGGCGCACCACGGCGCGGGGCACTGCTTCCTTAATAATTCCGCTATCGGTAAGCTTATTGTGAATTTCGTTCAGCGAGCTTCGGAAATCGCGCGCATCTTTATAATCATCGATCTGGGCCAGGAAAGCGGCCTGCTCCACTACGAGCAGATCAAGGTCCGGGTCATTGCTGCGCATTTCTTCGAAATGATAACGCTCTTCGGGCGACATTTCATTGCGGAGAAAACGCTCAATAGCATCTAACAACTTTACTTTGTCCATCACACGGGATTAATTGTATGTTCGGAAAAGAACAGTTTGCGCAGGCGCATCAGGCATTTGTACTTCTGGTTCTTTGCATTTTCGGGGTTGGTATATCCGAATCCCGATGCTATTTCGCTCATGTTCTTTTTCTGCAGATAAAACGCTTCCAATAAACTTTTACACGGCTCTCCCAATCCGGCCAGCGCCTTTTCCATCACCTGGAACTCCTGGTTGCGAAGCTCCTGCAATTCGATATCATCTTCCACCGGCACGGTTTCTTCCAACCGGATCTCGGGGATAAATCTTTTTGCCTGTGCCAGCCTCTTCAGCCATAGGCGGCGACATACCGAATACAGGTATGTTTTAAGCTGGCAGTTCAGTTCGAAGTTCCCCGATCTTGATTTTTCATAGAGAACGATCATCGCTTCCTGGAAAATATCGCGGGCATCGTCGGAATTGCCGTTGTTATTGATTATCAACGCCTGAGCCATTGCGAAATGCCTGCTGTAGATAGTTTCAACAGCCTGCCTGTCGTTCCTTGCCAGCCCTTCCAGTAAGTCCGATTCGTTAGGATCTGATTTCACTCGTTGACCTTTATTTATACCGAAATTAGGAATAAGTAACCCCCTTAAAAATAGTTTAAATTTTTTTTTGAAGGGCGGGTTACCTTTTTCCCATTGTGGTATAAATGCTATACCATTTAAAATTTTAAAACAGGTTAAAATGAAAAAACTTCTTTTTGTATTAGCTATAGGCGCTTTTGCAGCTGCTTGTAACGACAACACAGAAAAAACATCTGCTCCTTCTGCTGATTCAGCAACTGTAGCTCCAGTTGACACAAACGCTGCAGCACCAGTCGACACCGCTCAGATGAAAGTTGACACTGCTTCTGGCGCGAAAGTTGACACTTCAGCTAAGAAGTAGTCTTAAGAGATAAACAGGATGCTGATCCGTTTGCCGTCAGCATTTGTTAAACTTTTTCATATGGCAAGCAATCGTTAGAGGCCGTCCCATTCCTGGGAGGGCTTTCGTTTTTACACCTCTATTTTGTAGTAAGATCTATTACTACCGGCCGGTGATCCGAAGCCATGGAGTCGTTCACCACATGTGTTGCGGTTACGGTATATTTCCCGTTACGCGCAAAAATATAGTCGATGCATATGTCCGGCTTGTTGGAAGGGAAAGTAAAGGCTTCGCCGCTTAAAAGCTTCCAACCTGTTTTCTTGAATAAATTGATGGCATTACTGCCAGGCTCTGAATTGAAATCGCCTGCCAGGAAAATGGGCTTTGTAATTTTTTTCGATTGTTCGCGGATAATATTTACCGAAGCATCCCGGTCGGCTTCGGTTAAAGACAGGTGAACAACAAACAAAACATATTTCTTAAACTCCGCGATTCCCAGTGTCCGGTTTTCTTCTCTCCCGGGAAGGGGTACATTGGTCAGTTTAACAGGGATTTCCTTACTTAATATACCAACCCCGTATTTGCCCCCGTCAAATTCAATTGCAGGAAAATAAGAATAATGATAGCCGCAGCGGGAACCCACTTCCTGCAATACATATTTGTTGCCACTGCGGCGGGTATTGCTATCCAGTTCCTGCACCGCAACAATATCGGGATTGGCCGCCTTAATAACATTTGCCACCCTTTCATAATCGGTTTTTTTATCCATCCCCAGCGCGTTGCGAACATTATAACTCATAATCCGGAGAGCCTGCGCCGATACACAGGCAGGAAAGTATACCATAGACGCAATTAAACAAAGAATGGTGTTTCTATTCATCATACGAGTAATGTTTTAGATAGAGTCTGGCAGATCCACTTTTTGTATACCTACTTCTCCCTCTTCAGGAAAGGTAATGATTGTGAAACAACTTTTAAATGAATGAAAAGGTCCCCGCCACATGTCCGCACAAAAAGCGCCTCCGTTGTAAATGATTGAGTCCTTATAGTAGATCTTTTCCTGCATATGCAGGTGTCCGTGCAGAAAAAGGTCAACCCGCCTGTTTTTTAATGTGTCAAACACGGCAGGGGCGTCGGTATGGGAAAGCCTTTCCGCTATTTTGGGAAAGAGATAGTTTTTTTCCGGGTCGAGATAGAGCGCGGCGCAGGCCGAAATAATGGGAATATGGCTGACGACAGCAAGGCGGTATCCGGCATCCTTTTGCAATTCTGCGGCAAGCCATTTTAATTGCTGATCGTCCAGTGCGCCTTTATATCCCTTGACAACATAATTCATCGAGTCGAGCACAATAAATTTCCATCTTCCCGCTTTGAAAGAATAATAATTGCCGGGCATCTGGAGGTGCTTTATGGCTGGCGCCTTACATTTATCCGGCTGCGGTAATGCTTCGGTGCTGAGCTCCCATTCGTAAACGTCGTGATTGCCCAGGCAATTATAAACCGGAATTTTTATCTGGTCGCGAAAAGCCCCCCAGTATTGCCAGAGATTTTCTCCTTCAGGATATCGCAGCTTTGCCACGTCATAAACGGCATCACCACCGTTGATGACAAAATCTATAGAAGGATTTTTATGGATATAATCGAGGAGAAAGCCGGCGGCTGTGCCGGATCGCCCGATCTTCGGAGACAAATGCATATCGGTAACAAACAAAGCCTTCACGGAGTGTCGCGATGACAGTTGTTGCTTTAACAGCGGCACTGCAAAAAGACCTGACTGAAGAAAATCTCTACGCTGCATATGGATCAGTTGATAATTATGATTGCCTGCATCCGTTACAGCTTCGCGGCAAAAACTGCCTGTTACAGCAATTTTATTTTCTTGCCATGATAAGGCTGCAATTTTTCTGCGGTGGGATCGAGCTCTGTTATAAGCATATCTATTTCATGAAGGTCACAGACTTTTAATTGTTCTAAAGTGTCCAGTTTTTCTGAAATAGAGAGCGCCACCACCTTCTTGGAATTTTTGATCATCGCACGCTTCACCTGCACGATATCCCAGTCGTTATCTGTCAGGCCGCCGGAAATATCGATGGCGTTTACACCGATAAAACAGATATCCGCTTTAATCTGCTGTATTTTCAGGATCACATCCATGCCCACGGATATCTTGGAGGTTTTCGATAATTTATCCCCGATAAAAATTACTTCAATACCGGGGTGATCGGTGAATTCCAATGCGGCGTGCAAACTGACCGTGATAAAAGTGGCCTGCAGGTCCCTGGGAAGCTGCTTTGCAAATTCAGTTATCGTAGTTCCGCCTGTTGTAAGCACGAACATGCCATCCTGGAGCAGCGTGGTGGCTTTTGCCGCGATCTTCTTTTTTTTATCTACCTGGTACACATCGGATGCATCTCTCCCATGAAAGGAATTAGACAATGCACCGCCGTGTACCTTGATGATTTGTTTCGCCTGGGCTAAATCGATCAGGTCTCTCCTGACAGTATCTTCCGATACGTCGAGTTGTTCACTCAGCGATGCAGAGGATACCTTGTTGTGAAGATTAATCTGATGAAGAATATATGCCTGTCTTTCTTCCTTCAACATATCGTTTATTGTCTGTTCAGTATTTTCTCCGGCGAAATGATCAGCGGTTTGCTCTTGCTTTTTCCAGGGCCTGCCTTACGCTGCCGGTCTCTTTAATTAAATTCCCCGCAGCCTGTTCATTTATTTTTAATTCACCCATCACCATTCTTACCCCGCGCCCGATTAATTTTTTATTGCTCATCTTCATATCCACCATTTTATTCCCTTTTACTCTTCCCAGTTGTATCATCACCGTGGTTGAAATCATGTTCAAAATAAGCTTTTGTGCGGTTCCCGCCTTCATCCGCGTGCTGCCGGTAACAAATTCAGGGCCTACCACCACTTCTACCGGGAACTCGGTAGCTGCGGCCAGCGGTGTTCCTTCATTGCAGACAATGCAACCCGTGAGCAACCCTTTTTTCCGTGCGGCTTTAATGCCTTCCGCTACATAAGGCGTGGTGCCGGATGCGGCAATACCAATCACGCTGTCCCATTTATTATCTCCATGCTGTTCAATATCGGAGATGGCCTGGTTCTCGTCATCTTCAGCAAATTCAACGGCCTTTCTGATGGCGCCGTCGCCGCCTGCCATAATTCCAATAACCCAATCGTCCGGAACCCCAAAAGTAGGGGGGCATTCCGAGGCATCCAGTATTCCCAGTCTTCCGCTCGTGCCGGCGCCGATATAAAATAAACGGCCACCTTTTTTCATACGTTTTACTATTGCCGTAATTAATTTTTCAATCTGCGGCAATGCTTTCGCGACGGCCTGTGGCACGGTGGCGTCCTCACTGTTTATTGCCAGTAATATCTCCGGAATGGTCATCTTCTCCAAACTGTCAAACCTGGAATTCATTTCGGTCGTTAACATACATTCATTGTTTTGATACTGTAGAACAATTGCGCTCACAGGGCTGGATCTTTATAAAATTTAATGCAGGTTTATGCGGTATTCCGTTAGCAAATATGCATTTTTTTTTGTTTTTTCTCAACAATTCCAATAGCTTTATCCCTAGTAAAGAAAATTCGTGCAGGATTTTGCGGGTATGTGCGGTTTTATTTGGATGGTATTCCTGTTGCAGAATCAGCCAATTTCTACGATGAATATTAAAAAACTGTATGAGATTTCCAGGCAACCCAGGCGTATAATTGTCGGGTTGATGTCCGGTACATCGTTCGATGGGCTCGACGTGGCGTTGTGCGCCGTCGAAGGGGCCGATATGCATACCTCGGTCAGATTGATGAACTTCAAAACGGTCGACTACGATAGCCATTTTAAGGAAGAATTAAAATCGGTCTTTTCCCGAAAGACAGTTGACTTGCAAAAAATTACCCTGCTTAATGCGTACATCGGAATTTATTTTGGAAATATTGTTTTGGATTGCCTGCGCAGCTGGAATATCAAACCCGAAGAGGTTGATTTAATTGCCAGCCATGGCCAGTCGATTTTTCACGCACCGAAATGGTTGCACGGTGAGCAGGCATATGGTAATGCCACCCTGCAGATTGGCGATGGCGACCATCTGGCGACTGTAACGAAAATTATTACCCTCAGTGATTTCCGGCAAAAACATATTGCCGCGGGCGGAGAAGGCGCGCCGCTGGCCATGTATGGTGACGTGCTGATATTTTCCAGTGATACCGAAACACGGATCATGCTGAATATTGGCGGCATTGCCAATTTTACCTTTCTTCCGAAAGGGAAAAAAACCGAAAAAGTATTTTCAACGGATATAGGTCCCGGGAACACGATGATCGATCAGTTTGTGCAGGCGAAATATCCGGGTAAATATTACGATAAGGATGCGCAACTGGCTTTGTCCGGAACGGTGAACCGTCGTTTGCTGGAAGCGCTTCTCGATCATCCGTTTTTTTCTGCCGGTTTTCCAAAAACCACCGGTCCCGAACTTTTTAATTTACCCTATATCGATCTGGCGATAGCACGTTCCGGCGAGCAGGGCCTCAGCAACGAAGACATCCTGGCAACATTAACCCGGTTTTCTGCTGAAGCGATCGTCCGTGCCATTAAAAATGCCTTGCAGAATGCCGAAGGCCCGTTCATGATTTACCTGAGTGGCGGCGGCATGCACAACCCTCTTTTAGTCCGTTACCTCGAAGACGAATTCGGTGCCCGGATGTTTACCACTACGGAATCACTGGGTATTGATCCCGACGCGAAGGAAGCTGTATTGTTTGCTTTACTGGCCAACCAGGCAGTGGTTGGAAAGGACACCCGCAATGCAGACAACGCCGCGTCATTTTTCATATCAATGGGAAAGGTCAGCTTTCCGGATTGATAAATTTTTTCTTAACCGTCAATCAAAACGCTCTTATGAGGCAATTATTCTATTGTTACAAAACGGCTCCGGCGCTGCTGGGAATAGCCCTGGCATTATTTATTTCACTGAACACCGTTGCTCAAACGGCAAAGCATGTTGTCAGTGGAAAAGTGACTGACGCCCGTTCCGGTTCCCCGCTTTCGTCAGTTACCGTAAAGGAAGAAGGATCCGCAGGCGCTGCTACTTCTGCGGCAGCCGACGGCAGGTATTCACTTACGCTTAATTCGAAAAGTTCCGAAGTTCGTATTACCTTTTCTTCAGTTGGTTATAAGTCGGTTTCGCGATCTGTTAATCTTAGCTCCGGCACTGCCACGTTGGATGTTGCCCTTACGGAAGATGTGGCTAAGCTGGATGAAGTGGTAGTGACGGGAACAACGATCGCAACAACAAAAAAACAACTTGGAAATGCGATTGCCACATTATCGGGAAGAGAGCTCACCAATGGAGCCGCCACATCGATAGACCAGGCGATGGCAGGAAAAATTTCGGGCGCGCAGATCTCCCAAAACTCGGGTAACCCGGCAGGGGGTATCAGCGTTCACCTGCGGGGTAATAGTACCATCGCGGGTTCCAGCGATCCGCTATATATTGTCGATGGCGTTATTGTCAATAACAGTTCCAGCCAGTTGATCGATCTGGGTGGTTACACACAGAACAGGCTGGTGGATCTTAATCCGGCTGATATCGATCATATCGAAGTGATCAAAGGAGCCGCGGCCGCAGCTATCTACGGATCAAGGGCCAGCAACGGCGTAGTGCAGATCTTTACGAAGAAAGGAAAATCAGGCAAGCCGGTGATAACCTTCTCTACACAATTTCGCCAGAACTCGTTACGAAAGAAAATTGCAATTAATGAATATCCGTATCGTTTCACCAACACACTGGTGACGGATACTACCCGGATTGCGGTTAAGCGATATGATTTGCAGGACCTGGTATTCCGGAAAGGTTATGGCACGGAAAATAATATTTCTGTTTCCGGCGGTTCGGATAACACGCAATATTATTTAAGCGGATCTTACCTCGGTAACCAGGGTATTATCAAGAGTACCGATTTCCAGAGAGGAAGCGTAAAATTGCGGCTTGATCAGCGGTTCAATTCCTGGTTGAAAGCCTCTGTCGGCTTAAATTATATGCTCAATGGCAGCCATGAGATTCCCAATGGCGGTATCAACTCATCTTACGGTGCGCTGACCGGATTTATTTTTGCGAATAATTTTGTGAATCCTTACCCGGATCCGGTAACTGGAGTGTATCCATCGGTGGCGCCTACAAATGTGTTGCTGAGAACAAATCCACTGGAAGCGGTTAACCGTTTCGATTTTATCCAGCAGACCAATCGTTTCCTCGGCGATTTTCAACTCACCGCTACACCCATTAATAAACTTTCCATCACCTACACACTCGGTTTTGATAATTCAACACAGTTAGCCACTGCTTTTATTCCTATCGGAAATACCACACCCACTTATAACCAGGGATATTCATCCCGCGTAGACCGGCTCGACCTGCTGATGAACCAGGATTTGAATATCGGATATAAAACAGATATCGGCGCCAGCCTGGAATCAACAACGAGTTTTGGCGCTACGGCCCAAACGGAACGTATTAATACCGCATCTCTTACAGGAACACAGTTGTCGCCGGTAACACAGGTGGCATCGGGCGGCGCTTCAATTACTGCGCTGGAAAGCCGTTCTATTTTAAATATCCTGGGTTTTTACGTTCAGCAGACATTCGGGTATAAGGATAAATTGTTTGTTACCGGGGCCATCAGGAACGACGCTTCCTCTTCATTCGGTGTAACGAACAGGTGGCAATATTATCCCAAAGTAAGCGGTGCATATATAATTTCCGAAGAAAAATTCTGGCAGAACTCTTCACTGGCTTCAGCTATTCCAACGCTTAAGATCCGTGCATCATACGGACAGTCGGGTAATCTTACCGCAATTGGAGCGTATGATCGTTTCAGTAATTATAATACTGTTTCACAGGCAGGTCTGCCTGGTGTAACGGCTCCCTCTCAACTGGGAAATGCAGAGGTAAAGCCCGAACGCCAGACAGAAAAGGAAGCAGGTATCGACGCTAGCTTTCTCAAGGGCCGTCTCAGCGTTGAATTCTCGGTGTACAGCAAAGATGTGCATGACCTGCTGCTGCCGGTAACGCTGCGCCCTTCAACAGGCTACCTCACGCAGTATCAGAATATCGGCAACATGACGAATAAAGGAATCGAGTTGCTCGTGAATGTTATACCGGTTGAAAATGCCGACTTCAAATGGACATCTACCGTTATCTTCTCGAAAAATAAAAATAGAGTATACGATATTCCAGGCGGCGTGCTGACGTTTGCAGGAGGATTTGGACAGGTGGCAGCAGTTAACGGATATTCCCTGGGAGCATTTTATGCCACTTCTTTTGCACGGAATGCTGACGGTTCGCTCCTGTTAAATGCAGCCGGGCTTCCGCAGACCGAAAAAGTAAATCATGACGCAAACGGGCAGCCTTTTGGCGCTACCAAACTGAAAGTGATCGGTGATCCGAATCCGGATTGGACAGGTTCGTTTATCAATGAATTTGCAGTAGGAAAAAATCTCACGTTAAGAATGCAATGGGATGCATCTTATGGAAATCAGGTTTTCAATTTCACAAAGCGTGTAGGTGACAGGGACCTTTACGGCGGCCTGAAAGGTTACGAGAAAGAATTGAAGGGAGAAGTTCCCAAGGGTACTTCCGCAGCCTTATTCAGTATTATGGAAAACTGGATAGAAAATGGTTCGTTCCTGAAGCTGCGCGAATTGTCCGCATCCTATAGCTTGTATCCTCATTTTATGAATGGCAAACCTATGCGGATCACGTTATCCGGCAGGAACCTGCTTTCGATAGACAACTATCCCGGATGGGACCCTGAAACCAACGCCGCCGGACAGAGTACAGCGGTGCGTGGATTTGATTTTGTGGAGGTGCCGATTCCGCGGACCATCGCACTGTCTTTTAACTTCAACTTTTAATTAACTGTCCAAACCGAATATCATGAAACTTTATAAATGTTATAAATATTTAGTCATCGCGTTGAGTTTGTCGGCTGCTTCATCCTGCACCAAACTCGAACAGATCAGCCCGAACAGTGCGACGGACCAGCAGGTATTAACCACCCGCGAAGGAATTATTGCATTAAGCATTGGCATACGGCAGTTTTATTCCACTACGGGTCTTAGCAGTACCTTGCTATTGCCTTCTGTTACCGCCCGTGAAGTGAAAGGTGTTGCAACGTTTACCAACACGCTTGAGCTCGAAGCCGGTGGTACCGCGTTGCCAACCGCAAATGGTTCGCTATTGTCGTATTGGTCTACCATGCAACAGGAAATGGCCATGTGCGAAAACATCATTGCCAACGCCCCCAATGTGGCTACCATTGATCCTGCATTATTAAGTGGCATTATGGGGCAGGCCTATCTGTTCAAAGCGATAGCTTTAACTGAATTAGCTATGGCATTCGAGCAGGCCAATATCAACACCAGTATTACTGAGCCTGTTACTTTTGTGCCAAGGGCTCAGGTGCTTGCAGAAGCTATCCGCTTATTAGGGCTGGGCGTGTCTGCGATTACCACCACACCTCCCTCTTCAACGTTTACTTCGCAGGTGGCAGGACCGGATTTTGATCTGGTCAATACGTTGTATGCATATGAAGCGAGAATAAATTTAATAGCAGGTAATTACCAGGATGCGCTCACGAATGCGAATCTTGTTGACCTCTCGAAAACTTCCAAATATTCTTATTCAACGCTTAGCCCGAATCCGCTGTATACGCTTTTCGGTGTTACCAAATCGTATATCCCGAGAGTACACTATGGTCTCTCTGCCTCGTTGTATGAAGTCGATGATAAACGTTTGAATTTTTATTTTACTAATCCTGTGAATGTGGTGAACGGAGATTCTGTAATTACGCTTGCGGGATTTTCTTCCACGCAAACAACCCCGATCCCGGTTTATATGCCTGATGAGATCCGGTTGATTAAGGCCGAAGCCATTTTGCGTTCCGATGGCTCGCTTACTGATGCGCTCGATCTTATTAATGCAGTTCGTACACAGGCAAGCGGCGACCCGTTTGGGGTTAACGCGGGTCTTCCGGAATACAGCGGAGCAGTGAGCAAGGATGACCTGTTACTGGAAGTGTATAAGCAACGTTGTGCAGAGCTGTACATGAGCGGTTTGAAATGGGAAGACACCAGGCGTTTTAACAGGCCTGCGCCACCCGACGACTTTTCCGAAAGAAATCGTATTTTTTATCCTTATCCCGACCAGGAGAGAATTAATAATTCAAATACGCCGGCAGATCCTGCAATATGACCTTGTTCGCTGGGCTGCACAACCGGATGGTAAATACAGAAATGAAGAAACTGATAAGCCTGATATTTCTTGGCTGTTTTCTCGCGGGGCAATCTCAAGGCCCCGCGCTGAATCAGCAGATCCTGAACGGCATGCAGCAGTCGGCGAAGAACATCGTGTTGCTGAACAATAAATCCGGAATGATTCCGCTTGCGGAAGTGAAGGGCCTTAAAATAGCCAGCGTGAATATTAATTACAATTATCACGCGGTGTTTGACAGCATTGCCGGCAAATACTGGCATATAACTTCATTCGATGCAAATGCTATCCGGGATAATGCGGGCTTTAATGTGCTTCATGATCAATTGAAGCTTTTCAATCTGATCATCATTAAATTATCCGCTAATGATTCTGTTGATGCAAGGCTGCTGGATTTTATACGGGATGAAGAAACGCTCAGCAGCGTAATTGTAATTGCCCAGGGAAATGGAAAAATGCTCGGCTCCTTTAATGGATTTTCTTCTGCACTGGTATGGCACGAAAGTAATACGGCAGAAGATGCTTCGGTAGCGGCGCAACTGGTGTTTGGCGGTATTGCCGTAAATAATCAGCTCAAAACGACCTATAGCAGGAAATATCGTAAAGGCGATGGATTTGCCGTTCATAAAATCCGGCTCGGTTATTCCGTGCCTGAATCGGTTTATCTCAACAGCAATAAGCTGCGGGGAATTGATACGATAGTAGCCGAGGGTATTAAAACACATTCGACCCCCGGTGCAGTGATCCTGGTGGCCAAAGACGGGCAGGTAATTTTTCACAAGGCTTATGGAAAACATACGTATGATGGGGAGGAGATCACTAAGCCGGATGATCTTTTTGACCTGGCATCCGTAACGAAAGTGAGTGCCACCACTCCTGCAATCATGCAATTATATGATCAGGGCCGCATTGGCCTCGATTCATTTATCAGTAAATATGTTGCCGTTACCCGTGATATTCCCGATAAGCAGGATATCCGTATAAAAGAAGCATTGCTTCACGAGGCAGGGTATACCCCCTATATTAAATTTTATGAAGCATTAAAGCCGCTGGATCTGCGCCCCGATTCTTCAGCCGATTATCCGACAAAAGTTGCCGACCATTTTTTTCTTAGGGCTAATTATTTCAACGAAGTAATGTGGCCGGTGACGCTTCATTCACCCGTGCTGACAAGAGGAAAATTTATATATAGCGATGTGAGCATGTATATGATGAAAGAAGTAGTGGAAACGGTCAGTCATCAGCGGCTGAATGAATATGTAATGGATCATCTCTACCTCCCGTTAGGTATGCAAACTACCGGTTTTCTTCCACGCAACAGGTTCGCCCAATCGCGAATTGTTCCGACAACGGAAAACGACAACTGGTTTAGAAGCATGCTGGTGCAGGGTTATGTAAACGATCCCGGCTCGGCGATGGCCGGTGGGGTGGAGGGACATGCGGGTCTGTTTTCGGATGCCAATGATCTCGCGATTCTGTTCCAGATGTTGTTGGACAAAGGCGCTTATGCAGGGCATCGCTATTATAAGGAATCAACGGTGAACCTGTTTACATCGCGCGAGTCGAAAGTTTCTAACCGCGGATACGGTTTTGACAGGATCTCCGAAAAGCAACAGCAGGCGAATACCGGCTACCCGTCCGAACAGGCTTTTGGACATAGTGGTTATACCGGCACTTTTGTATGGGTGGACCCTAAGTGGAACCTCGTTTACGTTTGTCTGACCAACCGTGTCTATCCCGACGATGGGAAAACATTCGGGCCATCGAAAGTAAATATCCGGGCTGATGTGCTGGATCTGATTTACAGAACAATATTAACGGACGGCAGGTAATTTTTTCGAATGATGAAGAATTATCGCGGCACGATCATACTATTCTGCATTTAATAAAATCAAAATCAAATGAAATATAAACTGATCCTGGCGCTGTTGTTTACCACCGCCACTGCCTGGTCCCAGACGAAGTCGGAAAACCTGTTTTACATGGTTAACACACCCGAATCTTTCGAGAGCTTCCGGGCCAATTTGGACCAGATATCTACTGTCTGTCCACAGACATTTGCGGTAAGTCCGCAGGGAGTAATTACCGGTTCGATAGATCCGCGGGTGTTGTCGCTGGCAAAAAAGAATGATATTAAAGTGGTGCCGCTGATTGTTAACCCCGGGTTCGATCAGAAGATTCTTCATCAGCTGATTACCGATCCTGCTGCGAGAAAACGATCGATCGAAATGATGCTGCGGTATGCAACGAAATATAAAATTGATGGCTGGCAATTTGATCTGGAACATCTCGCCCTTGCCGACCAGGCCGCATTTACACAATATTTTAAAGAAACGGCCGAATCGCTGCATAAGGCCGGGCTCCAGCTTTCCGCTGCTGTTGTACATGCTACCGAAAATGTGGGCGGCACTTCTCCCTACCATCTTTTCTTATATGAAAACTGGCGGGCAGGATATGCGTTGAAAGAACTATCAGAGATCGGTGATTTTTTATCGATAATGACTTACGACGAGCATACCCGGAGAACCACTCCCGGGCCAGTGGCCGGGATTGAATGGATGGAAAAAGTTGTGCAATACCTGCTTGATCAGGGTGTGGCGCCTGATAAAATATCACTGGGAATACCTACTTATTCTGTGCATTGGTTCAATGATTACACAGAAGAGAGAGGAGGATTTTCCAATGCGCGTTCTGCAAAATATAATATGGTTGAGCATCTTCTCGGGCAGTTTAATGCCAAAACAATGTGGAATGATAAAGCGGGCGTTAACTGGGCCGTGTGGGACAATGATGGCGTTAATGAGTATTTATTTATTGAAGATGCACGCTCACTACAAGCCAAGCTAGGGGTTCTCAAAAAATTCCGGTTGCGGGGCATTTCGGTATGGGTGCTAGGCAGCGAAGATCCTGCTTTCTGGCCCGCGTTGAAAAAGGAACTGACCAAAACTCATATTAAACTGTAGCGGGAAGAACAGGAATATTTTCCATAAAGAAGTTGATAAGAAAAGGTGTATTGAATTTTTCATACACCCTTTCTTATCAAGAAAAATTCTATCAATATTTTTCCTTCAGATTCTGGTCGATTGCGTCGAGGAACTCTTCTGTATAAAGATAATGGTCGCCATGATTTACTTTATTCCCGTGCACGGCGATAGCGAGATCCTTGGTCATCTTTCCGCTTTCTACTGTTTCGATACATACTTTTTCAAGCGTGTTGCAGAAATCGATCAGTTCCTGGTTGCCGTCGAGTTTTCCACGGAATGCTAGCCCTCTTGTCCACGCAAAAATGGAAGCGATCGGGTTAGTAGAAGTGGGTTTACCGGCCTGGTGGTCGCGGAAGTGCCGGGTCACCGTACCGTGAGCGGCTTCGGCTTCCAGCGTTTTTCCATCGGGTGTCACCAGCACGGAGGTCATCAGCCCCAGCGAGCCAAAGCCCTGTGCCACCGAATCGCTTTGCACGTCGCCATCATAGTTTTTGCAGGCCCAGACAAAATTTCCATTCCATTTCAGGGCGCTGGCTACCATGTCATCGATGAGCCGGTGTTCATATACGATACCGGCATCGGCGAATTTCTGCCGGAATTCTTTTTCATAGATATCGGCAAAAATATCTTTAAACCGGCCATCGTATTTCTTCAGGATGGTATTCTTGGTAGAAAGGTAGAGCGGCCATTTTTTGCTTAATGCCATATTGAAGCAACTCCTGGCAAAGCCACTGATGCTTTCGTCGATATTATACATGGTCAGCGCCACACCGTCGCCCTTAAAGGTATACACGTCGATGATCTGCGGCTCACCTCCGTCTTCAGGAGTGAAGGTCATTGTCAATTTGCCTTTCCCCCTGATCACGGTATCTGAAGCGCGGTATTGATCACCGAAAGCATGTCTTCCCACGATGATGGGGGCGGTCCAGTTGGTTACCAGGCGGGGAACATTTTTGATCACGATGGGCTCGCGGAAAACGGTGCCGTCCAGTATGTTGCGGATAGTGCCGTTAGGGCTTTTCCACATCTGCTTTAAATTGAACTCTTTTACGCGCGCCTCGTCGGGGGTGATGGTGGCGCATTTAATTCCCACTCCTGTTTCTTTTATGGCGTTTGCGGCGTCGATGGTAACCTGGTCATTGGTCTGATCGCGGTGCTCTATGCCCAGATCAAAGTAACGGATATCTACATCAACATAAGGAAGGATCAGTTTGTCCTTGATAAATTTCCAGATAATGCGGGTCATTTCGTCTCCGTCCAGCTCAACGACCGGATTTTTTACTTTGATTTTCTGTTTCATTTATAAATATATAATTGTTTTACGCGATGGCAAAAGTAAGAAAAATCATGCAGGCGACTAATGAGAAACACTTATCATTTGTAACTTACATGCCCCCGGCCGGCCAAATTCGGACAGAACTTATATATTGCGCGTATGGTAAAGGCACTAAAAGAATATTTAGGCAGATTTATCGAACTTACTGACGAAGAGATTAACCAGCTTGCGGGCATCGCAGAAATACGCACCTACGATAAGAAAATGAAGTTGGTGGAACTCGGTGAAAATGAGCAGTATTTCAACTTTATTCTGAAGGGCCTGGCACGTAAGTTTTTTTATAAAGGGAATGAAGAGATTATTACCCAGCTGGCCCGGGAAGGAGAGCTGATCAGTTCGTCGGTTTCTTTTCTTTCCGGCGAAAGGTCGGCCTATATAGTGGAGACCATCGAGCCTACTACGTTTATTTCCTTCAGCAGGGAAAATATTGAGAAGTTATACGCTTCGGCAGCCAAATGGCAGCGGCTGGGAAGATTGATTATCACCGATCTGTTTCTTCAGAAAGAAAGCTGGGACCTGGAACGGATATTATACACGACGCAGGAAAGATTTGTAAGGTTTCTCAGCACCAATTCGATTTTATTTCAACGTGTCCCTCAAAAATATCTCGCTTCTTATTTAAATATCCAGCCTGAGACTTTTAGCCGCCTCAAGCACTTATTGCGTACGCGCAGCAGCAATACTGCAATGTCGTTATAATTAATGCAACAGGATAATTCACATATTGAGCAATATGCGGAATTCGTTTATCAATTCATTCGCCAGTTTGTTGAATTGAGCGAGGAAGATTTCAATTTGTTTTTACCTTACCTCGAAGTGCGCAGCTTTGCAAAAAGAGAAGAAGTGTTGCGGTATGGTCAAACGGATGAATACCTCAATCTTGTGGCGAAGGGGTTGTTGCGCAAATATGTGCTGGTGGGTAAAAATGAACATACCCTGCAGCTTGCCATAGAAGGGCATTTAATACAATCGGAAGTGTCCTTTCATACGCGTGTGCCCTCTACTGTGATAATTGAAACACTCGAGCCTTCGGTGCTTATTTCGATACGATACGATAACGTGCAGCACCTGCTCGACACTGTTCCCATGGCCGAGCACATCGGGCGGCAAATGATGACCGATATGTTTATCAGGAAGGACAGCCGCTATTTTGCCCAGTTGAATCTTACTACGCGCCAGCGGTTTTTAGATTATCTGGAGCATCATTCGCATATGCTGCAACGCGTTCCGCAGAAGATACTGGCCTCTTATCTCGAAATAAAACCGGAAACATTCAGCCGGTTAAAGCATTTGCTGAAAAAAGATTGAATCAAATCGCATCTGTTTTTTTCACTTTACTACGTCCCAGGTAGGGGTAAAGGACTATGTAGCCCAGCAGGAAAATCAGAAACGCGCTTCCCGCCATGATCATCCATTTCCAGAATGCATTATGAGCAGAATGGAAAAATCCGGAGGCTGAATTATATAATAAGTTCGCATTTAATGCTACCAGCACGATGGCCACAAGCCAGGCCAGCAGTTGTACAACGGGTTTTATCGGAAAATTTCCCATTGTTTTTTTATCACTCACAAAATGTATTAATGGAATAACGGCAAAGCCCAGTTGCATGCTTAATATTACCTGGCTGAATATTAGCAGGTCGTTTATCTCTTTTTCGCCATACAGCGCTATTACGATAACAGCCGGAATAATGGCCAGCAGCCGCGTGATTAATCTTCTTAAGATGGGATTGATATGCAGTTTCAGGTATCCTTCCATTACAATCTGTCCGGCCAGCGTTCCTGTTACGGTAGAGCTTGTCCGGCTGCGATTAATGCGATCGCAAATACTACCGGTGCTATACCCGAGCCGAGCAGTGGGGCCAGCAGCGTATGCGCATCCTTTATTTCAGCCACATCGGTTCTTCCCGCCTTAAAAATACCGAAGCGGCAAGCACCAGTATGGCCGTATTGACAAGGAAAGCGATGTTCAGCGCAATAGCGGAATCATAAAAGTTGAATTTCAATGCCTGTTTAATGCCTTTCTCACTCTGTCGTATCCGCCGCGTTTGCACTAATGCGGAATGCAGGTATAAATTATGGGGCATCACCGTTGCGCCAATAATGCCTATTGCAATATATAATGCCTCGCCATGCGGAATTGAAGGGATCAGCCCGGTGGCAACTTCTCCGAGATCGGGTTTGGCCAGGATGATTTCGAATAAAAACGCAACCCCGACGATGGCGATTAAGGTGATAATAAATGCTTCAACCGTGCGCATGCCCGCACGCTGCAGTAATAATAATAAAAACGTATCCAGCACGGTAATACTTACGCCCCATATTAACGGCAGCCCTGTCAGCAGTTGTATGCCTATGGCCATGCCCAGTACTTCGGCGAGATCGGTTGCTGCAATAGCGATCTCTGCGAGTAGATACAGGAGAAAATTGATAAATCGAGGATAGGTGGCCCGGTTAGCCTGCGCAAGGTCAAGCTGTCTTACAATACCAAGCCTGGCCGCAAGGCTCTGCAGCAACAGCGCCATAAGGTTGCTCATCAGCAGCACCCAGATAAGGCTATAGCCGAATTTACTTCCGCCGGCAAGGTCCGTAGCCCAGTTGCCCGGGTCCATATAACCCACGCTTACGAGATAGGCGGGCCCGAAAAAGGAAAGGATCTTTTTCCAGCGTTTAGCATGCTTTACGGTGTCAACCGAGCTGTGAACTTCTCCCAATGATGTGCTTGTCGGTGCGTTATTCCTCATGTGTTACATAAACATTTTTAGAGCGAAATTCCGTTGTGCTTTAATAATTCAAGCATTTCCGGCGACTGATCGCTGATATTGCAGACCACGGCGGTAATATTTAATTTCAGATCTGCCAGGTTCATTAACTTTCTGACCGTGATCTTTCCATTGGCGTCGGGAATAGGATCGCCATGCGGATCTGATTTCGGGAACCCCAGGAAATCGTCGAGGCGATCTATCAATTTTTTGCTGGAGATATGCTCCAGTTCTTCGGCTATTTCATGTACCTCTTCCCACCCGAAATTTAATTTATCTACCAGGAAACATTCCCAGAGCCGGTGCTTGCGTATGATCTGCAATGCCATTTTGCGGCCCTCCGGCGTAAGTTTGAATCCCTGGTATTTTTCATAAAGCAGCAGTTTCTGCGTTTTCAGTTTTTTAAGCATGTCGGTAATGGAGGCGGCACGCGTATCGAGATGACGGGCGAGGTCGTTGGTGGTTACAATGCCGTCTTCCTCCTGGAGATGGAAAATGGCCTTGAGGTAATTTTCTTTGCTGGATGAAACTTTCATTTGCCTGTCAGTAACCGTTTAGTTGATCTAAAATTAAATTTAGACAAATCTAAAAAAAATTGCAATTAATTCCCCACATTTATTTTCATTGATGAGGCTGAATGCTTACTTTGGGGGTATGAACTGTAAAAACCTGGCGAGGCTGCCACTCCTGGGCCTGGCTGCATTGGTGATGCTAACCGCCTGCAAGGACAGGAAAAAAGTGTCGCTTTCGGGTGAGGAACCGGTGGATATCAGCGATTTTATCGCATTTTTTCATGATGTCGGGCTCCCCTTTGCTGTTTCGGATACGATGCTCGACAAAAAGAATCCGGATTCACTGCTGATTTCCAATGCCATCTTCCATTCATTTATTCCGGATTCCCTGCTGAAAAAAGATTTCGGTAAACAAAAGCCGAAGATATATCCGCTGGGAAAAGTGAAGGAAAAAGATAAGGAGACCTACCTGTTTATCAAGGCCGTGGAGGGAAGTAAAAAGATTGGTTATGTGGTTTGCTTCGACGAAAACAATAGATATCTCGCAGGTCTCGAGCTGATCCGGTCCCTATCGGAAAATAATTACACATCGGCTTATGGATTGCTGGATAAAAAATTTCAGCTCACCACTTACCGTGAAAACAGGAAGAAGGGTGAAATGGTAAATTTTAAGCGAAACGTTTATATCTATAATAGCGCCGCGAAGGAATTTACCCTGATAGTGACCGAGCCGGGCCGCGAGCTTACGGCAGATATTCAGAATCCCATCGATACACTGACACAGAAGAATAAATATACCGGTGACTATCTGGTGGATAAAAAGAATTTTATCTCTTTCCGCGATGGACGCAAAACCTCCGAGATAATTTTTTTCACACACTTTGAAAAAAATAAAGGCGAATGTGTGGGCGAACTGAAAGGAACGGCGCGTTTTATATCGCCCAAAACCGCACAATACAAAGAGAATGGAAATCCCTGCACGCTTGAATTTACATTTGGCACGTCTTCCGTTACAATGAAAGAGGTGGAAGGCTGCGGATCATATCGCAATATTAAATGTTTTTTCGACGGCACTTATCCGAAGAAAAAGAAAAAAGAGTTGAAGCAGAAGAGCACTAAGGCTTCAACTAAGAAATAATTCTTTTACGTTTTTACAGCAGTTTTAAAATTTCGTTCATGAACTTTACAAATTTTCAGGTACCTTATAAAATTGACGAAAGGTATTCGAAGAAAGTGGCTTATTTTTCAATGGAATTTGCAATTCACCAGCCGCTCAAGATCTACAGCGGCGGATTGGGCTTTCTATCGGGCTCGCACCTGCGCAGCGCATATGAATTACAACAGAATCTTATCGGTATCGGCATTTTGTGGAAATATGGTTATTATGATCAGGCGCGCAACCAGGATCAGACCCTCCAGGTGACCTGGATGGAAAAAAATTATAGTTTCCTGGAAGATACCGGCATTCGTTTTCAGATCAATATTCATGATCATCCGGTATGGGTCAAAGTGTTGTATCTGAATCCCAATACGTTTAAAACGGCGCCCTTGTTCCTGATGAGTACCGATCTCCCGGAAAACGATCATATCTCCCAGACAATAACGCATCGCCTGTATGACGCCAACGTGGCTACGAAAATTGCGCAGTTCATATTGTTAGGTGTGGGCGGCGCCAAGCTGGTGGATGAATTGGGATTCGCACCCGATCGCTATCATCTCAACGAGGCACATGGCGTTTCCTCCGTTTTCTACCTGTATAAAAAGTTCGGCAATGCAGCGGATGTCAGGAAGCGTCTCGTGTTTACCACGCACACGCCGGAAGAAGCCGGAAATGAAAAACATGATATTTACCTGTGCGAGAAAATGAGTTATTTCTGTGGCATCGGTCTCGATGAAGTCAGAAAAATAACCGGCCTTACAGACGATATATTCAACCATTCCCTGGTGGCCCTGCGCTTTTCGCATATTGCCAATGGCGTTTCACAATTGCATGGCGAAGTGGCCAGGCACATGTGGGAAAGATATACGGGTATTTGCCCGATCATTTCGATCACCAATTCACAGAACTGGCGATACTGGGCGGATAAACAATTGTATAAATATTCTGATGAGAACAATGATAATCTCTGGGACGATAGAAAATTATATCTGAAGAGGAGAGCATTCGAGATCGTTGCCGATCAGACGGGAAAATTATTTAATCCCCAGGTCTTCACGATCGTTTGGGCGCGGCGATTTGCCGGTTATAAAAGAGCGGAGCTGATCACAACTGATATGGAACGTTTTCAGCAATTATTGTCGAACCTTAAATATCCGGTACAGATCATCTGGGCGGGAAAACCTTACCCGATGGATTATCCTGCAATCAATGAATTTAATAACCTTGTACATCTGAGTAAGGAGTTTAAAAATATTGCCGTACTGATCCGTTATGAACTGGGATTATCGAAGCGGCTGAAGCAGGCTGCAGATCTCTGGCTGAATAATCCCCGCGTACCCCGGGAAGCTTCGGGCACGAGTGGAATGACGGCAGCAATGAACGGTGCGGTGAATTTTTCTACCGATGATGGATGGATACCCGAATTTGTCGATCATGGCAATAACGGCTTTGTTATTCCTAAGGCCGACTATGCACACATGAGCGTGCAGCAGCAGGATCAATACGATCTCGATAAATTATATGAAATTCTCCAGGGTGAAATTCTTCCGTTGTATTATGACAACTATGATACCTGGAGGCAGATCGCCCAGAACGGCATGCGCGATGTAAGATTAAGATTTGAATCGGGAAGAATGGCCGCCGACTATTACGAGAAGTTGTACAAATAGCTTTATAATCCGTCTGGCCTGTTCATCACGGGCCGGACGGCTATGTGGAGGTTTCTTTATTTTACGATATCCAGTAATTCAACATCAAAGATCAGCGTGGATCCTGGCTTGATATCGGCACCGGCTCCGTTATCTCCATAAGCGAGATCGGAAGGAATGAACAATTTCCATTTGCTGCCCACGGGCATTAATTGCAATGCTTCTGTCCAGCCGGGAATTACACCGTTCACGTTTAACTCGATCGGTTCGCCCCGCTGTATGGAACTGTCGAATATTTTTCCATTGATCAGCGTGCCTTCATAATGAACTTTTACTTTGTCGGTAAGGGTGGGCTTTGCGCCGGTACCTTCTTTGACCACCAGGTATTGAAGGCCGCTTGGTAGGCTCACCACACCTGGCTTGTTTTTGTTGGCTTCGAGAAAAGCCTGCCCTTCTTTTTTATTTCCGGCAGCTTTTTCGCTCTTTAATGCAGACATATATCCCACTATTGAAGAATTGGTCTGTGACTCGTCGAGCAGGGGCTTGCCGCTTTTAACATCGTTCAGCGCACGCAGCACAAGATTGGTATTGATGTTCTTTACGCCCTGCTCCTTATAAAATCCGGCCATGCTGAGCCCCAGTGCATAGCTGAACGAGTCCAGCCCGTTTTTGAGCAGCACGGGAGCGGGTTTGGTGGCAGTTATGGTTTTTTTTGCCGGCGCCTTTGGCTTGGGAGCCTGGGCGAACGAACCTGCCGCAAATGCACAAAAAACAAAGCATAATGTTATAATCTTCATAGTTATTTGTTTCGGGCTCAAAAGTAATTATATTGAATCAAAATATTCCTCATGAAGAAACTTATTCTCCCCCTGCTGGTCATGGCATCGCTTACCGGTTGTGCGCAGCAAAACAATTCCACCGGCGGCGGCCTTTTTAAAAAAGCATCGGATATACAAAATAAATCGAAAGGCGGGGGATTGTCCACCGATGAAATCGTTGCCGGCCTGAAGGAGGCCTTTCCGTCGGAGCACAGAACAGCTCCGCAAAATTATCGGCAGTGGATGGTTTTTTTGCCAATGCAGCCATTAAAGTACTTATGCCGCCGGAAGCAAAAAAGGTTGAATCGACATTGAGAAGTGTGGGGCTGGGAAATTTAGTGGACAATGCTATTTTATCGATGAACAGGGCGGCGGAAGATGCGTCCAAATCGGCGGCGCCTATTTTTGTCAATGCAATAAAATCGATGAGCATTCAGGATGCAGTGGGCATATTGAAAGGAAATGATTCTGCAGCCACGTCTTATTTAAAATCAAAAACAACTCCTGCTTTGACCGCCGCATTTCACCCGGTAATCGACAGCGCTCTGCAAAAAACAAATGCAACGAAATACTGGAAAGACGTTTTTGATACGTACAATAAATTACCCACGACATTCAACAAAGTTAACCCCGACCTTACCGGCTTCGTAACCGATAAGGCGCTGACGGGCATGTTCTACCAGGTTGCGCTTGAAGAAGCCAAGATCAGGGAGGATCCTGCTGCGAGGGTAACGGATATCCTGAAAAAAGTGTTTGCAAAATAAAATATTCAGCTTTCAGAAAGCATTCCGGTACACATAAGGGGCGTCATGCCCCTTTTATTATTTCAGGTCTCTTTTCAGCATTTCATCCCGGTTTGCCATTTCCCAGGCTGTATAGAAAATCAGCTGCGCGCGTTTGGCCAGCAGATCGTAATTAATTTTATCGGGAGTGTCGGTAGGGCGGTGGTAATCTTCATGCAATCCCCCGAAATAAAATAATACCGGCACACCTTTTTTTGCAAAATTATAATGATCACTTCTGTAAAAAATGCGCATCGGATCGTTGGGATCATTGAATTTATAATCAAGCGTTAACTGCGTGTATTTATTATTAACCGATTCGCTGATGGTTCTCGAATCGGAACTGAGCCGGTCATCGCCGATCACGTATACATAATTCAGAGAATCCCTGCCTTTCCTCCCTTCTTCCATTCTTCCTATCATATCGATATTCAGATCCACGGACGTGCTGTCGAGTGAGAACATCGGGTTTTCCGCATAGTACGACGAGCCCCAGAGCCCTTTTTCCTCTCCGGAAACCGTCATGAATATCATTGTTCTCCGCGGCCGGATGCCGTTTGCGGCAGCATTGGAAAATGCACGGGCCAGTTCCAGCACGGCAGCCGTTCCGGACCCATCGTCATCGGCGCCATAATAAATTACCGAATCGTTTTTACCGAGATGATCATAATGTGCGGTAATAAGCACCGCCTGTTCTTTTTTATCGGTACCCTCGAGAAAGCCAACCACGTTGCTCGATTCCAGCCGCTCGGAAGATTTATTTAACTCCATCTGCACATTGAGGTAGCAGCTTTTGGGTAAGGGTGGGCCGAGTTTCATCATCTTCAGCGCGATATAGTAGTCGGTGCCCATTATTTTCCGGGCTACGGAATCGGAGATGAGGAAAGTATTGGGTACATTTTCTCTCCGGCCATCGTTCACGTACATATATCCTTTGGCAGGCATGGGCGCGCGCGGAAAATTGCGGTCGGCGATGAGCAGGGCGATAGCACCGTTTCGCAGGGCGGCTTCCTGCAGCGTATAGTAGTCGGGAATTTTATCTTTTACTTTTCTGCCTTTAATTATCCGGGTAACGGCGCCGGGAATCACCATCACAATCTTTCCCCGTGCGTTTACATCTTTATAATCGTCGCGCGTGGAATCGCTCAGCCCATAGCCAACGAACAACACCTCGCTCGCAGAAAAAGCAATATTAAATGTTGAATTGGCAGTGACAACAAAATCGGTATCCTGCTTTAACGTATCGTTGTTGATAACCAGCGAGGCGCGGATAAGAGAGTCCTGCTGTACGGGAAAAGTCTGCTGGTAATTGGCGTTCCAGCCTCCGGACAAGCCAAAGGATCGGAATTGTTGTGCAATGAAATTGGCGGCCCTGCGCTGCCCCTCGGTAGTGGTCTCGCGGCCCTGCATTTCTGCGCCGGCGATAATGCCCAGATCCTTACGCAGGTTTTCGGGCGTGATTGTTTTAGCAAATAATTGCGGATTGTTGCCTTCCTGCGACCAGCCATAAAAGCATAGCACCGACAGGATGAAAGCAATGGAAAACTTCATCATGTGCGTTTTTGTTTTGGTTACATCATGCAGTTAAACGCAATAAGTAAGGTGATCATTCAGCAATCTCGCTCAGTTCGAGCCAACGTAGTTCTTTCTGGTCCTGGAGGGCATTTATCTCTGCGATCCTTTCGGAAAGTCTCATCAGCTCGTCGTAAGGCTGAGATCCTGAATTTAATTTTTCAGAGATAAGAGTTTTTTCGGCTTCGAGGTCCGCAATTTCCTTCTGCAGGTTATCCCATTCGCGTTTTTCGTTAAAGGACATTTTTCTTTTTCCTGTTTCTGCGGATATCTTACCTGAAGGTACGAATTTCTTTTCATCGCCGGTAACCGGGACCGTCTTCGGCGTTTCGTCCCTTAATTTGGTTGATAGGCGGTAAGTTGAATAATTGCCGGGAAAATCCCTGATATTACCCTGCCCCTCGAATACAAAAAGGTGGTCCACCAACCGGTCCATGAAATACCTGTCGTGCGATACGATCAGCAGGCAGCCCGGAAAGTCGCTCAGGAAATTTTCCAGCACGCCCAGGGTAGGAAGATCGAGGTCGTTGGTCGGCTCGTCGAGTATCAGGAAGTTTGGGTTTTTGAACAGGATCGATAACAGGTGCAGCCGTCTTTTTTCACCGCCGCTGAGCTTGGAAATATAGGTATACTGCTGTTCCGGAGGAAAAAGAAACAGGTTAAGAAATTGCGAGGCGCTCAGCGTGCCGCCGCCGCTGAGTGGAAAATGCTCGGCTATATTTTTCACGAATTCGATCACGCGCATGTCTTCTTTCAGTGATAATCCCTGCTGTGAATAATTACCGAATATTACTGTTTCGCCTATATTTATTTTTCCGCTATCGGCCGGTTCTATGCCCTGGAGTATATTCAGGAAGGTAGACTTGCCCGCACCGTTTTTTCCTATCACACCAATTTTCTCTCCTCTCTTAAAAGTATAGTCGAATCCTTTCAGGATCGGTTTGTCTCCATAGCTCTTGTACACTTTTTTCAATTCTACCACTTTGCCCCCGAGCCGGGTCATTTTTACATCGAGCTGTATGCGCTGGTCTTCAATGGTTTTTTTTGCTTTTGCTTCTACCTCGTCAAATGCATCGATCCTGCTTTTTGATTTTGTGGTCCGCGCTTTGGGTTGCTTACGGATCCATTCCAGTTCTTTGCGGTAGGTGTTTTTTGCTTTTTCCACGCTGGCCAGGTCGCTTTCATTTCTGGCTGCTTTTTTTTCGAGGTAATTTTCATAATCACCCTTGTGCACATACAGGTTGCTGCCATCCAGTTCCCAGATCTCTTCGCATACATTATCCAGGAAATAGCGATCGTGGGTAACCAGCAGCAGCGTTACCTTCTCCTGCGAAAGGTAATGCTCCAGCCATTCGACCATTTCCACGTCGAGATGGTTGGTGGGCTCGTCCATGATCAGCAGCACGTGGCGGTGCTCAAAGCCGATATCGATAAGCGTCCGCGCCAGCGCCACTCTTTTACGCTGACCGCCCGAGAGCGTCGATACCTGCTGATGCAGGTGATGTATATTCAGTTTGCCGAATATCTGGTTCACTTTATGATCAAAATCCCAGGCGCCGAGTTCATCCATGCTCACCAGCGTTTCGTTCAACCGGTCTGCATCATTTGCGTCGAGCGCGTCTTCATAATTTTTTATCGCATTGATCACGGGATGTTCGTGATGAAAAATATTATCAAGAATGGAACCACTCTCTATAAATGTGGGCTCCTGCTCAAACAGGGCCACGGTAACATCTTTATGTATCCATAGACTTCCCGAATCTGCCAATTCTTTGCTCGCAAGTATCTTAAGAAGTGTTGATTTTCCACTTCCGTTCCGGGCTACCAGCGCTATTTTATCGCCTTCTTCGATATGAAAGGAAATAGTACTGAAAAGCGGTTTAACTCCGTACGATTTTGTAAGGGCTTCGGCAGAAACATAATGCATGCGGCGAAGATATTTCCATTTTTTTAAAATAATCCGCTATCTTAAGGCATGTTTCGGCGCAAATTGTCTCCCTCCATGCAGCTCGCATTGATATTTCTGCTGTTTGGAACCCTCTGGATCGTTCTCACCGACAGGCTCATCAGCATATTTGCAGATAAAAATATTTCTTTTCTCTCCAGCCTGCAGATGTATAAAGGCTTTTTATTTATGATCCTCTCCGCTGTGTTTATCTTCATGGTAAGCAGGCGCATTTTTGCCCGGCATGAGATGCTTCAGCGCGAGCTTTCCGAAGAAAGGCAGCGATACAAGAATGAGCTGGCAGCCGAAGTGTTTAATGCACAGGAAATGGAACGGAAAAAGCTGGGAGAAGAATTACATGATAATATCAACCAGCTGCTGGGTGTGGTCAAATTATATATTGAACACGCACAGATCAATCCGGCCGCGAAAGATGAAATGCTGAAGAAAAGCTCGGAATACCTGATGCTGGTGATCAACGAAATCCGGGAATTGTCTACCTCGCTGGTGGCGCCTACTTTGAAAGACATGGGGCTAATCGCTTCCATACAGGAGATGATTGAAAATATCTGGAACCTGAAGAAAATAAAAATAGAACTGGATAATTATGGGTTTCCTGAGGAGATATTAAATGATGTGAAGAAATTGATGGTGTACAGAATTACACAGGAGCAATTGAATAATGTAGTAAAACATTCCAAAGCGGAGAATGTAGAAATATCATTGAGGAAAAAAGGCTCCAGCATACAATTGGCGATAGAGGACGACGGTGTGGGATTCGACATGCAAAAGATTAAACCCGGCCTGGGGTTAAAGAACATCCGGCACCGGATCGACCTCGTCAATGGCCGCATGAATATCGAATCGTCACCCGGCAGGGGATGCAGGCTGGAGGCGAGTTTTACTGTTTAGTAAATACGATCACTGTGGGCTGCGGAATATTTATTTTCCTGCCCGAATCTTTTAATAAGCCGGTTTTCCTGTCGCGTTTGAATATCGTGATATCATCTGATTTTGTATTTCCTGCCAGCAGGTAATTGCCCGAAGGATCGATGTTGAAATCGCGCGGGTGATCACCGCCGGTGCTTTGAAATCCTTTGTTGACAAGCATCCCGTTGGAACTGTTTATAGAGAAAATGGATATAGTGTTGGATTCACCCCGGTTGGATGCATACAGAAATTTTCCATCGGGTGAGAAATGTATAGCGGCACTGCCTTTATCGCCTGTGAAGCCGGCAGGGTGGGAACTGATCGTTTGTATACGATCGAGTTTTCCGCTCTTGTAGCGATAGGTTGTAATATTTCCGGCAAGTTCATCGATAAGATAGGCAAACGGCCGCGTTGGATTGAACAAAATATGACGGGGGCCGCTGCCAGGAGTTGCATTGATCTCAATGGGCATGTCGGAAAGAGGTTTTTCTTTTTTCGCGTCGAAAGGATAAAGGCTCACCTTGTCTGTTCCCAGATCGGCTACTGCAAGAAAATGATTGTCGGGAGAAAATACGGTGGAATGTACATGTGCAGCTTCCTGCCTGTCTTTGTTGACGCTGTTACCGGTATGTTGGATAACCTGTACCGCTTCTCCAACCGAACCGTCACTTTCAACAGGAAACACCGCGAGGCTGCCACCTGCATAATTTGCCACCGCAAGCCATTTATTGCTGGCATCTATCGCGATATAACAGGGAGCGTCGCCATGACTGGGTACCTGGTTAATAAGATGCATGGCCCCGGTATTCTTATTGAAAGAAAAGCTGCTCACGCCACCTTTATTGGGGCCGCTTTCATTTACTGTATAAATATGATCCGCGTTTTTATTCAATACCAGGTACGACGGATTTTCAACGAAAAGGGTATTCAATAATTTTGCTTCGCCTGTTTTCGCATCAAATTCATAAGTGTAAAGACCTCTGCTCCCGGTCATCGTATACGTACCCACCAGGAGAGAATAATGCTGGGAGAATGCCGGTGTTGAAAGAACAGAAAGGGCTATCGCAATAAGTTTTCTCATTCCCGTTGATTTTTATATTAAGGTACTATCAATTTTAATTGCCCCGGCAGTATTTCTGCCTGCACATCATTTACCTTACCGATGTATTCGCCATCTACCTGGAAATGAACGCGCCGCGAGGTGTGGATCTTTACAGCTGTGGCGGGAAATATTTTTGTTTTAGCAGGATCAAAGGGCCTGAAGCGAAACCACATTTTGAACAGTTCCGAGAATGCCAGCCGGTGCATTATGACCACTTCAAAATGGCCGTCGAATAAGTTTCCCCCGGGATTAATAGCGGCGCCCGTTCCATATTTTGAGGCGTTTGCCAGCACTACCATTTCTGCATCGTGCTCGGTTTCCCGGTTGCTGGTAGTTATATTTACTTTCATAGTGGTTCTTCTCCACAATGTTTTCATTACCACTTTTGCATAGCCGAGTTTCCCCCGCATATTGCCCTTGTCGAAATTCTGTATGAGCCGCGCATTCGGGCCGATATCGCTCAGGTGCAGGCTTATAAGGTTCGAATTTATCCGGATAACATCGGCATCTCTGACCGTGCCGTTCAGAATTGTTTCGAATGCTTTTTCGGGAACGGATGGAATGCCCAGTTCTTTTGCCATACCATTGGCCGAACCTGCGGGCAGAATGCCCAGCGCAATGTCTTTATTGAGAAGAAGCCCGGCTATCAGCGAGATGGTTCCATCGCCTCCTGCAGCTACGACCTTTTCAGGTCTGAATTTTTTAATTTTATCTTCTATTGAGGCGATATCGTTTCTGCCGGTGAGGCGATATATCGTGATATCAATATTTTCCTGTTGGAAATATTCCGTAATGCGGGATTCCCACGACACCCTGCCATTTCCCGAAAGGGGATTGATAATAAATAATATCTTTAAATTCCTGTCTGGCATTAATGTGGCGATATATCGAACAAGTTATGGAACAATCATCCAATATCGGCAATAATCATTCTCTTCCTTTTATTCAGAAAATAAAAGAGAAATTATACCGGTGGGTCCGCCTGACGAACAGACCCGTAGTGAAAACGTACACCGGCTATGGAAACGAGGGAGAACTGTTTGTATTCGGGCATGTATTTGCATTGAGCCCGTTATCCAGGAAGAAATTTCGCAGAAATGTCTGGACAAATACATTCGCACTTATCCGGCTGTTTATGGTGCGCACCATACCTTCGGCTGCGGTGAAACTTCATTTTAATGATGAAATACTGGATGGCATGACGGAAGACGATGGATTTTTTCGTTTTCAATGGAAGCCTGCAAGGATGCCGCCGCCCGGATGGCATAAGGTAGAAGTTTCGCTGGCCCCCGGTGTAGTGAAAAATTATTATGGTGATGTAAAATCCGAGGGCGCTGTTTTTGTTCCCTATCCCGGAAAATATGCAGTCATTTCTGATATTGACGACACTTTTTTAATCTCTCATTCTACTAATTTCCGTAAGCGCTTATTCGTTTTGCTCACGGAGAACGCATATACCCGCAGGCCCTTCGAAGGAGCGGTAAGGCATTATCAGTCGCTGGAAATGGCTGGCGCCTGCGAAGAGCATCCCAATCCATTTTTTTATGTATCGAGCAGTGAATGGAATTTGTATGATTATATAAATACTTTTTCAAAGAGAAATATACTTCCGCGGGGCGTTTATTTGCTGAGCCAGGTAAAAACAATTTCGCAGATCTGGAAAACGGGACGGAATAATCACGCAACAAAGCTGATCCGCATCAGCCGCGTGATGCAGGCCTTTCAGGACCGGAAATTTATTTTACTGGGAGACGATTCACAGCAGGACCCTTTTATTTATACTTCTGTGGTAGAACATTTTCCGGGCCGTGTGGAAGCGGTTTACCTGAGAAATGTTTATTCTGGAAATAAAATTCGCGTGAATGCTGCGATTAAAAAAATGGAGGCCCTGGGGGTAGCCGTCTGCCATTTCCAGCATAGCCGCGATGCTATCGCACATTCAAAACAAATTGGATTGATTAAATAATAAATTAAATGGCACCTGTTTGCAGAAAAGGAGGATCGGGCCTGATTTTGAATGTGATACGGTAAATCGCTCACCCGAAAGGAAAACTGCAGCTTGTCTGAGAATTATTTCCCTGTTACCTTTGCGGAACTTTTCAAAACGGTCAACCGCAGATATGAACCTCTTCGAACAACAAAAAGACGAATTTCAGCAAAGACATATAGGACCCGATGTCCGGGAAACAGCCGAAATGCTGAAAACGGTGGGCAAAAGCTCGCTGGAAGAACTGGTCAACGACACCATACCAGCCGGGATACGGCTTAAAACCCCGCTCCGCAGCCCTGCGCCGCAAAGTGAATATGAATATCTGCAGGAGCTCAGGAAAATTGCTGCCAAAAACAAGGTTTTCCGGTCTTATATCGGGCAGGGTTATTATGGTACGATCACCCCGAGCGTAATTCTGAGAAATGTATTCGAGAACCCGGGATGGTATACCCAATACACGCCTTACCAGGCCGAAATTTCACAGGGAAGGCTGGAGAGCCTGCTCAACTTTCAGACCATGGTCGCCGATCTTACCGGCCTGCCGCTGGCCAATGCCTCGTTGCTCGACGAAGCTACCGGCGCTGCGGAAGCCATGGCTATGATCTTCCATCATGTAAACAAAACCGACGAGATCAAACAACCGCGATTCTTTGTCGACAACAATATATTTCCCCAAACACGGGATGTGCTCATTACCCGCGCACTCCCTGTCGGGATAGAAATAGTACAGGGTGATTATAAAACGGCAAAAATTGATGACAGCTATTTTGGCGCGATCGTTCAATACCCCAACAATGATGGGTCTGTAGAAGACTACAGGGATTTCATCGGCAGGGTGCATGCTGTTAATGGTTGTGTAGTGATGGCCACCGACCTGCTGGCGCTTACCCTGCTTAGCTCGCCGGGTGAACTTGGCGCCGATGTGGCAGTAGGCTCGGCGCAGCGTTTTGGCGTACCTATGGGCTATGGCGGCCCCCATGCCGGATTTTTTGCCGCAAAAGATGATTTTAAAAGGGGTGTGCCGGGCCGCATCATCGGCGTTTCGATAGATGCCGATAACCAGCGCGCATTGCGTATGGCCCTGCAGACCCGCGAACAGCATATTAAAAGAGAAAAAGCCACATCCAATATTTGTACGGCGCAGGCATTGCTGGCTAACATGGCGGCTATGTACGCAGTATACCACGGGGCGGAAGGATTGAAAAATATTGCCAGGCGCATCGCTGTTTTAACCGGTACGCTCGCTACCGAGCTGGCAGGAATTGGCTATGAACAGGTGAATAAAGTTTATTTCGATACCCTGAAAGTAAGAGTTCGCAATACGGCTGAAATTAAAGCGATCGCGGAAAGAATGTCGATCAATTTCAGGTATTTCGATCACGAATATGTGGGTATTTCTCTCGACGAAACTACTTTTCAGTCGGACGTGCTCGATATTATTTCGGTTTTTGAAGAAGCAAATGGACGCGATGTGGCGACCGTCACCTTCGACGAGAATAAGGGGCTTGATCATCTGCCTGCATCGCTGATCAGGAAATCTGAATTTCTTACCCAGGCTGTATTCAACACGCATCACAGCGAGTCGGAAATGATGCGTTATATATAATTCCTTGAAATCAAGGATCTTTCCCTCAATACATCGATGATTGCATTGGG
>JBGAJL010000030.1:0-39453 GCA_044224935.1 Flavitalea sp.
GCAGGTGAGCAAATAGAAAACCATTTTCCTGACGTCAGGAAAATGGTCGAAATTGGTTCAGATACGGAAAGAGAAATCAATGACATTGCTTTAACCCGCTATGCCTGCTATCTTATTGCCCAAAATGGTGATAGCCGTAAGGAGGAAATAGCATTTGCCCAAAATTACTTCGCCGTGCAAACCCGCCGGGCAGAACTGGTTGAACAAAGGCTATTGGAATATGAACGGGTAAAAGCGAGGGAAAAACTAAGCCATACTGAAAAACAACTTTCCGGCATTTTGTACGAAAGAGGTGTGGACAGCCAGGGGTTCGCAATAATCAGGAGCAAAGGCGACCAGGCCTTGTTTCGGCTTAATACACAAATGCTAAAGAAGAAAATGGGTGTTCCCGATAGTCGCCCTGTTGCTGATTTTTTACCCACCATCAGTATTAAAGCCAAAGACCTCGCAGCCGAAATGACCGGACTGAATGTACAAAACAAAGACCTGAAAGGGCAGAGCAAAATTGAAAAAGAGCATATTGACAATAACCTGGCGGTGCGAAATATGCTTACCCAACGTGATATTGTACCCGAGAACCTGCCACCCGCTGAAGATGTAAAAAAGCTGCAACGCAAACTGGATGGAGATGAGAGAAAGTTATTGAAAGGAAGAAAGAAGAAATAAAATCATTTCAATACACACCCTATACTTTCACAAATATTTTCTTCCTGTACATTACATATAGTATCAGCCACACCAGCAGCAAAGACCCGAATGCATTACAGGCCGGCTGCCACTTTTCTGCAAGATGCATATAAAAGCCACTGAAAAGCATGCGCGAACTTGCGCTGAAATCTACAAAACGCACCAATAAATAAATAACCAGCGAGTTCATACCAATTACTTTAAAAAAGAAAGTCCATCTTCTAAATCCTTTTACATCAATCACCCAATAAAACAAAGCAAGAAAAAGAAAAGCCATACCCGCAGTAAGCAAAATAAAAGAGCTCGTCCATAAATGTTTATTAATCGGAAAATGAATTGACCACAATAACCCTACTCCAATACTAATGATGCCAGCCAAACACAGATACAATAATTTCTTGTTTTCCGTATTTCTGTTTTGCAAAATATCTCCGGCTACAGCGCCCATTACCGTAAGGCAAAGGGCTGGTAATTGGGTAAGCAATGCATTTTCATCATACGTTTGTTGCAATAATCGTCCGGGCATAAAACTCCGGTCGAACCAGCCGACCAAATTTCCTTCAAAAGACAGATCACCTGCACCGTAACCTGGCACGGGTATTAACAATAACATGGCCCAGTAAACAATCAATATGCCCGCAACCCAGGTCAATCTTCCTTTTATCGAAAAATTAAGATACAGAAAAGTGGTAATCAAAGTGGCAATACCAATTCTGCCTAAAACCGTACCATAACGGATATGCACAGGGTCGAACACATTCAGCGGGATATTTTTATCGAGAATGCCCAGCAAGAACAATATAATGGTTCTGCGAAAAGCTTTTTTATAGAGTGTGTTTTTGTGTATCCCTTTCGCCAATCCCGATTGCAGGGAATACGATAAGGATATACCCGCCGTAAATAAAAACAATGGGAAAATAAAATCGTAAAAAGTAAAACCATTCCAGGCAGGATGCTCCAACTGGTCGGCTATTGCATCAACCCATACCAGGCCGGTTACCCCTTTTAGATGGATAATAAAATCGCCGCCGCCTGTTATAAGCAGCATATCAAATCCGCGGAGCGTATCAATTGAAAGCAGTCTTTTTTTTGTCTCCATATATCCCGGGATAAACAATTCATACTACTGACTAACCCTTATCCTGCCCGCACCATGATACGAATGATACTCCCCATTGTACATGGCATCGGCAGCCACCGGGCCCATCATATAGGCGCCCGGCGAAACAGCGCGAACCGCATAATAATACACCTGCCGGTTGCGATATAAATCAACAAATAAGTTGATACGATCGTCGCGGACATCAAGTGCCATTGGCTCGGATGCATCTTTCACCCAATCCATTCCCGGGATCTCTTTCGTACGGGGATTCTCTATTTCAAAGCCGGCGGGAAGAATATCCGTAAGCACAATATTTTCCACTGCAGCATCATACGACTTCTCCAGCGACAGTTGCACAATCACCAGCTCATTCTGTTTAAATGAATTACCCTCGATCCTCCGGCCATTTCTGTCAAAAAACTGCCTGCGCACCTTTATAAAATTATCTTCCTGCCTGTACTGCCCGCTAACACTGATGCCCTCACTCTGCCAGTAGTAAAATAATTTTCCATTTCCTTTGGTATCAATCTCGATATTATTTCCTGTCAATTTCTTCGTATTTAACGACAAATCCTTTCCATCAAATACAGCCACCTGCTTTCCATTTACTTTAATGGCCGCCGTCACATCCGATCTACCCGCAGTCCTGGCCACCTTGCCCAATGCAAGCAGTCCAAACGCAGATTCCTGCGTGCTGTACCAGCTGCGTTGTTTCAACTGCTCGGCCACATGGCGGGCCATAACAGGTATCTGGGCATTTCCCGGATCAACATCAGCCAGCGCGCTCAACGCAATCGCCTCATCGCGGATTGGAGAGTAGAAGCTGCCTCCTGTCTGCGCTACCGAAACCTCACCCGTAAAGGCCGATGGCAATATTTCGCCAAATCGTTTTTTATCGCCCGAGATGGCATATGAAACGCTCAGTAAATATTTACTGTCGAGACTCAAAAATTCCGGGTTCGCCTTGTAATAATTCATTGCAGGCACATTAGCCCGTGAAGCCAGCGCCAGCACATATAAACTATATGCAACTTCCTTCGGAGCTATTTTCTTTTTCTGATCGCGGTTATAATAATAAACGATTGTCTGTTTATTCCGCAATTTGCCGTTTATATAATTCAACAGGCCGCTCAATAAAGAATTATCTACATCAAAGCCTGCTTTCTGTGCTTCGATTAAAAAATGTGCCGCATAAATAGTGCTCCACCAGTTTTCCGTGCCTTCGCCGTCCCAGAGCGTTACGGCTCCGTTGTATAATTGTCTCAATTTAATTTTCCGGATGGCCTCCTGCACATTTTCATTTGCATTGGACCGGCTTCGTTCATCCACAGCCAGCTGATCCGCAAGATCACTATAATATAATTGAGGAAATGCAGAAGAAATTACCTGCTCGGTACATCCATAGGGATATTGAATTAAATATTGCAATTGTTTTCCCGATTCAAGTAATGGGCTGCGGCTCAATACCAGCTTATATTTCACAGAACCCTGCATAAAATCAGAAACGGGGATATTGATAGTCGTTTTACCAGTAACCGCTCCACTTCCGCTCATGACCTGCAACGGGGAAGCCGGCCTTACTCCAATCGGCGTCTCTTCTGAAAATTTTTCACCAAAACCCTGCACATCTATAACAACTTTCCCGGTGTCCACCGCGGAGGCCGCCACTACATTAAATAAAGCCTTCGCTTCGCTGTTGGCGGCGATGGAAAGCTGCTGCTGCGCATTACCCAATATCTTAATCGGGCCCGAAGATCTTATCACAGCCGTGGCTTCCCCCTTCTTATCAGTAGTATTAGTAATAGTGACCGGAACGGCGATGGTATCGCCGGGACTTAAGAACCGGGGTAATGCAGTGCTCAACACGATCGGATCGGCAATGGTGGTTGCTGCTTCAGCAGAACCGAACATATTATTTTTATATGCCACTGCCATCAGCCGTATCTGACCACTAAACTGAGGTACATTAAAGTTAAATTTCACTTGCCCATCACCGTTAGCTTTAGCAATACCGCTCCAGTACGAAACGATCTGGATCCTTTTCGATGGCATGGGGTTTACCCGTTTCTGCATATCGGATTCAGCATCTCCACCCGTGCTGCTTAATCTTGTCCTCAGTTCGGGAAACAGGTAAGGATACAGGTCATACGCATTCACCTGCAGCGCACGCGAAGCATAAAAATAATTATAGGGATCGGGTGTTTTGAAATCCGTTACCTGCAACACTCCATTATCAACGGCTGCGAGGGTAACAAAACTGCCGGGCGCTGCTTTGACCGTCACCTGCTGCATGGTTTTGGAGCGCGAGGTTTTGGCAGCGATAATTTCAACTTTTTCAATCCGCGATTTTTCTTCCACTTTTATATTCTGGTATCCGTGTGCAACCGTCAGCGGAATATCACTTATTGTATGAGGTTTAAACAGGGTCGCGGTAATGAAAACATTTGGCAACTGGCCGTTGGTTATCTTAAGATCAATGGAGGCGGTTCTTTTTTCAACATTTACATATTGATAACTGACCACCTTGTCATTTTCCGTGGTCACCAGCATCTTTCCGTCAAAAGGTGCTTTAAACAGGATTTTTGCTGTTTCTCCGGACTGGTATGTTTTTCTGTCCGTTTCAATGTCCACATTCCCTTCCGTATTCACTTCGAATGAATTATCGTCGCTGCCCCATGCACCATAACTGTAAAATTTTCTGCCGACGTATCCCGTGCCGCCCGGAATAGAAATTCTTAATTCATAATCACCGGGAGAGCGCGGCACAAACGAATAAGAAGTGTTTTCCCCGGAAATCGTCACTGTCTGCTCCGATAATAGTTTGTCGATTTCCTGGGATTCGTATCGAAAATAGCTGCCGGACTTCGAAAGCACGGTCCTGTATTCGTGCTTAATCATTTTAATAACCGCTTTTGCACCGTTCAGCACCTGTTCGTTCTTATCCAATGCGATAACTGCAAATTTCACCGGCTGATTCAATGGATAATACGAATAACCATCTTCAGCAACGCCGAAGAACACGGGCTGGGTAAAAATATCTGCCGGCACCATCCGGCTTACCGGCCGGCCGGTTTCATCAAATACAGTGGTATAAAAGTTTGCCTGCAGCAGGCCGCTATTACGAAACATCTCAGGAACCTCGTACGTTTCAACTGCATTTCCCTGGTCATCCGTTTTTCCCTGTCTCAGCACTTTATCAAGCGATAATCCCTGGTTTTGAATACCAAAATTATATCGGCTATATTTTTTAGGATTGAAATATTTAGACCTGACCTGTATTTCGGTTTCATAATTCCGGTTGGCAGCGGGAGGGCCAAAAAAATTAACAGCGTTGATGCTCAGCTTTGCGGAGCCGCCGGGCTGAAGCGAAGACTGATCCAGTTTAGCTGTAACTTTTATCCGGTCGGGAACAAATTCTTCTATACTGAAATTTTTGTTTCCCAATAAAACATCATTGGATGTGTATACTTCCAGCGTATAAGAGCCGGTTATCGCTGCGGAAGAGATATCTACATTCCCCTCGAGCGACCCCTCTTCATTAAGTGTTTTCCTGAACGTTTTTAACTCCTTCCCGTTGGGGAGAAGAAATTTTAATTTAAGCGGGATCTCGCCCGGACTATGCCATTCCCTGTTTCGGACGATGACGGAAAAATTTACCTTTTCACCCGGGCGATAGATATCGCGCTCCGCATAAATAAACGCATCGAGGCCGGTACTGTTTCCCTGCTTCCCACCGGTTTCAAATCGTGAAGTATTTACCCGTGTATTGCTAAACGGCAGATAGTTAAAATCGTTTTCCGTTTTAGCAATGACCATCGCAGGTCTGAAGCCGGCAAATTCTTTTCTCGTATAGGCAATTTCTGCAACGCCATCTTTATTCGTAGCACCCATGCCCAGCACCTGGTTGTTGCCGCCATAGGCAATAATATTCACTCCTTCCAGTGGGTCGGCCGTCTTAATCGAATTGGCAAATACAAATAATTTATCCTGCCCTTCTTTGGCTATGAGGCCCATGTCGGAAACAGAAATAAACCGGCTGTCACTCACCCAGTAATCTTTTGCCGATCTTACTTTAATATGGTAGATGCCTTTAAAGTCAGGCAGCCGGTCTTCTACATTAAATTGAAATAACCGGCTGTTACCTGCCTGCGGCAATGATCTCGTGTCTATTTCTTTTTCATAGATTACATCACCCATGGTAAGATCGTCGCCATTATAATCGTCATAGTAATTTTCATTGTCTGTTTCCGAACGGGATTCCTTCGGATAGTAACCATACCGCTGTGCGGTAAGCAGGTTGCTTTCATAGATTTTTGAAATAATCACCTTTATCTTCGGAACGTTTACGATGCGCATTTCGATCATGCGGTTTCCTTTACCCGATAAATAAACGCTTTTACCGGTAGCGAATTTCAATGACGGTTCCAACTCACCGAAAGCAATATTGTTATCATATTCTTCCTGCAAAACACCCCCTACCTTCCCCTTCAATCCCTTTTCAATAGTAAGCTGATAGGTTTTATCCGCATTAAAACGATCGCTCCTGATCACAAATCCGTCATCCGTAGCATCGATCGAATATTTTACCGCCGGCTCAATCCGGATCATCGAAGCAATGTCCTGCATCACCACCTGCTGACTGGTTTTTACACTAACGGTTCCATTTAATCCGTCATGCTCTGCAGAAATATCATTAATGACCAGGTTAAAGGGAGAAGGTATTCTATAGGAAGTTTTAATGTCCTGTTTTGCCGGGTTAGTGCCGCCTTTGGGAACAAGCCCTTTTGCGACAACAATGGCCGCATCGAGATCTTTGTCCTGGACGGGAACGTTTTGCAATCGTATCGTAATCCTGTTATCGTCTGAAAGGGTTTGCAGGTTGTAGTTAACCGGCTTACCATCGACCGTTAACGATAATTTATCCTTTAATGCTGCAGGAGATACAGGGTAATTAAAATAAATATCCAGTTGTGGAACGGCCAGGTGCGATTGTTCATCCTGCAACACCCAGGCAGCGTTCACATCATCGAGACGCAGTTCAGGCGTAAAGAAGCTGATCCGGTCTGCATTTCCAATCCTTCCGAATTTGCTCCCGCGCAGGATCTCCGTCTTTATTTCTGCCGTAAAATTCGTTGCAGGGGGCAACGGCTTTGAGGGCGAGAAAACAAGCATATCCGGCTGCTCCCAGCGAAACCGGCCCGCTATTGCCGGTTTGAAGGAAATATACTGGGTAGAATCCCACTGATTTAACATCGAGTCGCCGGCCAGCGAGGCACTAAATCTGAATGTCAGGTTGCCCAGCAGCGGAACTTCCCCTTTTGCATTGGTTTTATCGAGCCTGACGGTATTGCGATTGCAGGAGACCAACAGGATAAAAGTCAGGAGCGCAAGAGTTATACGCATAAAATGTGTATTGATGTTTAAATCTGGCACATCAAATATATTTGTAAATAATGAAGAAATCAGCGCTGACCATATCATTGTTTATCCTGCTTTTCTTCCCCTTTCTGAACTGGCTGTTTCCCCTTCCCGACCGCGTGGAATATTCGACCGTTATCACCGATAACCAGGGAACGATAATCCATGCGTTCCTGACCCGCGACGAGAAATGGCGCATGAAAACTACGCTGGAAGAAATTTCCCCGCTATTGAAAGAAACCATCATCCACAAAGAGGATAAATTGTTTTATCATCACTTCGGGGTGAACCCTTTTGCGATGCTCCGCGCCCTCGTAAAGAATATTTTCTTTGCAAAAAGAACATCCGGCGCTTCTACTATCACGATGCAGGTGGCACGGGCCCTGGAACCGAAGTCAAGAAATTACTGGCATAAGCTAATTGAGATTTTCCGCGCGGGCCAGCTCGAATGGAAATACAGCAAGGACGAAATACTGGAAATGTATTGCAACCTGCTGCCTTACGGCGGAAATATTGAAGGCATCAAATCAGCATCCCTGTTATATTTAAAAAAAGATCCCGACCATTTGTCTCTCGCGGAGATTACGGCGCTCTGCGTAATACCTAACCGCCCGTCATCGCTCGTACCGGGAAAAAACAATGCGGCCATCGTAAAAGAAAGAAACAAATGGCTGCAGAATTTTGCTGCAGAAAATGTATTTACGCATAAGCAAATTGAAGATGCGCTTGCGGAGCCTTTTGATGCATCGCGCGGTGCGGTACCCGCTTTTCTTCCACAGTTGAGCTATGCGCTAAAAAAATCCGGGGAACCCCTGGTGCATTCTTCCATAGCGCTTAACACGCAGTTGCAAACTGAAAAAATCGTTGCCGATTACTCCAGGATACTTCATCTAAAAAAAATAAAAAATGCGGCAGTTGTCATAGTCAATAATTCCACGCATAAAATAATTACCTATGTCGGCTCAGCCGATTTCCGCGACACATCCGACGGCGGGCAGGTAGACGGAGTCGTCGCCATACGCCAGCCCGGCAGCACGTTAAAACCATTTTTATATGGCATGTGCATCGACCAGGGATTGTTGACACCAAAATCCATCATCACCGATGTAAACGTAAATTATGATGGCTACGCACCGGAAAATTTCAATAAACAATTCAATGGTTATGTAACGATGGAATATGCGCTGGAGCATTCATTGAATGTGCCTGCCGTAAAATCATTAAAGTTATTAGGCAAGGATAAATTTGTTTCCACTTTGGCCGCCTGCAATTTCAAACAGGTGAGAAAAGATCAGAAAAAGCTGGGCCTTTCGCTGATCCTTGGCGGCTGTGGCGCTTCGTTAATGGAACTGGCAGGGTTATATTCGTCGCTGGCTAATGAAGGAACCTATATCCAGCCCTCATGCCTTGCAGATAAGGGCAGCTCGCATACGTTCCAGGTGGTCAGCCCAGCGGCCGCTTACATGATCAATGAAACGCTTTCAAAGGTCAACCGGCCCGATTTTCCGCTCAACTGGCAAAGCACGGAGCATATGCCCAAAATTGCCTGGAAAACCGGTACTTCTTATGGGCGCCGCGATGCATGGAGTGTCGGATATAATAAAAAATATACCATAGCCGTGTGGATAGGAAACTTCTCGGGCGCCGGTTCTCCCGACCTGAGCGGCGCAGAAATCGCCACCCCTCTTCTATTCAGGATATTCAATACCATCGACTATGATAGCGACCGCGAATGGTTTTCACAGCCGGAGGACTGCGCTACCCGGATGGTTTGCTCAGAAACCGGCTTGCCTCCTTCGCAAAATTGCAGCGACCTGGTGAGCGATTATTATATCCCGATGGTCTCTTCTTCCCGGCTTTGCGATAATATCGAAGAAATATGTATCTCAGGCGACGAAAAAATATCCTATTGCAAAACATGCCTTCCCGCATCCGGATACAGGAAGAAATTATTCCGGATCATTTCTCCGGAAATGCAGGCTTATTTCGATGATCATAAAATCGTTTACCAGAAGATACCACCTCATAATCCCAATTGTCAGCGCATCTTTAAAGACGGGCAGCCACTGATCCTTTCGCCACGGAGCGGTGCAGAATATTATTTAAGCAAAAAAAATCCCCAGCCCCTGCAGCTGAAATGCCGTGCAGGTAACGATGTAGGCAGGGTCTACTGGTATATCAATAACCGGTTTTACCAAACAGGCATTCCTGGGGCAGGCGTTTATTTTATGCCCGGTGAAGGGCCCGTAAAAATCTCCTGCACCGACGACAAGGGAAGAAACAAAGACATCTGGGTGAATGTCTCGTTCATCGAATAAGGATAAAAAGAGAAGACTGCATGAAACTTTTTACCTTCGCGTCACCATGACGGAAAAGATCTTAATCCTGGACTTTGGTAGCCAGTATACACAATTGATAGCCAGGGCAGTAAGAGAAGCGAACGTTTATTGTGAGATCAAGCCATTCAACCAGCCGGTGAGCTACGACAATTCCTTAAAAGGAATTATTCTCTCGGGTTCCCCTTTCTCCGTAAATGAACCCAATGCTCCCGATGTCGATGTCAGCGCGATGCAAAAGCATCTCCCGGTGCTTGGCGTATGTTATGGCGCGCAGCTGACGGCAAAAAAATTCGGCGGACAGGTAGCCAAAAGCAATAAACGGGAATACGGCCGCGCCCTGATGCGAAGGAAAAAAGACGATGTGCTCCTCGAAAACGTGCTGGACAATTCACAGGTATGGATGAGCCACAGCGATTCCATATTACAGATGCCGGAAGGTTTCGATGTATTGGCCACCACCGACGACATTCCCTATGCCGCATTCCGGAGCACAGGAACCGGCAACCCCGTCTATGGAGTTCAGTTCCATCCTGAAGTGTATCATTCGATAGAAGGAAAAAAGCTGTTGAAAAATTTCCTGGTTAATATCTGCGGATGCAAACAGGACTGGACACCAGCGCATTTTATCACCGACACCGTTAACGCCCTAAAAGAAAAAATAGGAAATAAGAAAGTGATCATGGCATTGAGTGGTGGTGTGGATTCTACCGTAGCTGCCACGTTAATTCACCGGGCGATCGGAGATAATTTATCCGGAATATTTGTCGATAACGGGGTACTCCGGAAAAATGAATTTGAAGAAGTACTGGAAACCTATAAGACAATCGGGTTGAACGTGCGCGGCATAGATGCGAAGGAAAGATTTTATACCGGATTAAAAGGGAAAACAGATCCGGAAGCCAAGCGCAAAATTATAGGCCGCCTGTTCATCGATATCTTCCAGGAAGAGGCAAAAAAAATTGAAGGCATTGAATTGCTTGGGCAGGGAACTATCTACCCCGACGTAATTGAAAGCGTTTCCGTGCATGGTCCTTCCGTTACGATCAAATCACATCATAATGTGGGTGGGCTTCCGGACGTGATGCACCTTGGTCTCGTGGAGCCACTGCGTTTTTTGTTTAAGGATGAAGTAAGAAAAGTGGGTCACGAACTCGGTATCCCCGAAAACATGCTGCAACGCCACCCCTTCCCGGGGCCGGGCCTGGCTATCAGGATACTGGGAGAAGTGACCGCAGAAAAAGTAGCCCTGCTGCAGGAAGCGGATTATCGCTATACGCAGGGGCTGAAAGAGTACAACCTGTACAACCAGGTATGGCAGGCCGGATCGATATTGCTGCCCGTGAAGAGCGTGGGCGTAATGGGTGATGAACGCACCTATGAATTTACCGTCGCTTTGCGCGCCGTAACATCGGTGGATGGCATGACAGCCGACTGGGCCCACCTTCCCTATGAATTCCTTGCATTTGTTTCCAACGACATCATCAATAATGTAAGAGGCATTAACCGGGTGGTATACGATATCAGCAGTAAGCCGCCTGCAACGATCGAATGGGAATAGCCGTCTTCGCAACAATTCAATGTTATGAAAAAAATATCGCGCCATTTAACGGTCATATTGCTGACGACAATTTTCTCGTGCCGGCTCTTTTCGCAGGACAGCACGGCCGAACCGCGATACCATATTTCTGTTTTCACTCCCTTGTTTCTTGATTCGGCTTTTAATGAAGACGGTTCGTACCGGCTGGGAACAACTTTTCCAAAATATCTTTATTCCGGGATCGAATTTTACCAGGGACTCCTGCTGGCAATAGATACATTGGAAAAAGAAGGATTAAAAGTGGACATAAATATCCACGATTCCAAATCAGAGAAAACTCCGCTCACCTACGTTATTAACAGTGATGAATTTCAGAATACGGACCTGATTATCGGAAATGTAAATGCATCGGAAGCCAAAACACTGGCCAATATCGCCTCGAGGAAAAATATTCCATTTATCAATGCCACTTATCCCAACGATGCGGGCATAAACAACAACCCGGAATTCGTGATCCTGAATTCAACATTACTGACACATTGCACGGCGATATATAAATTCATTCAGAAAAATCATTCACTCGCGCCAGTGATCCTGTTCCGGAAAAAAGGGGCGCAGGAAGACAAGCTGACATCCTACTTCCAGGACATCGCACGATCTGCTTCGGGGATCCCGTTAAAAATAAAATACGTGACGCTGGATGATACGATCGATAGCACGGCGGTAATCGCCGCAATCGGCGATGTGGCTTCGACTACTGTTTGCATCGCCGGAAGCCTGGACCTGAATTTCGGCCAACAGCTGACAAAAGTGCTCGCATCTCAGTACGCAGAACACCCGTCAATTGTATTTGCTATGCCGACCTGGTGGGAAGCAACCAATTTCAGCGGCAACAATTTTAAAAATATTGAAATAGTTTATAGCACCCCCTTTTATATGCCGGCTACCCATCCCATCGTGGTGGCGGTACAGAATCTTTTCAAAACAAAATATTTTTCGCGGCCCAGCGATATGGTTTACCGGGGTTATGAAACACTGTATCATTTCGCACACCTTCTCATATTAAACGGGCGAAATCTCGGGTCCGGCCTTTCGGATAAACGTTTCAAACTCATCAATGATTTTGATATCCAGCCCGTACTCGATTCAAAAAACAACACGCTCGACTATTTCGAAAATAAAAAGATCTATTTTGTAAAGAAGGTCAACGGAAACGTGACAATGGTTTATTAAAACCTGCCGCACGCCCCTCTGCGCTCCCTGGCACGGCTTTTCATAGTAACTTACTGTATGCCTTTAATTGATTTTACCGATAGGGGATTATATTGCAGTGCAGGCGATTTTTATATAGATCCCTGGAAACCTGTCGGGAAAGCCATTATCACCCATGGGCATAGCGACCACGCCCATGCAGGAAGCAAATATTATCTCTGCCATCACTATACCAAGCCCATTCTGCAATTACGGCTTGGCGATAATCAATATCAGACCGTTGGCTGGAACGAGCCCGTTTATTTCAATGGAGTGACCGTTACCTTGTTCCCCGCAGGACATATTATCGGCTCCTCTCAAATAAAAGTAGCGTATAAAGGAGAAGTATGGGTGGTAAGCGGCGATTACAAAGTGGAAGATGATGGCATCAGCGGCAGATTCGAACCCGTTAAATGTCACACTTTCATTACGGAATCCACATTTGGCCTGCCAATCTATAACTGGAAACCACAATCGGTAATTTATTCCGATATCCGGGAATGGATAAAAGAAAATCAGCAGGCAGAAAAGACCTCTGTACTAATCGCCTATTCATTGGGCAAGGCACAGCGTGTGTTGCAGGCGATAAACGGTGCAAGCGATAAAATATTTGCCCATGGCGCCATTTACAACATGCAGGAAACTTTGTTAAATGCGAAAATATTACCGGAAGGAATGCTGCCATCAATCACGCGTGTAACTCCGGAAATACCCCGGGATGATTACAGGGGAAATGTGGTGATCGCACCGCCATCCGCCGACGGCTCGGCGTGGATGCGCCGCTTTCCCCGTGCCGCTGTGGGCATTTGCAGCGGCTGGATGCAGGTTCGCGGAAACCAGAGAAGAAGAAATGCTGACGCCGGATTTTCGCTGAGCGATCACTGCGATTGGAAAGGTTTATTACAAGCCATCGGCGCAACTGAGGCAGAAAAAGTTTTTGTAACGCACGGCTTTCAATCGGCATTCAGCCGGTATTTAAATGAGCACGGCACCGAAGCGGCAGAGGTAAAAACAGAATACGGAACAGAAGATGAAGAAGCCGGTGAAATACAAATAACGTATAATTCAGACACGGACGCAGATGCAAAACACTAACAATATATCATCCCGATATGGCATGAACCTGTTTGCTGATCTCGTTTACCGCCTGGGCACACGCACAAAAACCAACGATAAACTCGACGCCATTATACGGTATTTTGCAGAAGCGGAAGACAAAGACAAAGTGTGGATGATCGCCCTATTCAGCGGCCGCAGGCCGAGGCGCACCATCAGCGGCTCCAGGCTTGCCGAATGGTGCGCAGAAATCACCGGGCTACCGCTATGGCTGTTCGAAGAATGTTATCATACGGTAGGTGATCTTTCCGAAACCATCGCCCTGCTGATACCTGAAAAATCAGGCAGTTCAGATAAATCACTCTCTTACTATGCGGATAAATTTCTTGAAATGGAAAAATCCGACGAATCGGTCAAAAAAGAATTCATCACAAAATCGTGGCAGGAACTGAACAGCCGCGAGCGCTTTGTATTTAATAAACTATTATCCAGCACATTTCGTGTGGGCGTTTCACAAAGCATGATGGTAAATGCCCTGGCCAGAACAGTAAGTCTCGAACCCAGCGTGATAGCACACCGGATAAGCGGTAACTGGGACCCCTCCTCTGTTTCGTTTGACGAATTACTGGCCAGTGAACCAACAATGGCGGATCATTCAAAACCTTATCCTTTCTACCTGGCCTATGCGCTCGATCAGAAAGCCGAAGAACTGGGTGAGTCCGGTGAATGGCAGGCCGAATGGAAATGGGATGGTATCCGCGGGCAGATCATCAAAAGAAACGGAATGCTATTTGTATGGAGCCGCGGCGAAGATCTGATCACCGATAAATTTCCCGAATATAAATGGCTCACAGAAAAATTACCCGACGGCACTGTGATAGATGGCGAAATACTGCCTGTTCAAAATGGACAGGTATTAAATTTTAATGCACTGCAAACCCGGATCGGCAGAAAAAATGTTACGAAAAAACAGCTTGAAGAAGCGCCCGCCGGAATATTCGCATACGATCTGCTGGAACAGGATGGAGAAGATATACGGCATCTCCCCTTGTCGGATAGAAGGCACCGGCTGGAGGCGATCGTTGCCAGCGCCGGCGCATCCAACCTGGTTCTTTCGCCTGTTATCGATTTTCATTCCTGGAACGAGCTCGCAGAATTGAGGATAAAAGCGAGAGAAAATAATAGCGAGGGCTTAATGCTGAAAAGAAAATCATCGCCCTACCAGGTCGGAAGGAAAAGAGGTGACTGGTGGAAATGGAAAATCGACCCGCTAACCATCGACGCCGTGATGATATATGCACAAAAGGGAGCAGGCAGGAGAAGTAATTTATATACCGATTATACCTTTGCCGTACGCGATGGAGACAAACTCGTTAGTTTTACAAAAGCCTATTCGGGATTAACAGACAAAGAATTCGCGCAGGTAGATAATTTTGTAAAAAGAAATTCAATTGAAAAATTCGGCCCGGTGCGAACCGTCAGGCCCGAGCTCGTTTTCGAGATCGCTTTTGAAGGGATCGCGGCTTCCGGCCGTCATAAATCTGGCGTGGCGCTGCGTTTCCCGCGAATATCGAGATGGAGAAAAGACAAACCTGTAGAGGAGATAAATACATTGGACGATTTAAAGAAAATGCTGGAGATTTATGGAAAATAATATCCCTGCAGCCATTGAGTTGAGATCAACGCCGGGATACAAAATCGTAAAATCCTGGTTTGATGCGAACAGGATTACTCCTTTCTCCTTTCAGGAAGAAGCCTGGGGTCATATAATTAATAAAAAATCCGGGCTGATAAATGCCCCTACGGGATGTGGAAAAACATTTTCCGTATTCATGGGTGCAGTAATCGGTTTCATTAACCAATATCCGGACAACTATAAAGAGAAGAGCCATAATGGCCTGCAATTATTGTGGGTAACACCGCTTCGCGCCCTTGCCAAGGATATCGCACGTGCGATGGACCAGGTGATTACAGCGCTTGGAATGAAATGGGCAGTTGGAAGCCGCAACGGCGACACACCTATTAATGAAAGGCAAAAGCAGCGAAGGCAAATGCCGGAAGTACTGATTATCACGCCCGAAAGCATGCACCTGTTGCTGGCGCAGAAATCGTACGCGGAAATGTTCCGGCACTTAAAAATAATCGCTGTCGATGAGTGGCACGAACTGCTGGGTTCCAAAAGAGGCGTACAAACCGAGCTGGCTTTATCAAGAATTGTCGGAATAAAAAAAACTGCCATCAGTATCTGGGGCATCAGCGCCACCATCGGAAATCTCGAACAGGCGAGAGAAGTGTTGTTGCATCCTTTAAAGATTGTCGGGAAAAAAACAGAAGCCGAATTAGTTAAAGCAAATATTAATAAGAAAATAGCTATCGAATCGGTCTTTCCCGATGAAATTGAAAAATATCCCTGGGCGGGACATTTAGGATTGACACTTGTACATAAGGTGCTTGACATCATCCATAGTAGTCGCACTACATTAATTTTTATCAATACCAGGGGCATGAGTGAGCGATGGTACCAGAAGCTGCTCGATGAATGTCCGGATCTGGCCGGTTCCATCGCCCTGCATCATGGATCGATTGATATGGAAACGCGCACCTGGGTGGAAGAAGCGCTGCACAGCGGGATACTGAAAGCCGTAGTATGCACTGCCAGCCTCGATCTCGGCGTCGATTTCCGGCCGGTGGAAACGGTAATCCAGGTGGGCTCTCCAAAGGGCGTTGCGCGTTTTCTGCAACGCGCCGGCAGAAGTGGCCACCAGCCCGGCGAGACGAGTAAGATTTACTTCCTTCCCACCCATTCGCTTGAACTGGTAGAAGCCGCGGCATTAAAAGAAGCCAAAGACCTGGATTTTATCGAAAGCCGCGATCCCCGCATTCTCTGCTATGATGTGCTTATCCAGTATTTATGCACGCTTGCGGTTTCGGATGGATTCAAACCCCATGAAATTCTGCCCGAAATCCGCGCCACCTATTGCTATTCGGAACTCACCGGCGAAGAATTTGAAGAGATCCTGTATTTTATTACTTACGGCGGCGATGCGTTGCAGCAATATGATGAATTTAAAAAGGTAGAAATTGTCGATGGCATTTATAAAATCCGGAACCGGAGAATTGCCATGCGCCACCGCATGCACATCGGCACCATCGTGAGCGATCCGATGCTGAAAGTAAAATTTATGGCCGGCGGCTATATCGGTATGATCGAAGAATATTTTATTTCAAGACTGCAACCCGGTGATGTTTTTACTTTAGCAGGGCGAAACCTTGAATTTATAATGATCAAAGACATGACGGTCCTGGTTCGGAAATCCAATTCAACCAAGTCCATTGTACCCAGCTGGAATGGAGGCCGTATGCCGCTTTCATCCAACCTGGGCATTATGCTTAGAAAAAAGTTCCACGAGGCACATGATTTTCTTACCCGGAAAAAAAAGAATGCGGATATAGAAATAAAAAAGCTGGAGCCATTGTTTCAATTGCAGGAACAGCTTTCCCATATCCCGGGAGAAAACGAACTATTAATCGAGCATATCGAAACAAAAGACGGCTTTCATCTTTTTGTATATCCTTTCGAAGGAAGGCTCGTTCATGAAGCGCTCGGAGCGTTGCTGGCTTATCGCATCAGCCGTATCACTCCGATCACGTTTTCCTTTGCGATGAACGATTATGGATTTGAACTGCTCAGCGATCAGCCCATTCCCATCGATGACACTAACGCAGAAGAATTATTTTCACCCGGCAATCTTTTACAGGATATCACGCGAAGTGTTAACTCTGCAGAAATGGCAAAAAGAAAATTCCGTGACGTGGCCGTAATCGGCGGGTTAATCTTTACCGGATACCCCGGCGAACACAAGAAAGCAAGGCACCTGCAAAATTCAGCGTCGCTGCTTTTCCAGGTGCTGAATGAATATGACAGCGGTAACCTGTTGCTCCGGCAGGCATATAATGAAGTGATGGACCAGCAGATGGAAGAAGTCCGTCTTCGCGATACGCTGAGCCGTATCAACCGCTCAAAGATTGTGATCACCTATCCCAAAAAACTCACTCCGTTCTGTTTTCCACTTAAAGTAGATAGCATGCGCGAAAATCTTTCTTCCGAAAAACTGGAAGACAGAGTGAGAAGAATGCAGGAACAACTAAGCAGATAACTTATCTTTACAGCCGGCATTATGCATTCTTTTCAACAATTTTTTATCCGTGACCAATCCCTTTGCCTTTCTTCCGGCAGAAGTATTTACTGGGAGCAGGAACGTTCGTTAATTGTGTCGGACCTTCATTTTGGAAAGACGGGACATTTCAGAAAAGCGGGCATTGCGGTTCCGCAATCTGTTTTCAAAGAAGATATGCAGCGCCTGATAGCATTAATTCAATATTTCAAACCCGTATCACTTATTGTTGTCGGAGATATGTTTCATAGCCGTGCGAATAAAGAACTGGATCTTTTTTCCCGCTGGCGAAATGATTTCCCCGAATTAAAAATTAAATTAATAAAAGGCAATCACGATATTTTACGCGCAAGCTGGTACGATGAAACAAGGATCGATATTTACGAAAAGAATTTAAGAGTAAAAGGATTCTGTTTTCAACATGACCCCACCGATTGCGACGATGACAACAATTCCGGTCATTATGTTTTTTCAGGGCATATTCATCCGGGCATAACCATCAGCGGTATAGGAAAGCAAAGTCTTACCTTCCCCTGCTTTTATTTCTCCGCTACCTATTGCGTATTACCCGCGTTCAGCCGTTTTACCGGCACGGTTTCTATCCACCCCAAAGAAAACGATACTGCTTTCGCGATCGTTAATAATTCGATTTTACAGGTTCAATAGGTTTGACAGTTATCACCGGCGGAGGGGATAATTATTTCTTCCTCCCAAGCTTCTGGTAGTCGAGGAAATAAATAAACCGCAGTGTCAGTTCATTTCCATGTGGCACCTGCATTATGCGCAGGGCATTGTTCATATAGGTTTTATAAATAACGCCGTTGATATAATCTTCATAGGTGGCGCCAAGTGAATTCTTCCAGGCAAATATGACCCTGCTTCCCGGACGGAAATCCCAGGTATAAAAAACATCGAGGTTAAAGGCATTATAATTCACATTCAGATCGGAAGGCCGCAGCAGGCCATTGCGAACCGTCCAGTACCCATCGGGTTTCACATCATATAAATTTGTGTTCAGAATCCGGTTCCAGTAGTGCCTTGCGCGGAAAGTGATATTCATACGCGCGGCGATGTTATAAATTCCGCTTATTACGGCCGTGGCATCGGTATATTGCCTTCTCGCCAGCACCGGAGCGTTTGTTGCCGAGTCGCGCAGAAAAGCATAGCCAAACTGACCGTGATCGTGCTGGCGCAGATAACTTACCGTCATCGTAAACCGGTCGCTGAAACGATATCTCGCTTCCAGCGAAAACTTATTAAACGGATCATTGGGCAAGGGGCCCTCCGAGCCGCCCAGTGCCCAATTGAAATATAAACGCTTGCGGGTATCCGTGGTGCCACTTATGGATAAGTAATAATAGGGCGCCCGCCGCAATTTCATCCTCGGCGTTTCAAACTGACTTACCGGTGTTTGTAATTCGAAGAAATCATTTTGCCACGAAGTGAATCCCCCACTTTCAAACTGTAATGACCAGAAATTTCTGAATGTCCAGTTTGTTGTGCCTATAACTTCTGTTCTCTCGTAATCCGTGGGTTTATATAAATAAGATTGTTTAAAAATGAGGCTGTATTGCTGATTCAATAACCATGTGTTCGGCTGGTAAATACTATAACTTACTGTTCCCCTGGTAACAATTTCATTAGGTGCGAGCAGGTAACCAAGATCGTTAGGATCATATTTTACTGATTTAATATCATTGCTGAGGGCAAACTGAAATTTACCGCTCACTTTTCCCACTTCTACGTAATTGTTGAACCCGTCGTAATTTTCACTACCATATATCCGGCTATACCTGGGCCGCAATGTCAGGCCATACCGGTTGCTTTTATCATACAATACAATATCCAGTCCCGTAACATTTGCATTTCTCGAGCCTCCCTCACGCGTTACATTCGTATTAGTGAGCGTGAGATAAGACCTGTGGTTCAGCGTCTGGTCCAGTACGAATACATTATAGTTCGTTAGCGCTTCCGTTACGATGCTCGAATCTTTGCCAGTGTATTTATTCCGGATCGTGGCCTTTTCAGATTGCGCAATAGAGTTGAACACGCCGATGCCCAGATTGTGCGCCGTTCTCCCGGAAAATTTAATGGCATTATACAGGCGGGTAAGTGATGGATTGGTAAGCAGGCTGAAATTCTGCAGCGATCCCGTGCCCACAGAGTCGGCTATCTGCTGATAGCCGCCGGGTTCACGTCCCACTCTTCTCGAGTAAAACAGATCGGATTTATTGAAGAGTTCGGTGCCTTCGGTAAAAAAAGGCCTGTTCTCTCTGAATTGTATTTCGTACGGCGAAATGTTGTTGACGATGTTATCGGAGATCACCTGGCCAAAATCGGGCACTACGGTAGCGTCGAGCGTGAAGCTTTCACTGATGCCGTATTTTACGTCCATTCCACCGCTTTTAAGCCATTCCGTCTGGTAGCCCTGGCCAAGAGAGGGAGTGCCCCTGTAGCCACCGCTAATGTAGGGTGAGAGGCTGAGACGAAGGGGTGGCAGGATGCCGGATATTCCTTTAGCGGTTCCGAACTGGTTTACAAAACCGCTGATATTGGGGTTTTCCGGGCTCCAGAATGAAGTTTCATTCCTTCCACGGCTGTAGCGCAGAAACTGGATGCCCCAGGTATCATCCTGTTTATTGGAAAAACGAATGGAAGAAAGCGGAATCTTTAGTTCTACCGACCAGCCATCGGCGTGCATGCTCACTTTTGAATCCCAGACCGCATCCCAGCTGAGATCACCATAAACACCTGCCGACGGGATAATATTGGAAGAGAGGCGGGCATCGGTCTGAACATTGCGTGCGCTCACAAGAAACTGGTAGGCATTCTGCTTATCGTTGTAGGTGTCGATGAATACGGCAAAGAAATCGACATCGGCATTGCGTTCCTGGTCGCGGGAGGTAAACTGTTTCCTGATCTGCGAGGGATCTCCGTAGAGATATGCCCCAATGTAAATGCCGGTATTATCATACAGCACTCTTACTTCAGACCGGTCTGCGGAAACATTCCCAAAAACGGGTGCATTGGTGATGAAGCCGGTGATCGGCTGTGCCAACTGCCAGGTCTCTTCATCCAGTTGTCCATCTATACGCGGAGGGTTGGTGGTTTTCACTGCGTGAACCACCTTGTCCTGACTATTACCATACAAGCAATAACAGAGAAAAAAGGATATCAGGATTAATACTTTAGGCATGGATCAAAAACAATATAGCCCCTAAACAACCGAGCAAAAAACGCCATGCCCCAGATAATATTACAATAACGAATATCTAAGATGAAGAAAGTCAAATTATTTAGGATTTCCGCGCGAATGTACAGATAGTATTTTCTGCAAGATGCAGATGGGAAACTTCGTCCGGAAAACTTGATCTAATTCATCTTATTCTTCAGGTTTGCCACCTGGTCCTGTAAACTGCTAACCACGTTTGCAAGCTGATTAACATCCCACCTTGGCTGTACATTGGCTTTACTGATGACCATGCTTGCCTTCCATATTTCCAGCACATCGGTCAGGTTTACCGAATAGGGCTGGTAGGCGTTGTTATCGCTTACCAGGGTCAGCTTCCCTTTCGATTTGCCATTTTTCATCACCCGTTTGTAAACGATACCTTCATTTCGGGATACGATGATATAGGTCTGGTTGCTTTTTACGTCTTCGGGGCCGGCTGTCATTTCGCCGATGATAATGGAGCCGCTGGGAGTGGGCAGCATGGAGTCGCCCACGATCTCGAAAGCCCGGTAGGTGCCAGTGGTCAGCATCGGAAGGGTAAAGGTATTGAGCTCGTCGATATATTCGGGATCGGAATAGCCGGCGAGATAGCCCGCTGCAGCCTTAACCGGTACAAAAGGAATTTCATTGTTGCCGGCAGCCAGCTTCTGCGCCCTGCGCCTGGCCAGGTAGTTCCCCTTATTGTCGCCCAGTTCGGTAAGCAGGAGCTCATCGAGGCTCAGCTTAAAAACTTCACCAACCATTTCCAGCACGTCGAGCCGGGGCTCGGCCCGCTCTTCTTCGTAAGCCCCCAGCAGGGACCTTTTGATCTGTAATTTTGCCGCAAACTCTTCCTGGGTCCAGCCACGGAGTTTTCTCAGATATTTCAGGTTTTTACCGGCTGCTGACATAGACTAAGTTATTTAGCGATAAAAATACTAATATTTTTAACAAGGTCAAAATTTTTCCAGGTTTTGCCGGCAGATATTAAGGCCCGGCGTTGCAATGCGCTGAACAATAAATCTTACCTTTGCGTCCCTGTCAGATTGGCTTCTGTTTCGGCTTAGCATCATATTTGACCAGTAACCTATTTTAAATTAATCAGATCCCGATATGTTAGGATTTATTTCAAAAATGTTCGGTGGCAGCAAGTCAGAAAAAGACATCCGTTCCATCGATCCCCTCGTGACCACCATAAACCAGCATTTTGCATCATACCAGTCCATATCCAACGATGAACTCCGGAACAAAACAGTACATTTCAGGCAACGCATCGCGAAACATCTCGAAACCATAGATGCCGAAATCGGCAATCTCGCCAGGAAAGCGGAAGAGCTCTCCTCAACAGATATCAATGAAAAAGACCAGCTCTATCAGGAAATTGATAAGCTGAAAAAAGACCGCGACACGCAGATTGAAGAAATTCTTAACGAACTGCTCCCAGAGGCTTTTGCGGTAGTAAAGGAAACCGCAAGGCGCTTCCGGGAAAATGCGGAGATCATATCCACGGCGACACAGCTCGACCGGGACCTCAGTGTAAAAAAAGATTATATCAGGATAGAAGGAGATAATGTCATCTTCAGAAACAGCTGGACCGCAGGCGGCAATACCATCACCTGGAACATGGTGCATTACGATGTGCAGCTGATCGGTGGTACCGTGTTGCACCAGGGTAAGATCGCAGAAATGGCAACGGGTGAAGGTAAAACGCTTGTGTCTACTCTCGCCGCCTATCTCAATGCGCTGGCCGGGGAAGGCGTTCACATCGTTACGGTTAACGACTATCTTGCCCGCCGTGACTCCGAATGGAACGGCACTATCTATGAATGGCTTGGCCTCACCGTTGACTGCATCGACAGGCATCAACCCAACAGCAACGAAAGAAGAAAAGCTTATGCTGCCGATATTACTTACGGAACCAATAATGAATTCGGTTTCGATTACCTGAGAGACAACATGGTGCATAACCCCGAAGAGATGGTACAGCGTAAGCACCATTACGCCATGGTGGATGAAGTGGATAGTGTATTGATCGACGATGCACGTACGCCGCTGATCATTTCCGGACCCGTACCTAAGGGCGATGAACAGCAATATCATATTCTCAAGCCTCGCGTTGAAAGACTTTTTGAGATGCAGAAACAGGTTGTAATTAAATATCTCAACGAAGCGAGGAAAAAATTTGCCGAAGGCGACGATGAGCCCAAGAGCGGGGGCCTTTCATTAATGCGCGCATATCGTGGTCTCCCTAAGAACAGTGCATTGATAAAATTTCTCAGCGAGCCCGGCGTACGCGTAAAACTGCAGAAGTCAGAAAATTATTTTCTCGCCGATCAGCAGAAAGAAATGCCTAAGGTGGATCAGGAATTATTTTTTCATATCGATGAAAAAAATAATTCGGTCGAATTAACAGATAAAGGTATTCATGCCATCACCAAAGCAGGTGAGGATCCTGAATTCTTTTTATTGCCCGATATCGGGGTACAACTTTCGGAAATCGATAAATCAGAAATATCGCCCGAAGAAAAATTACAGCAGAAAGAATTATTATTAAACGACTATTCTGTAAAAGCCGATCGCATTCATACCGTTCAGCAATTATTAAAGGCCTATACTTTATTCGATAAAGATGTAGAATATGTGGTAATGGATGGCGCGGTAAAAATTGTGGATGAACAAACCGGCCGTATTCTCGACGGCCGCCGCTATAGTGATGGCCTCCATCAGGCTATCGAAGCAAAAGAAAATGTAAAGATCGAAGCGGCCACTCAAACGTATGCAACCATTACGCTGCAGAATTATTTCCGTATGTATCATAAGCTCTCGGGCATGACGGGTACAGCGGAAACAGAGGCCGGTGAGCTTTGGGATATTTATAAACTGGACGTGGTAACCGTTCCAACCAATGTTCCCGCAATACGGAAAGACCATCAGGACCTGGTATATAAAACGAAGAGAGAAAAATATAAAGCGGCAATAGACGAGATTGAAAAATTACGGAACGAAGGAAGGCCTGTGCTTGTGGGAACGACCTCTGTTGAAGTAAGTGAGTTGCTCAGCAAGATGCTGCACGGGAAGAAGATTCCGCACAATGTATTAAATGCGAAACAGCACTCGAAGGAGGCGCAGGTGGTAGCCGAAGCCGGTTTTGCCGGTGCCGTAACCATCGCTACCAACATGGCTGGCCGTGGTACGGACATTAAACTCGGGCCAGGCGTTAAGGAAGCAGGCGGTCTTGCCATCATCGGTACGGAAAGACACGAAAGCCGCCGCGTCGACAGGCAGCTCCGGGGCCGTGCCGGCCGCCAGGGCGATCCGGGCACCTCACAGTTCTATGTATCCCTGGAAGATGACCTGATGCGCCTGTTCGGAAGTGAGCGCATCGCAGCTATCATGGACAGGTTCGGCTATAAGGAAGGTGAAGTGATCCAGCATAGCATGGTCACCAAAAGTATCGAGCGCGCGCAGAAAAAAGTGGAAGAAAACAACTTCGGTATCAGAAAACGTTTGCTGGAATATGACGATGTCATGAACAAACAGCGCAACGTGGTATATAAGAAAAGAAATCATGCCCTGTTCGGCGAACGCCTCGCACTGGATCTCGATAATACTTCTACGGCGTTGCGGAAGGACTGGTAAACTCGTTTCAGGAGCAGGAAGATTACGAAGGATTTAAACTCGCCGCGATTGTTAATTTCGGAATGGACAGCTCAATTACAGAAGCCGAATTTGTAAAAGTAACGCCGGCGAACTGGCAAATAAATTATACGAAGAAGCAATAACCCGGTACCAGCAGAAGAAAAAAGATCTTGAAAAACAAGCCGTACCCGTGTTCTCCAATATCCGTCAGCAGCAGGGCCGTCATATAGAAAATGTTATTGTTCCTTTCACCGATGGCAAAAAAGGATTGCAGGTATTATCCAATCTCCAGAAAACAATCGACAGCAACGGAGCCGAATTAAGTAATTCTCTTGAAAGGCAGATCACGCTTTCTGTTATCGATGAATCGTGGAAAGAGCATTTACGTGCAATGGACGACCTTAAGCAAAGCGTTCAGACGGCCTACCTGGAACAAAAGGACCCGCTGGTTATTTATAAGATTACCGCATTTGATCTGTTTAAAATATGGATGGCGATGTGAACAGGGAAATTGTGAGTTTCCTAAGCCATGGCAGTATACCCGTGGAGCAGCAGAGCAGCAACCAGATCCGGGAGGGCCGTGAGCACAAAACCGATATGAGCCGGATGCAGGCCAATAAAGAAGCAGTCGAAGCAAGAGGTGAAGATTATGGTGCGAATGAAAATGATTACTTCGATCCTTCCTCAAACGTGAAGCAGGCTCCCATAAAAGTGGGCCCGAAAGTGGGAAGAAACGATCCCTGCCCATGCGGAAGCGGAAAGAAATTCAAGAATTGTCATGGTAAAGAGGCAACGGCATAATGAATATTGCGCCCTATATTGACCATACCCTATTAAAACCTGCCACTTCCCCTGCTGATGTAAAAAAATTATGCGGGGAAGCGGTGGAATACGGCTTTGCCGCCGTTTGTATTCCGCCACCCTTTGTAAAAACTTCAAAAGCCGCATTGGCAGGCACCCCCGTAAAAGTCGCTACTGTAGCGGGGTTTCCCTTTGGATATTCAGTCGCTCTTGCCAAGCTCGCAGAAGTGCAGCAGGCGTTAAAAGATGGCGCGGATGAAATTGATGTCGTGATCAATTTGGCAGCATTGAAAAGCGGATCGTGGTCATATCTCCAATCCGAAATGGAACTGCTTATTGAACCGATACATGAAAAAGAAAAGATCATTAAAGTAATTATCGAATCGGGCATTTTAAGTACGGAAGAAATAATCAAGTGCTGTAAGCTATACGCCTCTCTTGGCGTGGATTTTATGAAAACTTCTACCGGGTATGCGGAAACGGGTGCAACAATCGAAGCGGTGCAACTGATGAGTGCCCATCTGCCGTCTGAGATTAAGATAAAGGCCTCCGGCGGGATCAAAACCTATGAATTCGCGAAACAATTGATTATAGCAGGTGCCGACAGGCTGGGATGCAGCGCCAGCGTAAACATTGTAAAACAATCGCATGAATAAGCTATTCTTCCTGGTATTTTTTTTCTCCGTCCTGAAACTGGCAGCGCAGGATACGGCCAACGTTGTGGTACACAAAGACCCGCGTGCCGACCTGCTGGTTAGCAGGCAAACAGAGATTAATAAAAATTCGCGTCGCAATGCACCGGGATTCAGGATCATGGTGATCAGCTCCAATAACCGCAGTAAAGTGCTTGACGCTAAAACGAAAATGTATCAGCGCTTTCCTGAATTAAAAGCCTATATGATGTACCAGGCTCCTTTTTTTCGCCTGAAGGTGGGTAATTTTGAAGACCGCACAGACGCAGAGGAATATTTACCAAACGTGCAGAAATTATTCGACAATAATGTTTACGTGGTGCCGGACAATATCGAATTAAAGCCCGAAGAAAATTAGAATACCACTTTCGCACCGAGCCAGGCCATCATTTCTATCCCGTATTTAATACCGGATTCGTCAATATTAAATACAGGCGTGTGCACACCGGCAGTAATTCCCTTCTCCCTGTTTCCTATGCCAAGGCGATAAAAACAACCGGGTATTTCCTGTGAATAATATCCAAAGTCTTCCGCACCCATGCGTATCTCGGTAGTGCTTATATTGTCTGCACCTGCAAATTCTTCCGCAAGTTTTCTCACCACCACGTAGAGGTCTTCATTATTCATTACTGCAGGATAGCCGATATCGATATGTACGTCGACTGTTGCGCCCATGGCAGCAGCGGTTGATTCTGCGATCCTTCTGATCAGCTCATGCGCCCTGAACCGCCATTTTTCATCCAATGCGCGGAATGTGCCCATTAACTTTACTTCCGTAGGAATAATATTGGTGGAATGACCGCCCTGAATGGAACATATAGACAACACAGAGGGTGTAAAAGGATCGTTGTTCCTGCTGATCACCTGCTGCAGGGCTACGATAATTTGCGAAGCCACCAGCACCGTATCCACAGTCAGCTGGGGCGTGGCAGCATGACCGCCGTTTCCTTTAATGGTAAGATATAATTCGTCAGCGCTGGCCATAACCTTTCCGCCCCGAAAACTATACTGGCCCGCCTGCAGAACATTATGCACATGCAGCCCCAGTATTGCACCGGGCGCGGGGTCCTTCAGCACCCCTTCTTTAATTAATATACTCGCACCTCCTGGATTACGTTCCTCTCCCGGCTGGAATATTAATTTAACCGTTCCCTCCCATTCCTCTTTTAATTCATTCAATATTCTCGCCGCGCCCAGCAGGCAGGTCGTATGCACGTCGTGGCCGCAGGCATGCATCACACCTGCATTTTGCGAACGGTATGGAACATTATTCTCTTCTTCTATCGGCAAAGCGTCGATATCCGCACGCAAGGCGATCACTTTTTTTGCTGGATTTTTTCCCTCTATTAATCCAACAACACCGGTACCTCCCATTATACGGAAGGGTATTCTGAATGAATCGAGCTGTTGCTGAATATATTTCGATGTTTCAATTTCCTGGTAGCTCAGTTCCGGATGAGCATGGAGATGATGCCTGACATTGATAAAATAATCCGCATAGGCAGCTGATTTCTCTTTTATCTTTTCCTTAAGCGTGGACATTAAATCATTTTAAATATTATGCCTGTGCAATCGGGCCGCCGAAATTCAGCGGCAGCTGCACATCCTCAAGATCCTGGATCTTCCCGTTGATCGATTCAAAACGGTTCACGTATTCGGTAAGCGCTTTCATAAAACGCTTGGCGTGCTGCGGCGTTAATATGATCCTTGATTTTACTTTACTCTTGGGCGTGCCTGGCATCACATTCACAAAATCGATAACAAACTCCGCATGCGAATGCGTAATAATGGCAAGATTGGAATAATGACCCTCCGCAACTTCTTCAGATATCTCGATATTAAGTTGGTTGGGCTGGGGTTCCTGTTGATTCTGGTCGCTCATAAAAACAAAAGTAAGGATTCTCAGATCAACCCTTCATCGGCAAAACTAAAATAGCCGTCTTCACTTACGATTATATGGTCGAGCACGCGGATATCAAATAATTTAGATGCTTCGGAAATTTTTGTTGTAAGATCTTCATCCGCTTTACTGGGCTGGAGGCTTCCCGACGGATGATTATGGAACAGGATCAATCCCACTGCATCTTCTGTCAGCGCTTTTTTCATGATAATACGCGGGTCGGCCACCGTGGCGGTTATGCCACCCTTGCTGATGATCTCATAATGTTTAACCCGGTTGGCATTATTTAAAAAAACGACGCCGAACACTTCGTGCTGGAAATCCCGGAGCAGCGACTGCAGATACTGAGCGATATCCTTACTTCCCTTGACCGGGAACTTATCCAGCGAGATAAAAGCGTGGCGCCGGCGGCCCAGTTCCAGCGCAGCGGAAATGGTAATGGCTTTTGCTTCTCCGATGCCCTTGACCTTCATCAGGTCCCGCACTTCCAGCTTTCCCAGCATGGCCAGGTTATTCTTTCCCAGGCTCAGGATGTCTTTTGCCAGGTCAACAGCCGAGCGCTGCCGGGTGCCGTTTCGGATCAGGATGGCCAGCAACTCGGAATCCGACAGGTATTGCGGTCCCCGGAATCGTAGTTTTTCTCTTGGCCGATCGTCTTTTGCCCATGATTTAATTGAGTAATTCTGCTCTTGCATCGGTCAATGTTAGTCACTATTTTTATGGTGCTGATGTACTAAATAACACTTTGTTACCGTTATTTACTCATCATCCAAAAATCCGGGAAAAACTATAAATCCACGACCATGAAACGTAAGTCTACCTTTTCAGCTATCGGCGGCTACCAGCCTTTTCTTTTTTGCATTGGAATGTATTTTGTAGCCCTGTTTTTTTCAATTTTCATTTGCTCGGCTATTTTTTACGCGGTCAATCCCAAGACCAACCTGGTAAAAAATGAAACCACTACCGCGCCTAAGACAGCCATGATCAACTCCAGCGGACAGGTTCTGCTGACTGTTGTCAACAAATAAGTAAGCTATTCAACCAGAGGTGGTGAATAATGCGTTCCTCTCCCGAACAGGGAGAGGAAATTTCGCATTTATATTTCTATATTCGCGCCCATGGAACGCGCACCTAAGATTTTTTCCGGCACGGGCTCACAGTACCTGGCGGAAAGGATCGCCCATAAATTTGGGATACCACTCGGAAAGATTACCATTTCAAAATTCAGCGACGGAGAAATCCAACCCGTTTTTCAGGAGAGTATACGGGGAGATATGGTCTTCCTGGTACAGAGCACCTGCTCTCCTTCCGATAACATCATGGAGCTGCTGCTGATGATCGATGCGGCAAAAAGAGCCAGCGCCTACAAGGTCGTTGCCGTTATACCTTACTACGGGTATGCGCGCCAGGACCGGAAAGACAAACCGCGCGTAGCTATCGGCTCAAAGCTGGTGGCCAACATGCTGGTAGCGGCCGGCGCCGACCGTGTGATCACCATGGACCTCCATGCTCCCCAGATCCAGGGATACTTCGACATACCGGTGGACCACCTCGACAGTTCAGCAATTTTTATCCCTTACATAGAGCAGCTTAACGCTGAAAACCTTACCTTTGCCGCCCCCGACGTGGGTAGTGCGAACAGGATCAGGGAAATCGCGTCGTATTTTAATGCCGAGATGGTGATTTGCGACAAACACCGCAAGCGGGCGAACGAAATAGCGAGCATGGTAGTGATTGGTGATGTGGCAGGAAAAGATGTGGTTTTGATCGATGATATCTGCGACACCGGCGGCACGCTGGCCAAATCGGCCGGATTGCTGAAAGAAAAAGGTGCGAAAAGTGTGCGCGCGTTTTGTACGCATCCGGTGTTGAGTGGCAATGCTTATTCGAATATCGAAAATAGTGTACTGGAAGAGCTGGTCGTATGCGATACCATTCCGCTGAAACAGAAGATATCGAAAATCAAGGTAGTAAGTGTGGCGGATCTTTTTGCGGTGGCACTGAGAAATGCATATGAAAACAAAAGCATCACCGGGTTATTCATTCACAGCCAGCTGAAAAACAGATAAACCTGAAGATCATTCGTAAAATCCCCGGCCGGAGCCGGGATAATTATATAAACAAAAACAAACAATGAAAACAATTACAATCGAAGGACAACTGAGGACCGAAACCGGCAAAAAGAATACCCGCCAGCTTCGCTCTCAGGGACTCGTGCCTGGTGTAATTTATGGGGGTTCGCAGGAGGTGAATTTCGCCGCTCCTGTGTTGTCGTTCAAAAACCTTGTTTACACTTCAGAGTTCCAGCTTGCAGAAATTAAAGTTGACGGAAAAAGCTACCGCTGCATTTTGAAAGACGTGCAGCTGGATAAAGTTACAGACGAGCTCGCTCATATGGACTTTCTCGAACTGGTAGAAGACAAACAGGTGGTAGCTTCTATCCCTATTAAATTTGTCGGCACATCGGCCGGCGTAAAAGAGGGTGGTAAGCTCGTTACTAAAATGAAAACACTGAAGGTAAAAACATACCCGAAACATCTGAAGGAAAATATCGAGGTAGACCTTACAGAACTGGAGCTGAACGGAAATATCAGGGTAGAAGATGTAAAGAGTGACAATTATGAAATTCTCAATTCACCCAGAATTCCTATCGCATCTGTGGTAATGACGCGTCAGTTGAAGCAGGAAGAAGCCGCCACTGCACCTGCAACGAAGGCCGCTCCTGCGAAAGCAGCTCCGGCAAAAGCCGCTCCTGCAAAAAAATAAATTTCAACAGGATCTTTTCCTGCCTGCTATGGGCGGAAGAAAAGTTTCCTATCATTTTCCGGGGATTTTTCAGTCGGGGCATCCGGTTGAAAAATCCCTTTTTCTTTTATTTTATAGTTTATCCCTTTCACCCTTATTTTGGTTTTACTGCCTTAATTTTAAATTATGTCACGGTTTTTAATTGTCGGCCTGGGCAATCCGGGCCCTGAATACGCATATACGCGGCATAATATCGGATTCGACATCGCCGATGCCCTGGCAGCCCGCCATGGTGCGTCGTTCAAAACGGATCGCCTTGCAGACGTGGCGAGTTTCAGCTTCAAAGGGAAAGAAGTGATCGTGATAAAGCCATCCACCTATATGAACCTGAGCGGCAAGGCCGTGAAGTACTGGATGGACGCAAAAAAGGTCGATAAGAGCCGGATCCTGGTGGTGGTTGATGATCTGGCGCTCCCCCTGTCCAAACTTCGGCTGCGCCCTTCCGGTAGCGATGCCGGGCATAACGGCCTGAGAAGCATCCAGGAAACACTTGCGTCGGCCGACTACCCTAAACTCCGCTTTGGCATAGGCAATAGCTTTCCTAAGGGAATGCAGTCGGAATTTGTGCTGGGGCGATGGTTTAAGGAAGAGCTGCCCCTCGTCCGATCCAAGCTGGAGGCCGCGGTAGAAGTGATTGAAGACTTTATGTTTAGGGGGATTGAGAGGGCGATGGGCGACGTTAATAAAAAAGAATTTATACTATGAATTGTTGTTTTGAATCTTTATTTTCGCAATGTTAAAACGATCGTTGTAATATTTTGATATTCAGTACCCCAATACGTCCGTCCCGGTCTTTAGAGGCAGAACAGCTGAAAGCTATTAATTTAGTTAAATCCCTTAGTGAATATGAAAATATTCTGTGTTGGTCGTAACTACGCGGCGCACGCTAATGAGTTAGGTAACGCGGTTCCGGAAGAACCCGTGATTTTCATGAAACCGAAAAGTGCTTTACTGCAAGCCCATACCCCCTTTTATTACCCGGAGTTTACCAACGAATTACACTACGAATGTGAGCTCGTCCTGCGTGTTTCCAAAAATGGGAAATACATACAGGAACGCTTCGCCAGCAAGTATTACGATGCCCTGTCGGTAGGGATCGACTTTACAGCGAGGGATATCCAGAACGAATTGAAGGAGAAGGGCCTGCCCTGGGAGAAGGCCAAGTCCTGGGATAATTCTGCAGTCGTTGGCAAGTGGGTACCCTTCGCCAACATAAAGAATAAAAAAGACATTAATTTCTGCCTTTATAAAAATAAGGAGCTGGCACAAAAAGGCAATTCCAACCTTATGCTGCATAGCTTCGACAAGCTTGTTGCTTATATTTCAAACTATTTCTCTGTAAACATCGGGGATCTCATTTTTACGGGAACACCGGCAGGCGTCGGCGAATGTGTAGTGGGTGATGAACTGGAAATATTCCTGGAAGACGAAAGCATGGCAACGCTTGAAATAAAATAGAGGTACGGACCCATCCGTCTGCAATGGGCGATCGATCCTGCAGACAATCCATTCTTTATCGAATGGCATAGCTTACCTCAAATGCAAACCTCAATTCTTATCAGAGCCTACCGCCTGATGTGTCAGGCTGGTGCAATGGCAGAGACGTACGAGACTAACCGGTCGATTTGCAAATACGTTCATTCAACGTCGCGCGGCCACGAAGCCATCCAGTTAGCCACCGCATTCCACTTACTTCCCTGCGATTATGTTAGCCCCTATTACCGCGACGAAAGCATGTTGCTCGGCATGGGCTTCACTCCTTATGAATTAATGCTTCAGCTGCTCGCCAAAAATGATGACCTCTTCACCGGCGGCCGGGAATATTATTCCCATCCTAACTACAGGGGACCGGATAAGCCCGGCATCATCCACCAGAGCAGTGCCACCGGCATGCAGGTAATCCCTTCAACGGGCCTGGCCCAGGGCATCCAGTTTCTGGAAACAATTCATTCGTCAACATTGAAAAAAGGGCCCGGTGGTGAAATGCCGGTTGTGATCTGTTCTCTCGGGGACGCATCGGTAACGGAAGGCGAAGTAAGCGAAGCATTTCAGTTTGCCGTTTTAAAAAAACTTCCGGTTATCTACCTGGTGCAGGATAACGACTGGGGCATCAGCGTCACCTCGCGCGAAGCGCGGCTAACAGATGCCTATGATTATGCAGCTGGCTTTAACGGCTTCGAGCGTCTTAGAATAAATGGCGCCGACTTTGAAGAAAGCTACCACGCCATGGAAGATGTGATTGCGCATGTGCGCCATCACCGTTCGCCCTTTATCGTACAGGCCAGGGTTCCCCTGCTTGGTCATCATACCAGTGGGGTAAGAAAAGAATTCTATCGTTCGAAAGAAGATCTCGGGCAGCACCAGCTGCATGATCCGGTGCCGCTCCTGCGAAAATTATTATTACAGCAATTCCATATCAGCGAAGAGCAGTTGCAGCAGATTGAAAAAGAAGAACGTGAGGCTGTTGCAGCAGCCTTTTCCCGTGCGACTAAAGCGCAGGAGCCATCCGGAGATACCGTATTGGAACATATATTCGCTCCCACGCCTGTAACGGGTGAAGCCGGCGAACGCTCTCCGGCCGCGGGGGAAAAAATCCTGATGGTAGACGCGGCATTGTTTGCTATCCGCGAGATTATGGAGGACAATCCTGAAGCCATTTTATTTGGGCAGGATGTCGGCAGGCGACTGGGTGGCGTGTTCCGCGAGGCAGCGACGCTGGCGGAAAGATTCGGCGACCATCGTGTTTTCAATACGGCGATCCAGGAAGCCTATATTATGGGATCTACCACGGGCCTGTCGGCAGTTGGGGTAAAGCCCATCGTGGAAGTGCAGTTTGCCGATTATATTTTTCCGGGCATCAACCAGTTGGCAACCGAGGTGGCCAAATCCTGTTATCTGAGCTGTGGCAAATTTCCGGTGCAGGCCCTTATCCGGGTGCCTGCAGGTGCGTATGGCGGTGGAGGCCCCTATCATTCGGCATGTGTAGAGACCACTTTATTAAGTATTAAAGGCATCAAAGTGGTTTATCCTTCCAATGCGGCGGACATGAAAGGATTGATGAAAGCCGCATTTTATGACCCCAATCCGGTTGTGATGCTCGAGCACAAGGGACTGTACTGGAGCAAAGTGCCGGGCACCGAAGAAGCGAAAACGACAGAGCCGTCCAGGGATTATATCGTTCCCCTGGGTAAGGCCAATATTATTTTGGAAGCAGATAAATATTTAAAAGAAAAGGGTGAGAGCTGTTGTGTTATTACTTACGGGATGGGTGTTTACTGGGCAAAGGCTGCGGCAAAAAAGTTTCCGGGGCAGGTAGAGATCGTTGACCTGCGAACGTTATTTCCGCTCGATGAAGAGCTGGTATTTTCGGTTGTGCGCGGGCATGGAAGATGCCTTGTGCTTACCGAGGAGCAGCAGAACAATTCCTTTGCGGAGGCGCTCGCGGGAAGAATATCGAAGGCGTGTTTTCGGTTCCTGGACGCTCCTGTTGAGGTGCTGGGTGCTTTGGATGTGCCGGCGATCCCGATGAATATTATTTTAGAACATGCCGTGCTGCCGAATGCAGAAAAGGTTGCGTTGCGGATTGGTGAATTGCTTTTTCAATAAATTGTTTTCTGACAATAGCATTATTGAGGGTATATAGCGGGGTACTGAATTACACATGGTGCAAAAGAAATGCAGCGATAAAAAGCCGGCGCGAGGCCGGCTTTTTTATTAGTTTTTAATCCTGTAAACAATCTTTTGATTTGCCGAATCATTATACCGTCCCAGTGTCATGGGTTGCCAATCTTCCATCGACGCCTTCTTTATTGTCAGTGTTGCAAATGCTGAATCTGTAGGTGTAGGAAGAATGTCAGCGGGAATATCAATTGTTCCCGATGTCCTTAATGTATTTCTATCTATCGAAATTGTCTGATCGCTTTGAGAAATTGCGCCTGAAACGTCATAAGTAACGGTAACTGCCTGTTGAGCGGCTGTTCTCATCGTTAAAGTGAATGTAACAGTCTTACCTGGCTTCGTATTAGCCGTATCGGACGTTTTCGTCAGATTTACATACATGGGAAGACTATTGCTGAAATCAAAAATAGTTCCAGAGCTTTCCTTATCGCAGGCAACAATAAAAAGTGTCATTGCTGCTGATAACGTTAATAATAATTTATGCATAGTTGTATCTATTAATTATTAGAAATTTTAAAGGTCAAACCACATTTTAGTTGTCATGTCCACTAACGCAGGCGCATTGGGGTTTGAAGCGAGCTCGTTGGTTTCAGGATACCTAAATCTTCTGAATAAGCCCCCGGATGGTGCACCTACCGGAAGTTCCAGGGCGGGAACTTCTGCGCCTTCCGGACCGGATCTGCGCCATTGCGTGAAAGCATCCAGGCCTCTGTCGAATTTATCAATCCAATGCTGTGTTGCGATTTCTTCCTTCGCATTATTGGCATCCAGTGTGGGAAGGCTAGCTTTAAAAGCTGCTGCAACTGAGGGAGACACGCCAAAATACAATGCAGACTGTTCTACTGCTCCTTTATATTTATCGGTCGCAGTTGCATAGTCCGGTGCTCCTCCTACAAAGCCACGGGCATAAGCCTCCGCTTCATAAAACAACTGCTCCTGATAGGAAAATATAATCTCAGGTTCGGCAGCTGAATGTAACTTGTTTGACACTTTAGAGGTTTCCTCATCGTCTGCATCGGCACCCGGAAGAACTGAATGATATTCAGTTGAGCCTCCATCCAGATCAAGCAGCACCCTCCATTCAGCAGCCGTTTGAAAGAAAAAAGGAATTCGCGGATCATTTTTTTCCTGCATGGGGTCGAGCACGTAAGGTGATGCATAGAAGAAATCCACGCCATTCAGATATTTTAGATCAAGCGCACATTTGGGGTTTCTTTTTCCCGCAACATCCATAAATTTTATTTGAAAATTATCGGCAGGAGAAGAAAGCATTTCCTGACCAGAAACCAGTTCCCCTATTTCAGCTGCTTTTGAAGGATCTTTATCCACCATTGTCATCAATATCCTCAATTTCATGGCTTTGGCAACTTTTATCCATTTGTCAATATCACCCAGATAAAACATATCCTCCGGTTCTTTAATACGGAGAGATGAAGTTGGGTCAAATTGAGCGATCGCTTCATCAAGAAGACTAAGACAGCCGTTTAAAACAGTTTCCTGCGAATCAAAATGCGGAGCAGCGATGTCTTCCCTCAATGCCTCGGTAAAAGGGATATCGCCATAGATCGTAGTCGTTTCGTAAAACGTTTCAGCCAGCATTACCTTGCATTGCGCGGCAGCATTGTTATTAACGGGGGATGAACTCTCAGCTACAACGATCGCCTGCTTCAAACTAATTCCTACAGACGTATAAAGCTGTGACCATATATTGGTGTAACTGGTTGGATTGATAATATACTGATCCTCCGCGGAACTACCCCAACCTACTCCTTCTTCATCATCTCCTCCTCCGGACATCGACTGCCCAGCAAGGGCCATGGGTATAAAAAGATCCCCACCTGCACGATTATTCACCAGGGAAGTAATTGCAAAAGAAAAAAGCTGACCGGGAGTTACAACCGGAGCCGTATTTGGATTTGTATTAATATCGAGATATCGTTTGCAGGACACAGTTGACAGAATCAACACCAGTACTACCGATATTTTAAATAATTTATATTTCATAATTCTTCGAATTAAAATTTGAACCTGAGATTAAATCCTAAAGACCTTGTTGAGGGAATCGAATTAAATTCAACGCCTTCACCAATTGTGCTGTTTGTAAAGAAGTTCACTTCGGGATCGATATGAGGTATATTATCATGTATGATCCAAAGATTTCTTCCTTCTATTGCGACTTCAATCCCCTTGAACACTTTATTACTGCCTACAAGGCTCTGAGGCAGATCATAGGACAATCTCAACTCTCTGAATTTTACGTAAGAGGCATCGAAAGTATTGGATTCAGGGTAGGCAACCTGGTAATTGGTAGCCCAAAAATCCTGCATACTTTGAACCGGCGTAGTATTAGGAACATATTTTCCGTCACTGGTTTCGTTTACGCCTTTATCAATAAAGATCCGTTCGCGGTTAGCCAGTGTTTCAATTCCGAGACCCGAAGTACGCATACCTGACACGGTGCTTGAAAAAATCGAACCGCCCTGACGGATATCAATCAGGAAGCTAAGACTGAAACGCTGAAACGCAAGAGTATTATTGATACCCAACATCCAATCCGGATATAAATTACCGAGACGAACATCTGCTTTCGTTCTACGGAGGCCTGTTGACTGTTCAATGATTATATTCCCTTCAGGATCACGATCCCAGCCCGTTCCATAAATACTGATTTCCTTTCCTCTCTCGGCCCGGATCTGAAGCGAGCTCCAGCCGCTGGCAAGATTATATGACGTAGTGATAGAAGGCGGAAGTTCGGTAACGATTTGTTTGTTGCGGGAGAAATTAAAGTCAACATCCCATGTAAAATTTTTCGTTTTCACAGGCACCACTCCCAACTGTACTTCAATACCCTCATTTTTAATTGTGCCGGCATTGGTTCTTATCGCGCGATAACCTGTAGAACTTGGAATGGTCAATGCCACGATCTGGTTTTTAGTCAGATTATGATAGTAACTGAAGTCGAATCTGATTCGATTCTGAAGAAATCTCATTTCAGTTCCGATTTCAATATTCGATTGCTTTTGCGGCTTCAGGTCATAAGCAGGAATTGTGATAGGCGGACTAACCGCAAGCGCTCCGTTGAAAGGAAATGTAACACCGGCCTGGTACTGAGCATATGCCTGCGAAACCGGAGTATAGGAATAAGAAGTAAGATAAGGCAAATCATCACTACCTACATTTGCAAAGCTTAAACGAAGCTTGCCATAAGACAACCAGTTATTTTTGACAAACTGGCTGAAAACAAAACTACTGCTTATGGAAGGATAGAAATAACAAACTGGCTGAAAACAAAACTACTGCTAGAAATAAGACCGGTTGGCGATAGGCAGTATCGAGCTCCAGTCATTTCTTCCTGTTAGCGTAAGAAAAAGAAAATCGCTATAATTGAGATCTACTTCTCCATAAACGCCTAAAATCCTTTGCTGCTGCATTGCATTGGTAGGTACTACCGAAGCTGCATTGGCAAAAGAATATAATTGATCGGCAGCCAGATCCTCTGCATACGATTGTATAATTCTATTGAAGCGATCATTAATATTGCCGCCTACCAGAGCAGTCAACGAAAGATCCGAGGTGATATCTTTATTTGCTGTGATAATAAGGTCGTTATTTATCACCCGGTTATAAATATTTGCTTCCAGGAAATTACCACTTAAAGCGCCTATCGTGCCCTTTCTTGTAACTCCTTTGCGGAACTCATTGTAAAAATCCAGGCCAATATTATTGGAAATAGTCAGCCAGCTAAGTGGTTTATAATTAAAAATAGTATTTCCATAAACTCTGTCAACATTTCCACTGTAACCATTATTATCCACAATCCAGTAAGGATTATTTCCCGTTTTGGAGGGAGAAAGAGGAACTTGCTGACCCAGGCTATCTATGGAATTTTCTTTTACTTTATGAATGTCCAAGGTGCGCGGAAAGGCATTAATGAGATAACCAAGAATATTTACATCATTCGAACTCTGGGTTGCACGGCCCTTTGATATTGTTCCGGTATAAGATACATTGGCACGAACATTTACTTTTTCCGATATTTTCTTACCTGCATTTAAAGTAAGTGCATTTCTAAGTAAGGACTGATTCGGAATAATGCCGTCCTGAATTGTATTTGTAAATCCCAGTCTATAGTCACTGTTATCATTACCTCCTTCAACAGAAATGGAGTTCATATAGGTATTCCCTGTCTCATAAAAGTCCTTTACATTGTCTGGATAAGCCTTGAGGGTTTCCTGCTGTCCGAGAAAGTTGGGATACTGTAAATCCTGCACCGAGCTTATTTTCGGTCCCCATCCATTGAAACTGTTACGGTTAAACACGCCAAAACTTCCCTGCGCATATTCGTTCTGAAATTCCGGAAGTTTTAAAGGTTTGTCAAATCTGGTCGTAGAATTGAGTGTTATAGATGCCTGCCCTTTTTTACCCCGTTTTGTGGTAATAACTATCGCGCCGTTTTTTGCTCTTGAACCATAGAGTGCGGTAGCCGATGCACCTTTCAGCACGTTCATCGACTCTACATCATCGGGATTAATATCCCCGGCTCTATTGCCGAAATCGACCGAAGACGATCCCGTTGGAGCTGCGCCTGTGGAAGTAGAAATATTTACAACTCCATTATCGATTGGAAAACCATCCACTACAAACAAGGGCTGGTTATTGTTACCGGAAAAAGATGAAACGCCTCGTATGATCACTCTTGAAGAACCGCCGAGCGTACCCGATTGGGAAGTGACCCTCACTCCCGCCAATTTGCCCGCCAGGGAATTCACGATATTCGTCTCCCTTGCTTTGGTCAGTTCCGCCCCGTCTATCTTTTGAGTAGTGTAACCCAGCGATTTTGACTGACGGGAAATACCCAGTGCTGTCACCACCACTTCGTCCATCGCGTTTCCGCCCACCATTGTAATGGAAAGGTTCGATTCACTTCCCACTTTGATCTGGCTGGCCTGGAACCCTGCAGCACTGATGACCAGGGTCGAACCAACAGGCGCCGTGATCGTAAAAGTTCCATTTTGATCGGCGGAAGCAGCCGTGTTGCTCCCTTTGACCGTAATGGTGGCAAAAGGAACCGGCTCGCCGTCGATATTTTTCACCTGCCCGGTAATCTTGGAGGTTTGCGACCACACAGTTGCTGCGCATAGCAACATTATGGCCAGTAAGGA
>JBGAJL010000166.1:0-5540 GCA_044224935.1 Flavitalea sp.
GCGGCAATAACAGGACGCTGCCGTTTGCCAAGCCATTTGATTTCGGAGCCAATATTCTTATCGGGTATGAATTTTACAGGAATTTGTACTTCCATATCAACTGGCAGTTGGGATTAATAGACCTCGATCCTTCATACAATGGAGTGAGCGATAAAACTAGCTTCATAAAAACAGTAGGAGGCGGCCTTTCAATTGGGTATAGGTTTTAACCTTCGCAGCAGTGTTGTATTTTTAGCTAGAAAAACGATTCATGCCGGATATCGCAGTCTATGCCCGTTATTTTTCGCCGACCTATCTCCTGCTTCCCGGACCTGAAAATCCTTTTTCAGCGTCGGTTGAACAGATCAGAAACATAAAATGCCCTTATTCTGTTACAAATTTTGGAAAGAAATGCCCTTATTCTGTTACAATAAACAGATATATTTGCCCTTATTTTATTACAAACAGATAAAACAATTGTCATTTAATAGATCATTAGAGCAGGAACTTAAGGCCTGGAAAGAACGCCGGCCTCGTAAACCATTGATTATCAGAGGAGCGCGGCAAGTGGGTAAAACTACCCTCGTTAAACGTTTTGCCTCTACGTATAAATATTCCATCCTGCTGAATCTGGAAAAAGCATCAGACAGGCGGTTTTTTGATGACTTCGAAGATGTGCATTCCATTTTTGAAGCCTTGTTTCTTGCTCATCAGATACCTCCAACCGATATCGGTTCTACCCTTTTATTCATAGATGAAATACAGGAAAATCCCCGGGCTATACAGCTATTAAGATATTTTTATGAAGAGCTTTCCGAATTACATGTAATTAGTGCCGGTTCTCTTTTAGAGTTTGCTCTAGGTGATGTCAAGCGTTTTCCCGTAGGAAGAGTAGATTTCATGTATTTATATCCGTTGAATTTTCCTGAATATTTGCAGGCAACAGGTAAAAGCCAGCTGCTCCAGGCCCTTAATGAAGTTCCTGTGAAACCTGTTGCTCACCAATTATCGATGGATGCGTTTCATCGATATGCAATAATTGGCGGTATGCCGGAAATTATACGAACAGACATCGAGCAAAATAATTTAGCCTCATTACCCGGAGTGTATGAAAGTATATGGGCCACCTATAAGAATGATGTTGAGAAATACACAACAAGCGACAATGCAAGGAAGATAATCAGGCATATTATGAACACGGCTCCTCTATACATCGATGAGCGCATAAAATTTCATGGATTTGGAAATTCAAATTATCGTTCACGCGAGGTAGGGGATGCATTAAGAACCCTGGAAAACGCGAAAGTAATACGACTGATTTATCCAACGGTTGATCTTCATCCCCCTGTAAAGCCTGATCTTAAAAAATCTCCCCGTCTGCAGATACTGGATACAGGTATTGTAAATTACTCTCTGGGTATACAGGGAGATATGCTGGCAATGGATGATCTTAGTGCAGCATACAAGGGAGCAATTATTCCTCATATAGTAACACAGGAAATAATTTCTTTACAAGTAATCACCGACAGCAAACCCGATTTTTGGGTAAGAGAAAAACCGCAATCAAATGCAGAGGTAGATCTGGTACTTACTTATAAGAATATGGTGATTCCTATTGAGATAAAATCGGGAAGCACCGGGTCTCTAAGATCTCTGCATCAGTTTATCGAATCAGTTGATCATCCTTACGCTATAAGAATTTACGGTGGCAAATTCATTGTAGAAAAAGCAATTACTCCTAATAAGAAAACATATCTGCTAATGAATCTTCCGTACTACCTGGGCACAAAGATCAGACAGTATATAGAGTGGTTTGTTAGGGAGTATGCTGAAACATAATTTATTATACCTGCCTGGGGTAATAGATGGCAGCTTTTTTTCAGCTACCCGCTTTCCGTTCGCTTCTGGTTCGCTTCTCTTCGCTCATTGAGCGAACCAGATACGGTAGAGATGCGAACCAGAGATAATCGTGAAGGCTACATGATTTATGATTCTATAACAACGTTTCAATCCAGATCACATTCAGCTACGGCCCGCCAGCGATTCAGAAACTCCTTTTACCAGGCCGGGCAAAGCAGAACCAGTGAGTATGAATCTTCCATTGAAGATGATTAGTCAATTCCCTGTAAATCATTGACCAAAGGGCAACTTCCATGAAATATTAAAATCACATTTTAAATTTTCATGGATGAGTGGAGCTGGCGGGACTCGAACCCGCGTCCAAACATATTCGCCGAAAGCTTTCTACATGCTTATTCCATTATTAATTGTCGGCGATAAACAGGAAATGAACCAACCAATTTATCACGTAGCTGAATGAGTCTTTTGCGGTCGTCACAGCCTTCAACCACAGCATCCTGTATTTGTTTTGAGTCGGCGGCGGGGCGTGGTAACAGAACAACCTGCCCGGCGGCCCAAATGACTACTTAATCACTGATTAGGCAGCCATGGCATACTGAGTATTGCCATTTAATGTTTGAATATTCAGATTTACGTGCTAATTATCCAACGCACGGCATGCTTACACTTTCAAAGATCTATGCTGTCAAAACCAGTACAGCCCCAATGAAACTTAAAAGTTAAAAATAGAAAAGTAAAGAATTGTAGCCTCTCCTGACTTTTAAGTTTTAACTTTTTACTTATTTAAACAAAAACCTCCAGAAATCCAGTCCCAGCGCGTATGCCATCAGCAACAGTAACAATATCATGCCCACCATCTGCGCATATTCCATAAACTTATCACCTGGCTTCCTTCCCGTTATCATTTCATATAATGTGAAGATCACATGACCGCCATCCAGAGCCGGTATCGGCAATATATTCATAAATGCCAGCACAATGCTCAGCAACGCCGTCATGCTCCAGAACCTTTCCCAATCCCATTGCGCACCAAACATATTTCCAATGCTGATAAAACTTCCCAGCGACTCACTCGGCTTCACTTCCTTCGAGGTAAATAATAATTTGAAATTTTTAATGTTCGCGACCAATGTGCCCCAGCCTTTCTGAACGCCCGCCGGAAGGGACTCAAAGAACGAATACTGTTTTTTCTCAAATTTCAAAAACCGGTCGGGAGGCGCAAAATATACGCCGATCTTGGCGTTCTCATCCGTTTTTGCCTTCACCAGCACCGTATCCCCCACACTCCTGACCACTGTAATGCTCACTTCCGTATCCTTATACTTCTGCATCGCAGAAAAGAATTCCGGAAAGAAATGGATGGGCTGCCCGTTTAATGCAATAACCGTATCGTTCTTTATCAATTCATTGCTGGTAAACTTAACCTTGGAGGTCATCAGCGAATCGATCACCGCAGGATAGGCAGGATAAGCCAGCGGATCACCCTTTCTTGAAATAAGGCTGCTTACCGTTCCGGCCGGTATCGTTAAATTCAACAGTTCTCCGTCGCGCCGGACCTGAATGGTTTTCACCTCATCCAGAATAACATCCGCCGCCAGCTTACCGAAATTAGTCACCGGTTTTCCATCGATCGATACGATCTGGTCGCCATTGCGAATGCCTATTTTCTCTCCGAGTGAATCTACATATACGCCGTATTTTAAATTCTGTGCAGGCAGATATTCTTCACCCCATTTGAATAAGATCATTGCAAAGATGAAAAAGCCCAGGAGCAGGTTTACCGTAACACCGCCGATCATGATGATCAGCCGCTGCCAGGCCGGCTTGCTCCGGAATTCCCAGGGCTGTGCAGGTAATTTCATCTGTTCGCGGTCCATGCTTTCATCGATCATACCCGATATTTTCACGTAGCCGCCCAGGGGAAGCCAGCCAATACCATAGACCGTTTCGCCTATCTTCTTCTTAAAAAGCGAGAACCAGGGATCAAAAAATAAATAGAATTTTTCAACCCTGCACCTGAATAATTTTGCCGGAATAAAATGCCCGAGCTCATGGAGTACGACCAGTATGGAAAGAGATAAAACCAGCTGCCCTGCTTTTATTCCTACCGTTGCCCAGTCTATTGCTAATAATGTCATAGTTGTTTTGAGGTTCGCAAAGATAGTCAAAGAAACCGTTGCCACTCTGCTCTACTTAGCGCCTTTGGTGAAACCTATCATAATTTAATCAGTGAAGCTGCAAAGCTCCGGGCCTCGCCATCGCTGTCGTAATATTGCTCCAGCGTGGGATTATCGAAAAAAGGAATTCTTTCCATCGTTCTTTCGATCACATCGGTCATATCGAGGAAACCGATCCTGTTGCGAAGAAAGGCATACACGGCGATTTCGTTGGCCGCGTTCATCACACAGGGAAGATTGCCGCCCCTCAGCAAAGCTTCATTGGCCAGCACCAGGTTGCGGAATGTTTTAATGTCGGGCTCCTCAAAAGTCAGTTGTGAGGGCTTTTTGAAATCATAACGCGGAAATGTGCTTTTCAACCGGTGCGGAAAAGAAAGCGCATACTGGATGGGCAATTTCATATCGGGCAAACCCATCTGCGCTTTCATGCTGCCGTCCTCGAAAAGCACCATGCTGTGGATGATGCTCTGCGGATGCACCATCACCTGCACCTGCGAAGGTTCCAGGTTAAACAACCATTTTGCCTCGATCATCTCGAGACCTTTATTCATCAGGGTGGCCGAATCGATAGAGATCTTTGCCCCCATGCTCCAGTTAGGATGCTGCAGGGCATGATCGCGTTTCACATTGACAAGAAAATTGGGTTTCTTACCCAGGAACGGGCCGCCGGAAGCAGTAAGTATTACTTTTTCCACCCGGCTTCTGGCCTCGCCGAGCAGGCATTGAAATATCGCCGAATGCTCCGAATCGATAGGAATAATGGGCGACTGGTTCTGCACGGCTTTGCCCATCACAATGTCGCCGGCAACCACCAGTGTTTCCTTATTGGCAAGGCCCACTGCTTTTCCCGCATCGATCGCTTCCAGGGTCGGGCGCAGTCCCGCAAACCCCACGATCGCGGCGATCATCATGTCGTAACAGTCCATCGCAGCGGCCTCTGTAAGCGACTCTTCGCCGCCAAACACTTTTATATCAGTAACGGACAACGCCTCTTTTACCTTCTGGTATTTTTTATCGTCGCCGATTACTACCACATTCGGGCTGAAATGCAGCGCCTGTTCGATCAGGAGATCTTCATTATTCTGGGCCGTCAGTATTTCAACCGAAAACAGATCCGGGTGCTCAGCAATAACGCTCAGCGCCTGCGTACCTATCGAACCGGTAGATCCGAAAATTGCAAGTCGTTTTTTCATGCGGATGATTTATTCAGCAAATCTTTCCAGTTCTCCGGCAACTTTGCGATCGTTGCTGAGCCTGGGAACTTTGTTTTGTCCGCCCAGTTTTCCGATGGATTTCATATAATCGACAAATCCATTTTTGCGTACGGGCCGGATATGCAATGGTAAAAGAATATTTCCACTGATGAGATCGTCGTAATAAATATTTTTCTCCCGCAGATTGTCATCTACTTTACGTGCGAACTGCTTTAAATCAGCGGGCCTGTTTTCAAATTCAACAAACCATTCATGATACGAACTTCCCTTGCTGCCGATCACCGGCGCCACCGTAAACTCGGTAATATGA
>JBGAJL010000167.1:0-5508 GCA_044224935.1 Flavitalea sp.
CCTGGAATCCCAATGTGGACGTATCCGCAACCATCAATGATTTTCTGAAAGCGTATTATGGAAATGCCGCTCCCTATATCAGGAAATATATTGATCGCATCAGCCAGGAATATGATAAAACAAAAGATATAAAGAAACTGATCATCAACACCCCTCCCACTTACTACCAGGAAACTTTCCTTTCGCCCAAAAATCTCGCAGATTATAACGCTATGTTCGATGAGGCCGAAAAAGCGGTGCGTGGCGACGAGGTTTTCGCACGACACGTTCACCTGGCCCGCATGCCATTGAATTTTGCCGCAATGGAAATCGGGAAACATAATATGTACGGCCCCCTGGGCTGGTGGGACAAGACAGGCACTGTCAGGAATACGAAAATGGATAACCTGTTCGACGATTTTTATAATACGCTGAAAAAAGAAGGCATTACCGACATCAATGAAAATGCATACAAGATCGACACCTATAAAACGCATACTGCGTTCACTACATCCAATGAGGCCCGCATGGGCAACCTGGCCTATCAGAAGAAAGTGACCGCTAGCGTGGCGCCGCCGCAAAAGCTGCACATGTACTACACAGCAGACCTGTCGATGCTGACCGATGGCGTGCGGGGCGATGACGCCACCAGGAACCTGTTCTGGCTGATATGGCCCGACAAGGAATTCAGCGTAACCGTAGACCTCGGTGAAAGCAAAAAAATATCATCTGCCGATATTGGCGCATTGTGGCGCTCAGGGCCCACCGTACCCCCCGCATCCGTGGAATGTTTTGTCTCGGACAATGAAAAGGATGGATTCACTTCCATTGGAAAACAGGAGTGGCGCTTTGAACAGGAAAAATCAGGTAACAGCGACTGGAGATATGTGTATTCGTTCAAAACCAATACCCGCGCGAGGTATGTAAAATTTAAAATAATACGGCACGACAGGGCACTGACAGGCAGAAAAGCAGGCATGCCCGTGCGCACTTATCTCGATGAAATCGAAGTGAGATAACAGAAAAAATATCACCAGGATGAGAAGATATTCCGCATTGATTTTTTTACAGGTGTCCGTTTCCGTTATGATAGCCGGTTGCGATAATCACGACGGTCTGGAAGATTATAAATATAGGGGAACGTTCAGTCCCGGAAAAAATGCAGTACAGAATGAATTCGGTTTTAACGGGTTCACTTATTACTGGCATGGTGATTTCAAAACATGGACCTCGTACGGCAACCTGTTTAAGACAACATCATCGGCTCCGGAAAGCGCCATCGCCCGGAGCAGGTTTGATATCGCCGGCGACCTGGGAATACAGGGTCTTTCCATGCAGGAGGGGTTTGTCAACGCGCTGTTGGCCGGGTCCTATGCCACGCTTGAACAACCTTCAATTGAGGAATTAAAAGATTCATTGAAAAGCGGAAATGTGCTGGTGATAATAGATCCTACTTCGGAAGTGGGACGGAAACTAAGCCGGAAATATATTCGTCAGGATGCTGCACAGGTAATCAGGAATGACAACACGGATAGCAGCAACCGGGTGGATGCTTTTATGCTGGAGAATGGCAGCCGCAGAATTTTTGTGGTTTCATCCGTTGATAAGCAACTGACCGTGAAACTGGAGGGGCTGCTGAAAAGCACCGCCGGGCTCCTGGAAAATTATGACCTGCGTCGTGGATGGTTTGGCGCACAGACCCTGCTGAAAAGCGTTACGAATACCCCCGGCCATCCGCTCGAAGTGATCGGCAAAGGAATGAATGAGGGAAACAGTTGGTTCGTTTTCGATGGCTATATGGAATTTCTCTCCAAACAGGAAATCCGGAAATGGTTGGACAAAGTAAATCTTCCTATCGTAACGGATGTCGGCTTTACCTCTTCCAATTATCCGCCCATATATGGATGCCAGAGCTACGACACCCTGCAGGTGCAGAGCTTATTCATGCCCTCGGCCTGGGTGAACTACGCGCACTCAAATAAGGGATATGTTTTCAGGCAGGTATATGATACCGTGGCCGACCGCTCTTCACTGGCTTACGATGGATATGTGGCAACAGAAGGAAACAAAGAGCAGATCGACAGGGATTCACTTCCTTTTGTATCCTCTACGGGAACACTTGAATCGGGAGCCGTTCCTTCCATGGTCCTGTTTGTAAAAAAAGATGATAAGCTGACGGCAGCAACACTGTGGGAGGCCATCCTGCAACGCCGTGAAGTGTCCGTTCTTGAAAACGGGAAAATGATGGGCCCTGCCCTTTACCGCAATGCGCTCGAACTATTATTGCTAGACCGGGTGTTTCTCGAAGAATATTTTGGCGACAGGGTCAGCATTGATGCCCACACCAAAGACTATCAACTGAACGTAACAGTAAAAAATACCTATGCACACGAAGTATCGGGTCAATTCAGCATCAGTGTTCCTTCGGAATTGAAGCTGGCCGGTGATTCCACCCTTACGCTGAGCCTTCCCGCCAACAGCACAAAAACGCTTTCATTCAAACTGGAGCCCACTGCAGAGGCGATGAATAACACCAACCCCATTGCCGTGCATTATCATTGGGGGACGATCGAAAAAAGTACGCTGGCCATGCTGGATCTCCCGCCGGCGATCTCCGTGTATCGTCTGCTATATGCGCACGCACCCATTGTCAAATACCCCGTCACTATTCATAATTTCACTTCCAACACTTCGTTTCCCGTGAAAGTGGAGGTATTGGACAGCAATCAAACTTCCAAAGCGGTTTTTGAAACCCAGCAAACCTGCACCACCGGCACGGCCTCTTTCAAAGAGATGACATTCGACCTGCCCGTTTCTGCCGGCAATTATTTTGTAAAAGTGACTGCCCTGGGCGTCGAAAATATCAGCCAGCTAGGTGTGGGCGCCGCCTCGGGGTCCGCAAAAATAACGGAAGTGGATCTGAACCACGATGGCATCAGCGAATACAAAATGGAAAATGACAGCGTGCAAGCCACATTGCTTACAACGGGCGCACGGGTGATAGAATACATTGTAAAATCAAAAAAGGATAATATATTATTCAAGCTATGGCCGGATAAGCCGATCGACGACAGGCGTTCTTTCAGGAGAAGGGAATTTTATCCGTATGGAGGCTTCGAGGATTTCCTGGGACAGCCCAGTATCGAAACCGATAAACAATATGATGCCGTAGTGGTTAAAAAGGAAGGCGATTATGTGCAGGTGAAAATGAAGGCCGATTATTTTGGCAACATCATTGAGAAAACATTCACTTTATATGGTAATTCTCCCCTGCTCGAGATCCGCTTTGCCCTGACGTTTAAAAATCCCGAGCTTAATATGATCGGGCCGCAACCCATTCTGTCTATAGGGGAAAAACATGGGCCTGAAGATGTGTTCTTTTTTCCGGAAATCAATGGATTGCATCACTACCGCATGGACCCGGAGAAATATTACGGCAGGATCATTCACCTGAAAGAAGGATGGAATGCAGGATACGACTCAAAAGAAAATATTTCTTTTGTAGGTGCATTTCCTGTCGACCAGCCTTTATTCCTGCACATGTGGATGAACCACCCCTCCAATCCGGGCTCACATTATTTCTACGCAGAACTTCAGCCCTGGACCCCCATATTTCAAAAAAGCACAACCTATTTTTCTTATTACCTGTGGGGCTCGGGTGGTCCCTGGGAAAAGGGTGTCAGAGCTTTGAGGGACAGAAACCTGGTTACCATTAAAAAATGATCGGTGTAATTGATGAACCTGTTTTATGCATATTAAATGTCCGGCAAATGATTAATCCGCAACAGATCACGGCGCCCCCGCGCATTAATACCACTTCCTGCAAAGCCCTCGTTATCCTGGGCACATTGCTTATGCTTTTTAACGGTACCGTATATACGCAGAAAGCAAAAAGCACAGCAACGCTCCAAATGTATAAAATTGAATTGGGCTATCCCTGCCCGAATATCCCCTATTATCATTTCAAAGCCGACCTGCGATTGCCCCATCCGTCGATTATCGAAGTGGAAGCTTCGGTGAATGGCAAAACACTCCGGGCGACGGATCTCAAAGAATCCATTGAAGAGCCGGACAAGCCGCCGATTGCCGACCGGCCTCCTTCGGGTTACGGAATGGCGCAGGATGGTTCACTGTACGAACGCCCGCAGGTGTTCGGCTGGGTGAAATGGCAGCCCGGGCAGATGTATTCTATAAAGATTACGGTTCGTATCAAGAAAACCGCGCACGCCTCGAAAGACGATATCCTGCTGACATCCACTAAAACGATAAAGGCCCCGGAAGGAGTTGCTGTATATGACAGCGCCTGGAAGAGCTACAAGTCTGTCGTCGTCAGTGAAACAGCAGGAATCGACAGGATAGCAGAGCCGGTGAAAGTGCTGCTGGCCTTTTATCCCGATGAAGTGCATGATCTGAAAAGGGAGATCAGGGTGGTAGCCGTTGATCCTGTAACGCATGCGCCCACCGAAGTGCAATCGCAGGTGTATGACGTGCAGCAGTATCTGAAAACTGACGACCTGGCCCCGGATAAAAATGGAAAGCCGACACGCACCGCACCGCTGTGGATGCCAACGGTTACAGCTAACCTGGCTTTTTCTGCCACCGTAGGCGGGCGTTCCAGCCGTGTGTTCTGGTCTACTATAATAACGAAAAAGCGAAGGACATTGTTTACCAGAGCGATTTGCGTGTACAGGGCGAAGCGCCGGGATTGCAGGTAGAGAACAACCGGCTTTCCGTGGTGCTGAATCCCAATTCAGGGCATGTGGACCAGATAACCCTTAAAAGCAAGGCGGATGCACCATTCTTTCATCGTTTGGAAACGAATGGAGCGATTCACTGGAATCCCGATATTTATACGCCTCCCCGCGCGTGGACACACACTTCCGACTGGTCTCCCCCGGCCCATGTGAGATCGCTGGCCGGGCCCGTGCTGGCTAAAAGTGAAGTATGGGGTCCCTTGCCGGAAGTGCCCGAGGCAGATGCTTCCGTACGATATGAATTCTATCCCGATGTGCCTTATTTTACGGGAAGCACCACTATGAGGATCAATCAAACGATCCAGTGCCTGGCGCTCAGGAATGCAGAAGTGGTGTTCAGGCGCGAATTAATCACACACGCTGCCTGGTATGACGTGATCAGGGATTCGGTCATCACTTATAACGTAAAGAACATGCCCGACCTCACAGACCTGAAAATGGAAGCCGATGTTCCGTGGATCACCTTTTACAACGAAGACACCCACACCGGATTTGCAGGCATTCAGCTTGAATATGCCAACACCGGGCTCGAATCGGATACACGATTACTGAACCCGTTCTTTTACATCACCGCAGGTCCATGGATATACTGGGCGAGAGGACTATCACATAGCTATCTTTCCTCCAATATGCAGCAGGTTGTACCTGCCCTGAAAGGCAGCGTCTTTTCTGAAAAGTGGGCTTACCTGGTCTACCAGACCGACAGGAGCGGCAAACCGTATGCACCCGTATTGGAATGGCAAAAAAAACTGACACATCCGCTCCGGGCGCAGTT
>JBGAJL010000168.1:0-5479 GCA_044224935.1 Flavitalea sp.
CTTATGACATTTAAATATATAAAAACGAGATTGCTGCTGCCCCTGTTGGTGCTCGCAGCTTCCTGTACCAAGCAACTGGATCGAAAACCATTTTACGATGTTACTTCGGCCAGCGTGTACGCTGATTTTAGTAATTATAAAGAATTACTCGCCAAATGTTACGGCGGTTTGTCGCTCACCGGCCAGGTTACCGGGGATGGAAATCCCGATATCGGCGGCGTGGATGTGGGGTATTTAAGGGGCTACTGGCAGATGCAGGAACTAACGACCGACGAGGCCGTTATCGCCTGGAACGACCAATACCTGATACCCATGCACAACATGGACTGGACTTCGCAGAACCTCCTCCTGGGTGCCATGTATAATCGTATTTTTCTGCAGGTGATGTACTGCAATGAATTTCTCCGTCAGACCACAGACGATAAGTTGAACAGCAATGGTATTACAGGCAACGATGCCGTCACTACCCGGCAGTACCGTGCAGAATTGCGCTTCCTGCGTGCTTTCAGCTACTGGCACGCTATCGATATGTACGGTAATGTGCCCCTTGTTACGGAGAACGATCCGGTAGGTGCTTTTTTCCCGAAACAGGCTACCCGCAAAGAATTATTCGACTATGTGGAATCTGAACTGAAAGCCATTATCCCCGACCTGGCAGAGCCGCGCACAAATGAATATCCGCGCGTTGACAAAGCTGCCGCCTGGATGCTGCTCGCCAGGATGTACCTCAATTCGGAAGTGTACACCGGTGTTAATCATTATTCAGATGTTATCACGTATTGCAATCAGATCATTGCGGCCGGCTATTCACTGGAGCCCAGCTACAAGAATCTTTTCCTGGCGGATAACGATAAGATAAATACGGAGATTATTTTCAGGCTGCCTTACGACGGCCAGCACATGAAATCCTGGAACGGCGCTACTTTTCTCGTTCATGCCGCTGTGGGAGGAGATATGGACGCTGTAAATGATTTTGGAATCGATGGAGGATGGTATGGGTTAAGAACCACCAAGAATATCGTAAATCTCTTCAGCGATATTTCCGGCAACACAGATAGCCGGGCCATGTTTCATAGCAGTGGACAAAACCTGGAGATTAACAGTATAGGCAATTTTGCAGACGGATATCCTATTACCAAATGGAGAAACGTTACTTCCACCGGTGCAGGAGGATCAGATAAAACGTTTGTAGATACTGATTTCCCAATGTTCCGTTTGGGCGATGTATACCTCATGTTTGCAGAAGCCGTACTTCGTGGCGGAACCGGTGACAACACCGGGAAGGCGCTCGAATACGTAAACAAGCTAAGGGAACGCGCATATGGAAATACCTCCGGTGATATTACAGAGGCCCAGCTCACCCTGGATTTCATATTAGACGAACGGGGCAGGGAGCTCGCATGGGAAGGACAGCGCCGGACAGACCTCATACGGTTTGGAAAATTTACGGGCGACAATTATGTATGGCCCTGGAAAGGAAATGTAAAAGACGGAAAAGGAGTGGAAAGTTTCCGCACAGTGTTCCCGCTGCCTTATACCGATCTTGTTGCTAACCCAACCCTCGTGCAGAACGATGGATACACTCAATAGCCCGCACGGTGTATGAAAAGTCTTTTTCAATCACACGAGTGGTGCATTATCGAGGAGGGGTTCGACAGCCGGTTGAATAAGTTAGCGGAAAGTATTTTCAGTATTGGCAACGGCTATATGGGCCAGCGTGCCAATTTTGAAGAAGCCTATTCGGGGGAAAGCCTTTCAGGCAGCTATATCGCTGGTGTTTATTATACCGATAAAACCAGGGTAGGCTGGTGGAAAAACGGCTACCCCGAAGTGGCCGCTAAAGTGCCGAATGCGGCTAATTGGATTGGTATTGATGTAAAGATCGGTGACGAAACACTCGACCTGCATCATTGCACTGTTACCGGTTTCAGGCGGGTGCTGAATATGAAGGAGGGCTATCTCGAAAGATCATTTACCGCAACGCTGAAGAGCGGTAAAATGGTAACGGTAAAGTCTATACGCTTTTGCAGTCTGCCCGATGATAAGGCTGCTGCCATCCGGTATACCATCACGCCGTTGAATTTCGACGGCAGCATCCTGCTCACCCCTTATATAAATGGCGATGTAGTTAACCAGGATGCTAACGATGAACAGCGATTCTGGGAGCAAACGGCGAAAGCGAACGAAGAAAACAGCGCTTATATTTCTCTTCAAACGAGAAAAACAGGCTTCGAGGTTTGCACCGGGATGCACTGCCAGGCAACCCTCAACAGGAAGGTGTTGCCTGTAAATACAGATGCGGCAGAAAAGGAAAAATATATCAGCAGGCGCATCCCGGTGAATGCCCGTGCCGGAGACGAAATAATTTTGTACAAATATGTCGTGAACCTTACCGCTGCGGGCGTCAGCGGCGGGCAGCTAATGGCAATGGCGCGAAACGAACTGGAGCGTGTCAGCGCCAAAGGCTTTGACAGGATGTTGCAGGAACAGGCACATGCCTGGGAACAAAAATGGAAAGAAAGCGATATCGTAATAAACGGTGATGTAGAAGCGCAGCAGGGAATCCGTTTTAATATTTTTCAGCTCCACCAGACGTATAATGGCCGGTACGCGCATCTGAATATCGGCCCCAAGGGATTTACCGGCGAAAAATACGGAGGCGCCACGCATTGGGATACGGAGGCCTATTGCATTCCTTTTTATCTCTGCACAGCCGCCCCTGAAGTGGCCAGAAATCTGTTGCTTTACCGGTATCAGCAATTGGATAAGGCAATAGCCAATGCAGGTAAGCTGGGTTTTACGAATGGCGCCGCATTATACCCGATGGTGACCATGAACGGTGAAGAGTGTCATAATGAATGGGAAATTACTTTCGAAGAGATTCATCGAAACGCTGCGGTGGCATTTGCTATTTACAGCTATGTACGCTATACAAATGATGAAAGCTACCTCGTGCATTATGGTATCGAAGTGCTGATAGGAATAGCCCGTTTCTGGAGCCAGCGCGTTAACCTGAGTACTGCCCGGAACCAGTTTGTGATGCTGGGCGTAACCGGGCCTAATGAGTATGAAAATAATGTAAACAATAACTGGTATACCAATACGATGGCCGTATGGTGCTTGCAGTATGCCATTGAAGTGATAGAAAAGGTAAAGCAATATGACCCCGGAGCCTATCGGACCCTGGTGAAAAAAATAAATTTTGCCGAAGCGAAAGAAATAGCAGCGTGGCAGGATATTATCGATAATATGTATTTTCCAGAAGAGGCAGAATTGGGTATTTTTCTTCAGCAGGATGGTTACATGGACAAAGAGCAGTTAGTAGTGAAAGAGCTGCCAAAAGAAGAGCTGCCGTTGAACCAGCATTGGAGCTGGGATCGTATACTGCGCTCCTGCTTTATCAAACAGGCGGATGTGTTGCAGGGAATTTATTTTTTGGAAGAACAGTATGATTTCGATACCATCCGGCGGAATTTTGATTTCTATGAGCCCAGAACAGTGCACGAAAGTTCCCTGTCTCCCTGTATACATGCAATACTGGCGGCTAAACTCGGGCGGGAAGAACAGGCTTACCGGTTTTACCTGCGCACCTCACGTCTTGACCTTGATAATTATAACAATGATACGGAAGATGGGCTGCACATTACTTCCATGGCAGGCTCCTGGATGAGCATCGTGCAGGGCTTTGCGGGCATGCGTATCCGCGATAATGCATTGCATTTTTCGCCGTTCCTGCCCGCCGGATGGGAATCGTTTTCATTTAATATTCTCTTCCGGGGCTGTGTGCTGAATGTTTGTGTAATGACCGAAGGAGTGCAATTGAAAAATACGGGTAATACCAGCGTGACATTATATGTGAAAGAAACGTCTTATTGCCTGGGACCAAATGAAACAAAGACCATTTTATCGATCAAAACGGCGCTATCTTGATTAAAGAGGAAACAGATAATAGCTATTGAGGCTGTGCGGAAACGCGAACTGCCAGCTATCAGTATATGGAATATGAGCATGGGATTCCTGGGCATCCAGTTCGGGTTTGCCCTGCAAACAGGCAATGCTTCGAGAATATTGCAGACGTTCGGGGCAGACGTAGAACATCTGCCGCTGTTCTGGCTGGCAGCACCGGTTACCGGAATGATCATCCAGCCGCTGATTGGTTATTACAGCGATCATACCTGGACAAGATTAGGGCGCCGCAGGCCCTTTTTTTTATTTGGCGCATTCCTCGCCGCCTTTTCATTGATATTAATGCCGCAGTCTTCCGCATTTGCGTCCCTTCTGCCTCCGGTGCTGATTGGAGGAGGGATGTTAATGCTGATGGATGCCTCTTTTAATATCGCGATGGAGCCGTTTCGTGCGCTTGTTGCGGACAATCTGCCGGAAAGCCAGTACAGCAAAGGGTTCGCGGTACAGACTTTTCTTATCAGCATAGGCGCCATAATCGGTTCTTTATTTCCTTATTTGCTGGCCAACAGCTTTGGGGTGGCTAAAACAGCGCCACCAGGAGAAATACCGGATAACGTGGCGTATTCTTTTTATTTCGGGGCGGCTGTTATGCTGTTTACTTTATTGTGGACTGTGGTGACAACAAAAGAATATCCACCCGAAGAATATGCGCGCCTCCATCCCTCAGAAAACAGGATCTCGGAGAAGAGAACCGTAATGTCTATTTTCAGCGATTTCCGCAAAATGCCACATACGATGGTGCAGTTGGGGTTGGTGCAGTTCTTTTCCTGGTTCGGTTTATTTGCCATGTGGATCTACCTGACGCCGGCGCTGGTGGAACATATATACCGTCTCGCAGCGGGCGATACCGTATCGGAACAATATGCCGATGCAGGCAATTGGGTGGGCATACTGTTCAGTGTTTACAACGTGGTGGCAGCCATATATGCATTATGCCTGCCGGTTATCGCGCGCCGCACCGGTAAGAAAACCGCTCATGCGATTTCCCTTGCTGCCGGTGGCGCCGGATTGTTATCGATTTATTTTATCGCCGATCCCCAGTTGCTGCCCATATCGATGATCGGTATTGGCCTGGCCTGGGGCAGTATTCTGACAATGCCCTATGCTATTTTATCTACGGCCATTCCCGCAAAGAAGATGGGAGTATACATGGGTATTTTCAATTTTTTTATCACGCTGCCGCAGTTGGTGATAGGATTTCTGGGTGGCCCGCTCATCAAGAGTATATTTCATAACCAGGCAATTTATGCGATAGTGCTTGCCGGTATTTTTATGTTTTGCGGGGCTTTGTCGGTGATGTTTATCAGGGAGAAAGAAGGAATCGCATAATTTTTATTAAGTAAAACCAGGTAATAATGAGTGAAAATATTTTTGATGCGATCGTGATAGGATCCGGCATCAGTGGTGGCTGGGCTGCGAAGGAGCTCACGGAAAAGGGTTTAAAAACTATTATGCTCGAGCGCGGCCGTAACGTGGAGCATGTGAAGGATTATGTGAATGCAACAAAGGGCTC
>JBGAJL010000169.1:0-5433 GCA_044224935.1 Flavitalea sp.
GCTTCAGCCCGGGGATGTTTGACAAGTTTTATAACAGGGGCCTTCAGGCCCCGACAAATTATCCAAGCCCAAAGGCCGGTCTGGAAACGACCCATTATCCCCGGCTAAAGCCCGGGGCTGGTAAAAAAAACAAAAGCACCAGAAACCCGATGCTTTTAATCATATATAGTCAAAAGAAATATCTAAATATAAGCAAAAACTTACGCCTTTGCGCCCAGCTTATTCACTTTCAGCGCCAGCTTTCTCTTGATATTGGAAGCCTTGTTCTTGTGGATGATGCCCCTTTTAGCCAACTTATCGATCATTGACACCACGCCAGGGAGCTGCTCAGTGCCGGTCTTGCTATCTTTCACCTCTCTCAGGTCGCGGATGGCGTTACGGGTAGTCTTGCCGTAATACCTGTTTCTGTCCCTGCGCTTGGTTGCTTGACGCACATCTTTCTTGGTAGCCTGGTGGTTTGCCATTTCGCTCAAAAATTTTAAGACGGCAAAAGTAAAGCATTCTAACTAAATACCGAACAAATCCCCTGAAAAATTCATAAATCACCGATATTTGTACACCGCAGCCATATAAGTGCATATTTATGAAGGATTTCAGTTATATCACCAATTCGCACCCTTCATTTATTGAAGGATTGTACCAGGATTTCACCCGGGATCCCGGTTCTATTGACCCGGAACTGAGAAAGTTTTTTGAAGGTTTCGATTTTGCTATGTCTACCGGCAAAGCTGCGGCCAACGGCAACGGAGCAGCCGGTATCCCCACTAAAACCGAACCGGGCCGGCAGGGCGCCATAGCCGGAATCCCCGCAGGGGAGGCAGACTGGAGGAAGGAACTGGGCGCCTATCGCCTTATTTTGGGCTACCGCAACAAAGGGCACCTGGTGGCCAAAACAAACCCCATCCGCACCCGTAAAGACAGGGGCGCCAACCTCGACCTCGGATTCTTCGGCTTTACCGAAGAAGACCTGAACAAAAATTTTTATGCGGGCAACCTGATTGGCCTGGGTACGGCCACGCTGGCTGATATTCTAAAGCACCTTCAGCAGACCTATGCCAACCATGTCGGCATCGAGTTTAAATATATCAGCGATCAGAAAAAGGTCGACTGGCTCACCAATGAGATGGAAAAGAATTTTCTCAATCCCGTTCCATTGGAAAAGAAGAGACGCATCCTGGAAAAATTAAACCAGGGAGTGATGTTTGAAAAGTTCCTTCACACCAAATACGTCGGGCAGAAAAGATTTTCCCTCGAAGGAGGGGAGACAACGATCGCCGCACTCGATGCCATCATCACTACCGCGGCCGACCACGGCGTGCAGGAAGTAGCGATCGGCATGGCACACCGCGGGCGATTAAATGTTCTCGCCAATATTATCGGTAAAACGTACGAGCAGATATTCAGTGAATTCGAAGGCACCGCAAAAGTGGACCAGACCATGGGCAGCGGCGATGTAAAATATCACATGGGTTATGGCAGTGAGGTGCAGACCGCCAACGGCAAGGCAGTACATGTAAAACTGGCTCCTAATCCTTCGCATCTCGAAGCGGTTGATCCGGTGGTGATCGGCTTTGCACGCGCAAAGGCAGATGTGCTTTATAACAGGGATTACGATAAAATACTTCCTATATTAATTCATGGCGATGCCTCCATTGCCGGGCAGGGCGTTGTGTACGAAGTGGTGCAGATGAGTGGCCTTCGCGGTTATTATACAGGCGGAACGATTCATTTTGTCATTAATAACCAGATCGGGTTCACTACAGATTTCGACGATGCAAGAACCTCGGATTATTGCACCTCCATAGCAGCGATGATCCAGTCGCCCGTATTACATGTAAACGGTGATGACGCCGAAGCAGTGGTTAAATGCGCGGAGATCGCTACCCGGTACAGGCAGGAATTTAACACCGATATCTTCATTGATATGGTTTGCTATCGCCGGCACGGACATAATGAAGGCGATGATCCTAAATTTACCCAGCCCACCTTATACGCTATCATTGATAAACATCAGAATCCACGGGAAGTGTATACCAGTTATCTTTTGCAGAATGGCGAAACCGACGCCCAGGAACTGGCAAAGGAAATGGAGAAGAAATTCTGGAACGACCTGCAGGAGCGTTTGGATGAAGTAAAACAACATCCCCTGCCTTATCATTACCAGGAACCCGAAACATGGTGGAGAAGCCTCCGGCCGGCTGTGGCGGAGGATTTTGACCAGTCGCCGGAAACGGGTATCAAAGAGGAGGATTTTAAGAAAATATTCGACGCTCTTATGAAATGGCCCGCTGATTTCAAGCCATTGAAAAAAGTGGAGAAGATCATCCAGGATAAAATAAAATTATTCAGCGAAGAAGGAAAAATAGACTGGGCTACGGGCGAATTACTGGCATACGGAAGCATTTTGCTTGAAGGAAAAAATGTGCGCATGAGTGGCCAGGACGTGAGCCGCGGAACGTTTTCGCATCGCCACGCCATCATCCGCGATGAAGTGACCGATAAAATGCACAGCCGCTTAAGTGATATTCCCGGTGCAACCGGAAAATTCAGGATATATAATTCATTGCTCAGCGAATATGCTGTGGTGGGCTTTGAATACGGATATGCCATGGCGAGCCCGAATACCCTGGTATTATGGGAAGCGCAATTCGGTGATTTTGCCAACGGCGCGCAGATTATTATCGACCAGTTCGTAAGTAGTTCCGAACAGAAATGGAACAGGATGGATGGGCTGGTGCTGCTGCTGCCCCATGGTTACGAGGGACAAGGTCCCGAACATTCGAGCGCACGCATGGAGCGGTTTCTGCAAATGTGTGCGGAATTGAATATGGTGGTAACGAATATCACTACTTCCGCCAACCTGTTCCATGCATTGCGCAGGCAGGTGACCTGGCCGTTTAGAAAACCGCTTATAAATTTTTCTCCCAAAGCTAATCTGCGTCACCCGGGAAGTTACTCTCCGATGAATGAATTTACTTCCGGCGCGTTCCGCGAAGTAATCGATGATCCGTTTGCGGCAGAGCCTTCACTGGTGAAAAAAGTTTTATTCTGTAGCGGCAAAGTTTATTTCGACCTTGCAGAATACCAGCGCAAAAATAATGTTACCGACACTGCCATCATCAGATTGGAGCAGATCTATCCGTTACCTGTGAAACAATTGGAAGAATTGTATAACAAATACAATAAAGCCACATGGTTCTGGGTACAGGAAGAACCACTGAATATGGGTGCCGCTTCATTTTTGCAGATGAACCTGAAAACAATCAATTATGGTGTCATCAGCAGGCAGCCGGGTGCTTCACCGGCAACAGGTTTTGCCAAGATCCATGCACAGGAGCAAAAAGAAATCATAGAAACGGCATTCGGTATTTAAGAAGAAAATGAATTAATTAAAAACAGTTATGGTTGATATAAAAGTTCCAACAGTAGGCGAATCCATCAGCGAGGTTACTTTATTGAAATGGACCAAAAGTGAAGGAGACTATGTAGAACGCGATGAAGTGCTTGCCGAACTCGAAAGTGAAAAAGCCACTTTTGAAGTGAATGCCGAAAAAGCAGGTGTACTAAAACAAGTGGCAAAGGAAGGGGATACATTAAAGATCGGGGATATTCTTGCTACTATCGATGAAACTGCTGCAAAGCCCGCAGCACCAGAGAAAAAAGAAGCGCCTGCCGCTAAAATGACAACGGGAAAAACAGCCGCTTCACCTGGAGAAACACCTGAAAAAGAAGTTGAGAAACCGATGATTATTGAACCGCATGCAGAAGCTCACGCAGACGTGAAAGCCACTCCCGTTGCCAGCGCAATAATCGCCGATAAAAAAGTGGACCCGAAAACCGTAACGCCTACCGGTTTCCAGGGAAAAATATTGAAGCACGATGTGCTTGATGCACTAAGCAACCCCGGCCGCACCCCGGGAAAAGCATTATTCGGGAGAGAAGAGAAAAAGGAAAAAATGAGCACCCTGCGCAGGACCATTTCGCGCAGATTGGTTGAAGCAAAAAATACCACCGCGATGCTCACTACTTTCAATGAAGTGGATATGAGCCGCATTATGGAAACGCGTGCGAAGTATAAAGATAAATTCAAGGAGTTGCATGGTGTGGGTCTCGGGTTTATGAGCTTTTTTACAAAAGCCTGTTGTCTTGCGTTACAGGAATGGCCCTCTGTAAATGCCTATATTGATGGGGATGAAATTATTTATCACGATTACTGCGATATTTCCATTGCTGTATCCGCTCCGAAAGGCCTGGTGGTACCGGTAATCCGGAATGCCGAAAGCCTTGATATGGCTGGCGTTGAAAAGAAGGTCGTCGAACTGGCTGGTAAAGCAAGAGACAACAAACTGACGATCGAAGAAATGCAGGGTGGAACGTTTACTATTACAAATGGGGGAGTATTTGGTTCGCTTATGAGCACCCCAATAATTAATATTCCGCAATCGGCGATTCTTGGAATGCACAAAATACAGGAGCGCCCGGTGGTTGTGAGCGGACAGATCGTGATTCGCCCGATGATGTATGTGGCGCTTAGCTACGACCATCGGATTATTGATGGCCGCGAATCTGTCGGCTTCCTCGTAAGAGTGAAGGAATTGCTGGAAAATCCCGAATTATTATTGTTTGGTAAGGATCCTGTAAAGGCGCTCCTTAATCTGTAAAATGAAATTTGATAACCAGCTCAGGTATGCCGTCAATATCGTGAAGGATTTTGATGGCAGTTGCCCGCTATCCGCGTGGTTGAAAGATTTTTTCAGGGAAAATAAACAAATGGGTTCGCGTGACCGTAAAACGGTTTCCGAACTGGTTTATGGATACTATCGTCTCGGACATAACCGGTTTGAAGATATTGAAGAAAGAATACTGGCTGCGCTGTATGGAAGCGGCCAGTTGAAAGAAGTGGCTGATTATTTTAAAGTGTCCCGACCTGCGGTCCGGGATTATTTTCCGGATAAAATATTTCCCTGGAAAAATTTATTGAGCGATGGTATTGAAGAGGATCTTTTTTCGCACTCCTTCCTGGTTCAGCCCGATTTGTTTATTCGCATACGCCCGGGAAAAGAGCAGATAGTTACAGATAAATTAAAAACATCGGGAATAGTGTTTTCGGCTATAAATGATCATTGTATTGCCCTTCCCAACTCCACCCGCATTGATGCTGTCATAAAATTAAATGAAGACGCCGTAGTGCAGGACAGGAGCTCACAGCAAACAGGAGAGTTGTTAAAAGATATTTCGTTCTCCACTGTATGGGATTGCTGTGCGGCAAGCGGCGGCAAGTCAATTATGGTGCATGATATCAATCCCACCGTAGAACTTACGGTATCGGATATACGCGAATCGATCCTTTCTAATCTGAAAGCGAGGTTCAGGGAAGCGGGGATAAATAATTATCGTTCGGTTGTTGCGGATGTTGCTTTCTCACCGGCTTTG
>JBGAJL010000031.1:0-38425 GCA_044224935.1 Flavitalea sp.
CCAACCTCTACTCACGGACAAGGCTAACCGCGCTCGACAATTCCACCCGTATCGCCAATTCATACGAATTTGCCAATATTTCACAGGTGCCCCGCCTTGCCATCACGATGGGCATCAGCAATATCATGAAGGCAAAGAAAATCATCCTGATGGCCTGGGGCCAGGCGAAAGCGCCTGTAATACAGCAGGCCGTTGAAGAACACGTGACCGAACAGATACCCGCTTCGTTCCTGCAACTGCATAACGACTGCCTTTTTGTTCTGGATGAGCAGGCCGCAGATGAATTGACACGGTTTAAATCGCCCTGGCTCACCGGCGATTGCGAATGGACACCTAAAATGGTTAAAAAAGCCGTAGTGAACACCGCTTTAAAAATCGACAAACCGGTTTTAAGTTTAACCAATTCGGATTATAAGGATAACGGACTGGGCGATCTGCTCGTGGAAAGAGGCGACGCTTACGAGATCAACCTCGAAGTATATTACATGCTTCGCGACACGATAACCGGCTGGCCCGGCGGCAAACCCAACGCCAACCTGCCTAATCACCCCGAACGTTCCGTACCTTACCCGAAAAGATGTATTATCTTCTCCCCCCACCCCGATGACGATATTATTTCAATGGGTGGCACATTCCAGCGCCTCCGGGATCAGGGGCATGATGTGCATGTCGCTTATCAGACTTCCGGCAATATCGCGGTAACCGATGAATTTGTTACGCGGTTTATGGATTTCGCAGTGGGATTTGAAAATATGTTCGGTATTGAATCGAATAAGTCGGGAGAAATATTATCCAAAGCAAGAGAATATTTAAGCCGGAAAAAATCAGACGAGGTAGATACGCCCGATATCCGGGCAGTGAAGGGATTAATAAGAAGATGTGAAGCAAAGGCAACCTGCAGATACGTGGGAATTCCCGATGGAAATGCTCATTTTCAAAACCTGCCCTTCTATGAAACCGGCAAGGTGCAGAAAAACCCAATGGGTGAAAAAGATGTCGGGCTGACAATGGAATTATTACGGGAAATCAAACCTCACCAGGTGTATTGCGCCGGCGATCTTGCCGATCCACACGGTACACATAAGGTTTGCCTCGACATCGTTTTTGAAGCATTAAAACGGATCAAGGAAGACGGCGATGATTGGATAAAAGACTGCTGGATGTGGTTATACAAAGGTGCATGGCAGGAATGGGATATTTCGGAAATCGAAATGGCTGTTCCGATGAGCCCCGACCAGGTGATGAAGAAACGCTACGGAATTTTCATTCATCAGTCGCAGAAAGACTCTGTGCCTTTCCAGGGATCGGATGCCAGAGAATTCTGGCAAAGGGCAGAAGACAGAAACAGCAATACCGCTAATTTATATGCGCGTCTCGGCCTGACCAGGTTTGCTGCCGTGGAAGCATTTGTAAGATGGCACTATTAGACTACTTATTTTCCTGAATAATTACGCCGGCAACTGCTTCAGCTGCCGGCGTTTTTTTTACTGCTCTTCACTACCAGCAATCCTGGTTTTTATTCTTCCGGATATCCCATTCGATAGCTGTTATCCGTTAATCTCCATTGATCAAATTAATATTTGAATGCTTTACCACCTACCATCACTTCCTGTGTTCTTTCATCGAAAGTTGCACGCAGCCCGCTGTGCGCAGCAGCAGTGGTCATGATATTGGCGATAGAATGCGAATAACCCGCATCTACGGAAGCATTTGGCTGCTTCCGGCTCCGAACGCATTCCATCCAGTTGCGCACATGGTTGGAGGTAAGGCTGTCGCCACCGGTATTGGCAGAAGCCACCACCTTTTCATTATCCGTGGCCAGCGTAAATTCGGGAAGCAGGTTTTCTTTCATATTCATCGCCTCCGCATGCTTTTTAGTGAGGCCGCCGGTTGGTGATACTTTATTTGTATCGAGATTCAGTTCGCCGCCATTGGAATAATAAATCTCTTTCGGATTCTCGTCGCCGTTGTTCATGCGCGAGGCAAACGTTACCTGGAACCCTGAAGCAGGATCATCAGCAGGGCCATAATCGAATACTGCGGTGATAGTATCCCAGTTTCTGCGACCATCTTTCCAGGTATAAATTCCACCGTTGGCCACCACGCTTCTTGGATGTTTAAGACCCGAGAACCAGTGTACGGTGTCAATCTGATGGCTCATCCATTGACCGGGCAGGCCGGAAGAATAGGGCCAGAACAACCGGTATTCCAGGTATTTTCTCGGATCAAACGCTTCCCTGGGGCGATTCATTAAAAACCTGTTCCAGTCGGTATCCTCTTCTTTCAGCAGCGGAACAAGATTGGGTCTGCGCCAGCGCCCGGGCTGATTCACATTCCATGTAAGCTCAACCATGGTGATCGGTCCGAATTTTCCTGATTTGATAAATTCCTCCGCCGAATGATAATTAGCCCCGCTGCGTCGCTGGGAGCCGATCTGCACAATACGTTTTGTTTGCAGCACTGCCTTTAATGCGGCGCGATTATCCTCCATCGACTCTGCAAACGGTTTTTCCACGTATGCATCGCACCCTGCATTTACCGCTTCAATAGTGTGTCTTGCATGCTGAAAATCGGCCGTGCTGATAAAAACGGCGTCGGCCAATTTTTTATCATATAATTCTTCGTTGTTCCGGCATGCAACAATATCATGACCGATTTTTTCTTTCCATATGGCCGCACCTTCTTCTCTCCTTCTTTTCCATATATCGGACACGGCAACCACGTCAAAATTCAATTCCTTATAATGATTTAAAAACGCCGGGATATGTGAACCGCGGTGCCGGTCGGAAAAACCTATAACGCCAACGCGCACACGATCATTGGCGCCGATAATCCGTGCATAACTTTTTGCCGACCATCCCATGGTTCCTAAATAAGTGCCCGCTGCCGCCAATGCGGATTGCTGAATAAAATCTCTTCTGGAAGTAGACATGCTATAAATTTGAAAATGAAAAAATTATAATTCTTTTATCTTGATGCTCCTGAAAAAAACCTCGTTGCCATGATCCTGCAGGAGAATATGCCCTTTATCGGCCATTCCGAAATTTGGCCAGATCTTGTATTTACTTTTTGCAACGAGATCAAGAAATGCCGGAGAGCCGCGCACATATTCAACTACTTTATAACCATTCAGCCAGTGTTCTACGCGGTTATCCGGATATACCCGGATCATACCCTGGTTCCATTCCCCGATCTTCCTTTGCGAGCCCGGAATTTTTGCTGAAGCGATCATATCATACAGGGACGCGAGCGTGCGGTCGTTGCCTACACCCAGTTTGGCATCCGGATGTCTTTCATCATCAAGCACCTGGTATTCAAGGCCGATCGCGGAACCCTTATTATTTTCAGACTCGGTGACGAAATATTTCACTCCCGAATTAGCCCCCTCTGTTAACTTAAAATCGAATTTCAATTCAAAATGACCGAACAATTTATCTGTTACGATATCTCCACCGTTAGAAGATTCAGCACCTTTCGAGCCTTCAACCGTAAGTTCATTGTTGCGGATGTGCCAGCCTTTTTCCGGGAATGTTTTTTTATAAGCGCCCCGCCAGCCATTTGTTGTTTTTCCATCCCACAATAACGAATAGCCTTCTGCTTTCTCCTGGGACGATAAATCATTGGGGATGGTGTTGGCAACAAAAATAGTATCCAAAGGAGAAGGTTTCAGGTTGCTGGTCTGGATGCGTATATTTCTCCAGCGGATCTGTTCGCCCGGTGTTCTGTCCGCACCGATAGCATGCACCTGCAGCGCAATAAACCCCGATGATGTCATCGCATCCGCCAGATTCGCGGTGGGGACGCCATTTACCCATACACGAATGCTGTTACCGATGCATTCGATCCTGTATTTGTTCCATTCATTGCTGTGAAAGGCTTTTTTCCCCGCGGGATTATATTCCATCGTATAGAGCCAGCCGCGTCGCGCTTCATCATAAATACCACCGCTCCATTGCCGCGCCGAAGGATCAACTTCTGCCTGGTAGCCATGCACACGGCCATTATCATAGCCAGCCTGGCTCAGGCTGCGAAACTGAATGCCGGAATTCATACCGGTATCCACTTTTAATTCCAGCTCAAGAATGAAATTGCCATAATTCTTCTCCGTCGCTAAAAAAGAATTCATTCTCTCGTTGGCTACGGTCGTACCCACAATCTCTCCGTCTTTTACTTCGAACCGGGCATGGCCGTTGAGCGGCTTCCATCCTTTAAGATCTTTACCATTAAACAGCGACTGCCATTTTTCTGATGGCTTCCTGTTTGCCGAGAAGGAATAAAACACAATCGATACAACAGCAATGCCTATAGCAATGGCTGCAAAATGTATTCGTCTCATTTTGTAAGGTTGAATGAATAACCGGGCGGAGGAAAACTGCCAACAATTTAAATTAAAATCTTTAGATTTAGAGTCGAATGAACCCGGAACTTGAATTAATCAGGGAACAACAGAAAGAAACCTGGAACAGGTTTTCTGCCGGATGGCAGGAATGGGATGATTTCGTCATGCATTTTCTACAGCCCGCCCGCGACGGGATCCTGCGGCTGATGCACCCGGCAGGTAAAGATCAGGTGCTTGATATCGCATCGGGAACCGGTGAACCCGCACTCTCCATTGCAGAAAGAATTTCTGAAGGAAAGGTTATACTGACCGATCTTTCGGAGGGCATGCTGCATACAGCACGGCAAAAAGCAGCAGCACGCGGAATTAAAAATATTGATACGCATATTTGCGATGTCTCTGAGTTGCCTTTTGCCGATAACAGCTTTGATGCGGTGAGCTGCCGCTTCGGATTTATGTTTTTTCCAGACATGAAAATGGCGGCTAAAGAAATTCTCCGGGTGCTGAAACCCGGTGGAAGATTTGTCACTACTGTATGGAATATTCCGGAAAAAAACTTTTGGGTAACCGTAACGATGGGCACCGTTATCCGGAATCTTGCACTCCCCCCGAACCCGTCAGGAGCCCCGGGTATGTTTCGCTGCTCCAGGCCGGGCATGATGACCGAACTCCTGGAAGGAACAGGTTTTACAAATGCTTCACAAGAAGAAATCAGCGGTATGCTGAAAGCAGGCACCGCTGAAAATTACTGGAATTTTACCATGGCAGTCAGTGCTCCCGTCGTAATGGCGCTTAACAACACCGATGAAGCGATGAAAACAAAAATTAAAAACGAAGTATTCGAACAGCTCGCCCAAAAATACGGTCAGGGACCGGTCGAGATTGAATCGGGCGCCTGGATCGTTTACGGAGAAAAACAATCTGCTTAAATTATTTTTCTACCCTGCGAGTTCTCCCACTATCTCATTGTTATTGGCGAGCTCCTTTGCAGCATTTATCTTTCTCTTTGTCATTCGATCTACGCGTGATAAAAGAAAAATACTCACCATCGAAACGCATACGATCACATAACCAATCGTGTTATAATGTTCTATCGGGCTGAACCGGTCCTTCTGGGTTACAATCGTGCCGGCAATAACGGCCGCTATTCCACCCGCTATCTGCTGCAGTGACGAATTGATACTCATAAACGCGCCGCGGTCTTTCATATCGGGCACCGCACTTACCAGCGCTATCGATGGAACCATGCGGCTCATGATACCGATCATCATCACCACGTTGAAAATAATTACTTCCCAGAGGGGTGTTGGGCCAAGATTGGTATATAAAACGCAAACGACCATCATCCACACCGAAGCAGCAGTGAATATTCTGAATTTATCCACTTTATCGCTTAACCTGCCTATTGCGGGCATAATCACCAGCGAACTCACTCCTGCGATCATGTACAGCAGGGGCAACTGTTCATTGGTAATACGCAGGTTGTTTATCGCGAACGCGGTGCCAAACGGCATCATCATAAAACCACCGATCGACAATAATGCAGTGGCGGCAAAACCAATTCTGTAATTACGTTTTTCCAAAGTATGACGTAAATGCAGCAAAGGCGATTTATCATTTTGTATGGCCAGGTGCGCTGTGACCGGTTTTAATTGCAGCACGATAGTCACCGCAATTAAAATAGCCAGCACTGCCACCATAATAAAGGGCGACTCCCAGCCCCACCGGTTGGCGAAATACAGGCCAATAGGCACACCCAAAACCTGGCTGGCGCCGAAACCCATCTGCAAAAAACCCATCACCCGCCCCCGTTGCTGTAATGAAAACAGATCAGTAACGATGGCCATGGAAATGGATCCTATTACCCCGCCGAATAAACCGGTAATAATCCTGGCGGTCACCAGCGCAACATATGAATTGGCAAATCCGCAGAGGATGGTCCCAATTATAAAACCGGTGTAAAAAAATAAAAGCAGTTTTTTCCGGTCGAATTTATCTGCAAAGCCCGCCGTCAGCAGGCCAGAAATACCTGCACTGAATGCGTAGGCCGAAACCGCTATACCGAAATTAGCGGGCTTAAGATCCAATGATTTCATCATCATGTCACCTAATGGCGACATCACCATAAAATCCAGTATCACCGTGAACTGGGTCATGGCTAAAATAAAAATAACAATCTTCTGGTAACCGCTGAGGGGTACGATTTCTTTTTGTTGCATATGCTAGATTAATTCACAGCATTCAAAGCCGTGATCGCTGATCAAATTAATTACCTGTTGATGGTCGAGTGATTCCGATTCAATTCTTAATACAAAATCACAGTCGTTAAGATCAACGGTCCAGTGCCTGATACTGGCATGGCTGTCGAGAGTGGGTTGTATAACTAATTTATCTTCCTCTGAACTGATATTGGTTTTGAATAGCAGTATGTGTTCAAGCTTGGTCATTTTTTACATTTTAATTCATCATGCTTTGAGCGCCTTCACAACCAGGTCGAAGGTTTGCCATAAAACATCATCCGACATTTTAAATGGCCTTCCATTGATGCTCCGGCCCTCGTTATGAAAACGTACAAGCGAATACAAAGGTGCAAATGCTACTGACCAGTAAACCTCGATGGGCATTTTTTTGATCTCTCCACGCGCCACAACGTTGTGCATAAAACACCCGAGCGTGGCTGTGAAATGCCCCATAAACGTATCCAGAAAATGTTCCTGATAGCTGGAACTGCGCAATTGATCGAAGAACAGGTTGAGTGAAGAATTTTCCATCAGATAGTCGTACCTGTTTTTCCATTGACGGCGCAGGCCTTCTTCAAACGGCAGGTCGGGGTCGAGGTCCTTAATCATGGCATCGGCCATTTTCTTCCCTTCGGCTTCCGCTATTTTCAGAATCAGATCATCCTTATCCTTATAGTAGATGTAAATCGTGGCGACAGAGATGTCGCAGGCTTTGGCGAGTTTGTTTACACTGAAGCCTTCAAAACCCTTTTTACCGAGTAACTCGATGGCTTTTTGCCTGACCAGTGTTTCTTTATCAGCATTTCTTGCACGCATAAAAAGCGCACAAAGATAAGTGAACGTTCACTTATTTATCACATTCCTGAAAAAAATAGTTGCGCACACTTATGAATGCGCAACTATCTAAGAATCTTAGCGACGACCGTAGCCACCACCGCGGTTGTTCTCGCGATAGCCACCGCCTCTGCTGCCTCCACCGCCGTTCGAAGGCCGGTCTTCAGCGAGCTTTACCGTGAGCTGTCTTCCCTCGAGCGAACCGCCGTCGAGGGCTTTTATAGCTTCCTGTGCTTCTGAGTCATTAGCGAATTCAACAAAACCGAATCCCCTGCTCCTGCGCGTTTCCCTGTCAAAGATGACCTTTGCTGAACCTACGGTTCCGTAGGTTTCAAACATTTCCTGAAGTTCCTGATCATCAACATCATAGGGTAATCCGGCAACAAATAATTTCATAATAATAATTGACTTTGAATAAAAAAATTTGCGCAAAGTTACAGCTAAAACTTAAGGGTCACAACATTTCCGTGCGCCTGGTATTTAAATTTCCATAAAATTCCAACCGTATGGAGGATATACTGCAGGTCGGAGCCACTGAAATAGCCGGTATACCACAGATTGGGCGGAATGCTGCCGTGGGCTTCCATTTCAATGTTGAACCAGGTCTTGAGGCGGGTAATGAAATCATTCAGCGAAGCATTGTTGAAAACAATCTTACCGGCAATCCAGGTGTCCAGTTCGCTCTTCTCAAAGGTTTCTTTTTCAATAAGATCGATGCTTTTATTCATCATCACCATCTCCCCTTCCTTTAAAAAGTAAGGATCATGGTCCAGCTCGGAATAGTACGATTTTTCCGCCCTGATCTTTCCCCTGGCCACAAGCGTTTCTTCCCCCGCCTCCGTGTCATAACCATTTACCCGGATCAGCGCGGCCTGCGTGGTGAGAACCAGATGCGGAGTGTGGATGATAAAAGGTGTTTTCGCCCGGCTGATATTGAATAAGGCATCGCCGGATATGCGGACATCCCGGTTCGTCCGGCCAAAATCCCTGTCGAGCCAGACAGTTGTATTGGAATTAAGCGTTATTTCCGTTTTATCGGGTAGAACAATTTTCTTCCTTTTGCCGAATGGCGATGAAAAGGCCTGTCCTTTGGTGAATTTCTTTTGGTTTGTACAGGATGTTCCGGCCGAACTGAATGCCGGAATAAAGAATAGAAAAATAAACAAAATACTATGGAAGTAGCGGCTCATTATGGAGTAGGGATAGTAAGTTTTTTTATTATATCGGTAGCAGCCAGCACCACTGCGTGCTTCGCCTGCAGAAATTCATCCGGGCCCGTGCAGGGGGTCCACAACGAAATATACACTTTCACTTTGCCTTCGTCGATTGCGGACAAATAAACTTCCGGTTGCTGATCGCGATTCCTGTCGTGCAAAGCCGTAACCGCATCGGCCAGTTCCTGGGTAGCCAGCCGAAGGTCCAGCGTATCCGGGATAAAGAAGTCCAGTTCTATTCTCCTCGCCCTGGTGAGTGTATAATTAATAATAGGTTTCTGAAAAATATCTTTATTGGGTATCACCACATGCAAACCTGCGAGCGTGCGAATTAATGTAGAGCGTAATTGTATATCTTCCACATTGCCTGTAAATCCATTGGTATCGATGGTATGCCCCACGTCAAATGGTCTTTTAAATACAATAAATGCCCCGGAAATAAAATTTGAAGTAAGATCCTGGAAGGCAAAGCCGAGCGCGAGGCCAATAATTCCTACGCCTGCGAGTAATGAGGTGACCGCCTGTTCAAGCTTCAGTATCTTCAGTGAAATGATTAATCCCGCTGCAATAATAAGAACGTAAAGGATAGCAGATGTGAGGCCGCTTACCGATTCGCTTTTCGACAGCCGGTGAATGATCCGCGCAGAAAGCTTCCTGACCAGTTTGGCAAGAAACACAAATGCAATCATTACGAAGACGGCCAGCACAAAATTCGGCAGCATCCCCACCAGGGAATCGCCCCAGCGCCTTAATTTGCCCAATATCAGTTCACTCCATTTATCAATCATAACCCGTTATTCAGGAGGTACAAGATAAAATAATTACGGTATCATGAATCATAAAAATCAGAGCGGCACCTTTCGGCCGGTTTTCACTGCGAGATAAATAGCATCGATAACGTTGAGGTCGCGCACAGCTTCTTCGCCATCACAGGGAATAACGGGTTTCTGGTTATTTAAAATAATATCCGCGAAACTATCCATCTGAACCGTCTGATGGGTAACCACAGGCTGATTCAACTCTCCCTTATTCGTTCTGCCCTGTATCGGTCCATAGTTGGTAGCCGGATTTAATTCCGCAAAGCCCTTGTCGCCCGATAAAAAAAATCTGTCGAGATAATTCATATTATACGTCGAAAGGCAGGAAGCCACGGCGCCGCTGGGGAACCCAAGCCTTTGAAAAGCTGCCTGTCGGTTTTGGTTTCCTGGGCCGTCACCCATACGGGCTCTTCACCGGTCATGTAGCGGCACCCGTTGATGGAATAAATGCCAATATCCATTAAGGCGCCGCCGCCTGCCAGCTGTTTATTTAATCTCCACTGGGTGGGATCGCCGATTTTGAAGCCGCTGAGACCCTGGAAAAAACGAATACGGCCCAATTCGCCGTCTTTGCGCATCCGCACTACTTCCAGCGTATGTGGTTCAAAATGCAGCCTGTAGCCGACCAGCAATTTCACGTTGGCCTTCCTACAGGCATCTGTCATTTCCCGCCCTTCCCTTGCATTCAGCCCCATCGGCTTTTCGCAGATCACATGTTTTCCTGTTTTCGCGACGCGGATCACGGCATCTCGATGTAATGCGTTCGGAGTGATTACGTACACTGCATCTATATCGGGATTGTTTTTTACCTGGTCATACGTCTGGTAGTTGTAACAATTTTTTTCCGGCACATTATATTTTGCCGACCAGTCCTTTAATTTTTGCGGGGTTCCGCTGATCAGCCCGGTGATCTTTGCCCTTTTGCAGGATTGCATGGCTTCTGCCACTCTTCCGGCATAGCTGCCAAGTCCCATTAATGCTACCCGTAAAACGGAGTTGTCACCGGGTTTGCCGTTTATTATCGGTGTGGCTGACGCTTTGGTAATTACAGTGGCAGCGGGAAACGCGACCATAGCCGTTGTAATTTTTTGGAGAAAATCCCGGCGTGTGTTCATGATTTAATGTATTGGTGAATAGGTTCAGGATAAAATAACAATGCCAGTGTTCTGTTGTTCCAATTATATGCTGATTATCTCTTTGGGATTTGAGGTACCGAGTGAGCGTAGGAATGGTGAACGAATTTAATCTTTTGGAATGACTTGCCGTTTCGCTTGGGAGGTATGTAGCCGGATTTAATTTTGTCTTGGAGGATAACCGGGTTTAGGCTATTTTTGCAGCCCGGTGCACAAAACCGGGGATAAGGCCCCGTAGCTCAACTGAATAGAGCATTTGACTACGGATCAAAAGGTTTCAGGTTTGAATCCTGACGGGGTCACCAAACAGGACAAGTCGGTTTTTACCAATTTGTCCTGTTTTTTTTCGCTGGAAGCCGCGCCCACGGGCAGCAAAATTGGTACCTTCTCTAGTTCATCACGGCTAAACCATTTCAGTTCACTGAACTCTTCAGCCTGTTGACGCAAATCACCGCTAAAATGGTGTATGATATAAAGATGTGTTTAAACAGCACTTCCCCGTTGCTTTCTTGGAATACATCAGCGATGTTATGCAGGTCAGTATTCAGCACAGCTAAGCCCGTTTTCTCAAGGATAGTTCGTTGCAGTGAAATAATCGGATACTCATTAAGGAGTGATGTACCGTCAACCGCATCCCAGAAAATTGGTGAGCTGCTCCATAAAAGATCGGGTTAGCATGACAGATGCGGCAGCAAAAGTATCAGTCTGATTAGCTAACTGCAGCAAAGCAGCTCCTGTTTGTCCGGCACTAAATAGCAACATCGCTGGTTTAGCTAATCGTTCATCAATGATTCTCGGCACCACTTCTTTCAACAGCATTAGCTCCGAAGCAAAAAACTGGGTCGCATGATGGTGGTAGTGTTTTAAATTCTCCAGCGAATGAGTGGTAGGCATATAAGGTCTATCTATTAATGGAACCTTATTTTTCTTGGACTATAGTTGGATATTTCCTTTTCAACTCCCATGGCAAGCTATTAATTTTCTTTTTTATAATAGTCACTTGTTCTACTATTTCGTCAAAGGAAGGCGAATTAGGTTCATAAATCATTTCCTGAATCATTGTTTGATAATCTTCTTTCCAGGCATTCAATAATGCTACTGGTGGCAATGGGTTAATCATTTTAGGCCGGTGTAAATTATAATCAACGCCACTTACACGCGTGTATTTATGACGGTGTTCCACAATGAGTTCATATAATAAGTTGTCTTGTAAAGCCTTTTCCCAATAGGGAGTCATAGATAATTTTACAATATCATATAAATGTCGGCTCAACCTATTCACTCTTATTTTTTCTTGTGGACGTTGAAATTCTTCATGCAATAAAAAGATTTTCTCCAAAAATGTCCGTTCAGGATCAACTGTTGGAACTTGAATATGCGGTTGTACAAAAGCTTTGCCCGGATGATATTCATCCACCAAAGAAGCAAAGGATTGAACGGAAAAAGGTTCTTTCAATGAGCGGCATCCTACTTCTAATTGTACTTTGGGCTCCAGGTAACCGGGCGATGTAATAATGTTAGGATAATGTATTTCAATAATACGCGGATCCTGATCGCTGTCCTTGGCTTCAACCAGATTAAGTTCAATGCCCTCAATACCTTTATTCTGAATGGAGGTGGACAATGTTTCTATAAACTTTCCGGAAGTAAAGGCACTCGCAGCTTTTCTAAGTGATGTTCTCTGACTTTTTGATAATTCACCACCAAAACCTAAATAATTTCTGTCAATAGCCAGGTCAACATCTTCGCTGAATCTACTTATCAGCTTCCATGCTTTGCTGAGCGAAGTGCCACCTTTAAAAACCAAGTGTTGAGCAAAGTCCATTTCAAAGATTAGGGATAGCATTTGCACTACCCACCAGTCTTTTTCAACAGCAAATACTGTCATACCCGTTATATTACTGATCTCCTGGAAAATATATTTTCTTTCTTTCTCCGGCAGGCGATCAAATCGAATACGTTCCATCTAAAGTGCTTTTTTCATTATTTTTTGAATCCAAACAGGAGCTAATGGAATATCATGTTTTAAATGTTCAGGATTTTCCTTTTTTAATAATTCAATAACTTTATTCTCTTCCTCCACAGTTTGATTTTTGTTCTTTATTTCCTTCAATGCCTGTATTACCAATCGGCTGATAGCACCTTTTGCTAAAAGATTTTTGGGAGTCGTTTTTTTAAACCTGATCTTACGATTTCCAATTTTTATCTCCCGGGGTGATCCATCTGTTAATAGCACAATATTCATAGGAACCTGAGTGCTTAACCCCAAAGCATTTAGCGCGTATACACCAGTAGGCACAGTCCTTATTTTATCACGTTTGGCAATACCTTCAGCCACTTCTTCAGCAGAGGGTAATACTTCTCCTATAAATTCGCTAATTATTGGCCGCACGTAGATTCCTTGTGCTACTCGATGGATATCTTTTTTCTTCTCTAAGCGGTGGAGCGCCAATCTAACTGCCTCTGAACTACCAAACAATGCCAAATCCTCTGGGAATATTAATGTTCCTCTAGGTATATTTTTCAATTCTACAAATATTTTACTTTCTATACTTTCCATATTCCCAAAGGTTAATTTGTAACAAAAATAGACTAAATTTGTTACAAAACGAATTTGCTTCGTTCATTTCCTTCATAAACCAGAGGAATGGACTTAATTTAAATCATCAAAATTCCTTCTATTGGTATGGCTAGTTGGCTAGATGATAACCCATAAATGATACTATAAAGTCCCGCTCAACCGCTCCAATCGCTTCAAATCATTCCAAAAAGATTCATAAAGTTTCCCTTGCAAGAAATTCTATCTAATTACAACCTTGATAAGGCTGCTATACTGCATAGATTGTCACGCACCGCGAATATTGAACTTTTACTAGCTTCGTTATCTATCACCACAAATGAGTTCAAGAACAAATTATTCGTCCGGTGCAAAATGGGAAGCGATCGTTGGCTATAGCCGGGCCGTTCGCATCGGTAATCTTATCGAAATTACCGGCACCGTCGCGGCCGACGAGAATGGAGATATCGCAGGCGGGGACAACGCCTATCTCCAGACAAAATTCATTATCGAAAAAATAGAGAAGGTGCTCCTTCAGGCAGGCGCCTCCCTGCAAGACGTAGTGCGCACCCGCCTCTTCGTTACCGATATCAGCCGCTGGGAAGAATACGGAAAGGCACATGGAGAATTTTTCAAAGACATCCGGCCCTGCACTTCAATGATAGAAGTAAAGGCCCTGATTGAACCCGGATATCTTATAGAAATAGAAGCTACAGCCGTTACCGGGCACGGGAACGATTAACCCATTCCAGCATTCCCCGGCCACAATACATTTATTTTTGCATACTCAGCGCGCCCCGCTTATTTTGTATCCATGAAAGTCTATTTCATCAGCGGCCTGGGAGCTGACCGGAGAGTGTTTAAAAATATCCACCTGCCCCCGGGTTATGAAATAGTATACCTCGACTGGATCCCACCCCTCAGAAACGAACCACTGAAAGAATATGCGTTAAGGCTTGCCACAGCCATAGATCATTCGCAGCCTTTTGCAGTCGTGGGCTTATCACTGGGTGGTATGATGGCAACCGAAATTGCCCTGAACAGCAGGCCTGCAGTCACGATCATAATTTCCAGCATTCCTTTGGCTACCCAATTGCCGTTCTACTATCGGTTCATGGGCATGCTCGGACTTCATAAAATCGTGCCCATTACGCTGATCAAATCATTCGCCATCCTCGAGCGGTTGTTCGGCGCTCACAGGATTACCGACAAACGTATCCTCAGCCAGATGCTTCAGGAAACAGATCATGTGTTTATACGCTGGGCGATGAGCGCCGTACTCAAATGGAAAAATCAACAATACCCCGATCCGTATATTCATATTCATGGATCGGCCGACAAAATCCTTCCGATGCGATATACAAAACCAACCCATATCATAAAAGGCGGCGGCCATGCGTTGATATTAAACCGCGCCCATAAAGTAAATGAAATCCTAACGAACTGTTTTAGTCATATACAATGAGAAACCTGATTGTCTTATTTCTTCTATCTCTCGTTTTTGCCGGCACATTATGTGCGCAAAAGATACAAGCCGATTCAGCCGCAGCAACAAGCGATACCGCAAAAATGCGAAGGCACTCGCCCATGGCTTCACTCTTCGCGGATACCGCCACACTAACCACCAGTGATTACCAGTTGCAGATAGAACGGGCCTACGTTATTCTGAATAATGTTGATAACAAAAGTGAACTTGGTCTACCCGTTATCCTGATCAAAAAAAGCCTTGCCGACGGCGATTCGGTGCTGTCGGTGTTGAGAGACAACGTACTGAATAACAGTTCGGTGCTAAGCCTGCGTAACCTGGAAGTATTCAGAACACTATTACAAAATCTCCAGACCGACCTTAGGGAACAAAGAACTACCCTGGACAGTACAGAAAAAAAACTGGACGCCCTGAGGAGCTCGCTCAAACCACTGGTAGAAGACAGCATCCTGCGAAAGTTGTTCCGGGATTCCGCTCTTAAAGCCCAGTTTACCCTGCAGTTAAAAGACATGCGGCGAACATTTCGCGACGCAACAAAGCATCTCCGGACAAGCCTCGCCGACATAAATGCACTCCAGACCCATGCTTCCTTTAACCTTATTGCCACCACGCAACTGCTCGATAAGGTAAATACGCTGCTAACGACATCCACGGCACGCATTTTTGGAAAAGAATATAATTATCTATGGGAAAAAAATACAGTCGAAACAACACAAAATGCCAGTACCTCCATAGCAAAAGCTTATAGCGGAGAGAGAAAAGCTGTTAAATATTATTTCAAAGACAGCAGTAACAACAGGCTGATATTACTGGTGATCGGATTTCTTGCATTTATCTGGATATTTAAAAATATCAGGCAGATCAGGAAATACAATGCGTTGCCGTTGTCAACCGAATTTAATTTTACCTATCTGCCGTCTGCCTATATTCTTTCTTCGCTCGTGATTATGTTGTGCCTGGCGCCCCTTTTCGATCTTCACGCCCCTTCGGTATATATCGAATCGATGCAGCTTCTTCTGCTGTTCATACTTACCGTATTGTTCTGGAAGAAATGGCCGCGAAACCTGTTTTTCATCTGGATAATGATGTGTGTGCTCTATCTCGGATTTTCTTTTAGCCATCATATTATTCAGCCCCGTTTCGGCCAGCGTGTATGGCTGATATTGCTTAATATTCTTTCTATAATTGCCGGACTTATTTTTCTGCCGAAAATAAACCCGCAGCTGCCCTTTGCGCGCTTTGTCCGGTTTGCGGTGGGAATGTTCAATAGCATGAACGTGCTTTCCATCTTATGCAACGTGTTTGGACGATATTCATTGGCGCTGATGCTGGGCAATGCAGCCGTTTTCTCCATTATGCAGGTGATCAGCCTCGTCGTGTTCAGCAAAATAATCACTGAAGCATTATTGCTCCAGATGATAGGCAGCCGGGCAAAACGGGGCATCCGGAAAAGTTATGATTTCCGGCCGGTGATAACCAGTTTCCGGAGAATCGTTTTCGTGCTGGTGGTAGTATTGTGGCTGATCGTATTTACCACCAACATCAATATTTACACTTCCCTTCTTAATGGCCTCACTGTGTTTCTCACTACGCCGCGAACTATCGGAAATGCAAGCTTTACCCTGGGTGGAATCGTGTTGTTTTTCACCATCATCTGGATCGCACATTTCTTACAGCGTTATATAGGCTATTTCTTCGGAGAAGTAGGAAGCGATGACGAGATTCAGAATAAAGGCAGGCGTTCCCGGTTACTAATCGCCAGGCTGGTATTGTTATGCATAGGATACCTGCTGGCAGTGGCAGCTTCGGGTGTGCCGGTCGATAAAATAACTATTGTGCTGGGCGCCTTAGGTGTCGGCATCGGCCTGGGCCTGCAGAATATTGTAAATAATTTTGTTTCCGGCATCATCCTGATCTTCGACAGACCCCTGCAGATAGGCGACATTGTAGAAGTAGGCACGCATACAGGCCGGGTCAGGGAAATAGGCATCCGCTCTTCTACCCTGCTTACCAGCGACGGCGCAGAAGTAATCATCCCCAACGGCGATATTTTATCTGTCCAGATTGTAAACTGGACACTTTCCAATTCGCAGCGCCGTATTGCAATGGAACTTTCGATACAGGGAAGCCAGGACATGGAACGCGTTTCCTCACTGGTGAAAACAGCCATTCTCCAATCCTCTTATATTGTAAAAGAACGAGAGCCACAGATTTTATTTACCAAAATAAACGATAATGGTTTCGACCTGAAAGCATTCTTCTGGTGTACCGAAGCGGGACGAATCGACGCGGCCAAGAGTGAACTGACCATTCTTCTTCACCAGGTGGTAAAAGCCGGCGGACTTACCATTGAAATGTAATGGCAACGCTCCAATACGTATTTTTTCCAGATACAGTTTTTCCTTAAAAATAGAACAGTAATAATTAAATTACTGCAGAATTGAAGATGTAGAATCTAAAACCTTTGCAAAAACGCCGCGGTTATGGTTCCTTATTCTAAAATACATTCCAAAGTTTCCCTGTCGCATGAGATCCCTCCACATCTAAGGGTTCTTTCTATTGATGGCAGTAAAAAACTTTATGGACAATCGAACACTTCTGAAATACTGGTACAATCGCTGACGCTTCCCGAATATTCGATGCAGTTTGTAAAGCTGATCGCGTTAGGCAACGAAACAATTATGCTGGCCCGCGAGCAACCGGCTTATTTCCTCGTTATACAATTGCAGAACACGTTACATTTTTCCCTTCCCGGCCTGCCCGGCCTCCGTTTGCTGGAATGGTCATTCAACCTGTATTATACGTCCCGGTTCGAACTGGAAGTGATCATGAAGAAAGACTGGCAATATGAAACATTTTACCTCGTAGTGCCGGAAGCGTTTATCCAGTATTTTTCAAAACAATATGAAACGCTCTGGAACTTTCATACAAAGACAAAAGATGAAGCTCCCCGCTCCCTGTTTCCCTTTCCAAAAACATGCCCGCCGGAGATTATCCAATCTATTATTTCCGTTAAGCAAAAAGGCATGGGTGAGCTGGGCCTTGGCTTTGCGGAAGACCTTCTCACTTCCATTTTCCAAACTGCCGACAGCCTCCCTTACCGCAGGATAAATTATACGGATGAGGTGATAGAACGGCTGTATGCATTAAGAATATTCCTGCAGCAGCACCTCGAAACCAATTTTACAAAAGATGAATTAATGCAGCGGTTTCAGCTCAGCACCCATCAGTTCAACAAGGGATTTTCATCCATTTACAGCCTCACTCCTTTCTCCCTGCTGAAATTTCTGAAACACCGGGAAGATTAAACCTATTTTTTTGTAAACACATACGGATCGTATTCGATAAACTCGTTCGCACGAACAGTGAGCGATTGCACTTTATTATTGCTCAGGCCGAATTTCGTCGCAAAGACCCCGTACTCTGTATTATCATATCGCAACAGCCATTCGTCGTTATCCATGTAATCGAGGGTGGCGGTTAATTTAGGATGATTGCTGAAACGAAGGACCAGGTGTTTATCCTTTGCCGTAACGGTCAGCGAGCCATATAATTCATTCTGATATTCGCCGGTATAACTATTCAGGGGAAGAGGTGTTTTCTTACCCGTGAGCCGTTTCGTCCATCCCGCAATTTTATTCAATTCCTCCTGCATTTCGGCTTTGAATCCGGGTAATGCCGATTTGCTCCTGTTCACATACGGCACCCCGAGATAGGCATCCAGCAACTGATAACGTAACAATTCGAAAAAACTCTGGTTATCGTTGTTGGTAAGAATGGCGATGCCCAGATTTTCTTCCGGAACAAAACAAACATTGCTCACCATACCGCCTGCGCCGCCCGTATGCCAGAAAACCTGCCGGCCACCATAATCACCGGTAAAAAGACCAAGACCATAGCTGATGAAGTGAGCAGGCAGTGAGCCCATTTTTCCGCTCCTGACACTTGTGGTCACGCTCCTCGTTTTCTGCAGTACCTCGAAGGGGATAATTTGCTGGTGGTTGTACCTTCCGCTGTCGAGCTGGAACATCAGCCAGTGCGAGAGGTCGCTGATGCAGCTAATGATGCTGGCGGCAGGCCCCAGGTTATCCCATTGGTCATAAGGCACGCGTTTCAACTGACCGGTATAACTGGTTGTATAGGGCCTGGCTACATTTTCCAGCTGCTCCATGCCGTTTGAGATGGAAGACGAACGGGTCATCTGCAGGCGATTCAGGATACTGTCCTGGATATATTTATTCCAGGCAATGCCGGTCACTTTCGGCACAATTTCTCCGGCAGTCAGGAAGCAGCTGTTGCAATAGCCAAATTCCTGACGGAAAGGGTTTACCGGTTTCAGCAGCCGCATCTTACCCATGATCTGTTCGCTGGTGAGGTTACTGTTCCAGAATGTGAAATCGCCCTGGAAGGTTTTGGTGCCGATATGATGGCTGAGCAGGTCCCTGATTGACAGCAGGTCCGTACTGAGTGGGTCGTATAAAGAAAAGCCCGGGAAATATTTTGTAACCTTATCATTCAGGGAGAGCTTATGCTGATGCTCCAGGGTAGCCAGGGCCGTACCGGTAAAGAGCTTCGTGTTGCTGGCAATCATGAATAATGTGTTCTCGTCTACGGGCGCCTGGGTTTTAAGATCGCGCACTCCATAGCCTTTCATCACCGCCACCTTTCCATCTTTCACTACCACTATTGCCAATCCCGGAACCAACCATTCTCTCATGCCCTGCTGAACATAACTGTCGAGGCTGTCGGTAACAAATGAGTTGGACTGAGAGAAAGAGTGGGTGGCAAGGATTAAAATCACGCAGATCGTGGAGAGCAAGCTTTTCATTTCGATTGTTTGAAGATACTATTGTAAATTACCATACAAAAATACCGTTTCATGCCATTGGTCTACATTAAATGTCCGGCAACGGGTTATCTTGTGTCGACAAATCATATTGTTGCTGATGAAATTAGCATGCGGGAAACGCTTAACAGAAATGTTGCGGTTCAATGTCCTTACTGCAATTCGGTACATTACTGGAATGATGCCAATGGTGTGTTTTTAAGCATGGCGGATAATCAGCCTTCAGAAAGGATCGGACAATGAAAAACATAATTATTACGGGTGCCGGCGGCAATCTTGGTTTAGCCGTGACGCATTTATTTTTAGACGAAGGATACCAGGTGATCGCGGTTGCAGCTGCGGATGCAAAAGAGAATTTTATCGCCCATAGTAATCTCGAAATCTTTACAACCGACCTTTCCGATGAGAAGGCTGCCGGTGAGTTTATCGGCGCGGCTGTTTCAAAATACGGCAAGATCGATGCGGGTATATTGCTTGTTGGCGGATTCGCGGCAGGAAATATAGCCGATACTTCGGGAGAAGATATTTCAAAGCAGATACATTTAAATTTCAATACGGCATATTTCACCACGCGGCCGCTGTATAAGCATTTTCAGGAGCAGAAGGCCGGCAGGTTTGTTTTCATCGGTTCACGGCCGGCTCTCGATCCTGCGTTCGGAAAAGATCTTGTGGCGTATAGCCTGAGTAAATCGTTATTATTCCGGCTTGCAGAATACATCAATGAGGAGTCGAGGGGAACAGATATCACTGCCACCGTCATTGCGCCCAGCACACTGGATACTGCACTCAACAGGAAAAGCATGCCCAAAGCCGATCCTGGTAAATGGGTAAAGCCTTTGGATCTGGCGGAGATCATACAATTCGTCATTTCCGATAAAAGTTCTGTTTTAAGGGAAACCGTGCTGAAGGCTTACAATAAATCCTGATTAATTGGAGCGGAGCTGCATTTCAAGCATCGTCATTTCTTCGTCGGAGAACGCGCTCATCGTCAAGACACCTATTGCAATCTTTCGCAACTTGATAATCTGTTCTTCGCTCAGGACCAACAGATATTTATACAAGGTGAGATATCCTGACTCGCTTACTTTGCTGCTTGAAGACATAGCATCGCGTTTGATGCTGCTAAAGTGCGGCAAATCGCCGGAATTTCAATATTAAATTATTAACATTTTACGCGCAATTATTCACGGATAGGGCTGACGATAATGAATGAACGCTTGTTAGTCGACACGACAGACAACGACACGTATGATTATCCGGTCGATTTTTACATTTTTACTTCCATCCCCATTTCATGCGGGACCCTTTAATGGGGTGCAAAGCAGTCCGCCGAAAAGAAAAGAATATTTATAACGCAAACGACTTAATGCGCGCGCAGCAAAAAAATCACAGCAATACCATTTCGCTGAGATAGCATTTCATGTCGTATTTCTTTATTTTCCACGGAGTGAGAATTATTTTCATACAGCGCATGCTGACACCCTTAAAATCTATATAAGGCTGCACCAACTCTCCCATTCCTTTTCTTTTCAGCTCGCTCTCCTGCACACTTTTTATCAATTTCAGATGCTGCTGGTCCTGTCCGGCCCATATCTCAATTTTAGCAGGAGGTAAAATGTTATAGTCCGACTCCCAGAACATATTCAATCGTAACCGGTGAACATCCGTTTCCCTGTTGAAAAACAAATAACACGTAAACGGCTTCTGAAAACCCATCCATTTGCTGGTGCCGACATTTATATCACCGACCTCGGTATCGAATAATAAATTTCCCTTGCCCTTGTTGCCTTCTTCAGAAACAATTGCCACCGAGTCGGGTTTTATCCCCTTTGTAAAATAAGCCGCTGTTAACGTCTTACTTCCCCACCATTTCGGCTTGTAGGCTTTCGCTTTTATAACTGTAAAGGAATCGATCCTCAGTGGCTCTTTATATATCGCACTGTTAAGACTGTCGGGCTCCGAACCATCGAGCGTATAACGTATCTCCACGCCATGCATCGGGTGACCGAGGGGGGCCTGCATACCGGGATCATACACACCAGGCTTCAACTTTGCAACAGGAGGATTTAAAGGCAGCTTCTCCTGGCCGTCATCGGTATATCCCGTTTCAATATGCACATTTTTATACTGATTCTGCAAAGTCCGCACGGCATTGGTATCGATAGAAGTGTTCCAGATATATACGGAATTAATAGAAGGATTTTTTAATAACTGCTGAATGCTCTTAACAGATACCGGCGTTCCCGAAAGCGCTATCTCCTTTAATTTTTTCAGCTGGAATAAATGCGCCAGCCCGTCATCATTAATATCCGTATAATTGAGGTTTATCTTTTCAAGGTTAGGCATCTGCTGCACAATCTTCATTTCATCATTCTTCACCGGCATTTTAGATAAATTAAGGCTGATGATCTGCTGCTTCACGGCCAGTAATTCTTCCAGTGATTTCGACGTGTATGCTTTGCTTCCATAAAATTGCACCGCCAATGCCGCAGACTGCTCGCCTTCCGGCGTAAGCACCCGGTAATTATTGTTCAGCGATTTAACCGTTTTCTCATCAGCGGCCGGGAAATCGTATTCAGCCTGCGGTGTGTTTTCCGCGTTTATCAATGAGCGGCTTGCCATTAGCCGGAATGTATCTGTGGGCGGAAGCTCGATAACCTTCTTCTTCATCGGTGCGCCCGATTTTACCCATGCGGTCAACAACTGAAGTTCATCATCCGTTACCTGCGGTTTCGAAGCAGGCGCCATGTGTTTCTTATCGCTTAACGGCAATACTATTCTTTCGATGAACAGGCTTTTGGCTGCATCGCCCGCGATAAAAAACGGTCCCGTTTTTCCCCCGGCTGTTATACCTGCGCTGTCGGAAACCGATAGTCCGCCTTTGCTGTTACCATTGCTGTGGCAACTGCCGCATTTATTTTCAAATATGGGCAGCACCACATCATCAAAAGCATAGGCTTCACTAAGAGGAACCGCTTTCTTTGCCTTTGCATAAGGCTGAAGCAGGTAGTTTTCTCCATGCGTGAGATTTCCGCCCCAATGACCGGTGAATAATATCAACAGCGAAAACAGGATCGTTGCCGCCCTTGCAATTCTTTTTTTGTTTATAAAATAGTAATGCAGGTAATACAGCCCACAGGCAAGAAACGCTATTAAAACACCACCCCATTTATGCCTCGTAAATGTAGACCCGTCAAAGTTTTCCTGGATGGAAAGTAACACGCCCATGATCGCAGTAACTACTGCCGATAATGCGGCAATAAAACCTATCACAGGTATCCAGGATGCGGCAGAATCTGTTGCCGGTATCCAGAATATCACGAAATACACCAGCAACAATGTAATGGGAAAATGCACCAGCATGGGATGCATTCGTCCGGCTACCTGCAGCCATGCCGGCAAATGAATTTTATCCTGGAATATTACCAGGAACAACAAAAAGAAAATCCCTGCGGGCAATATTCCGCCGATTATTTTTTTAATTGTTTGCATTGCAGGGGGGCGCTAAGCTCTCGTGAGCTTATAGGGGTATACTTTGTTTGAATTCCATTGCGCAACATACAGGTTGCCCTCATTATCCACGCATACATCATGCGGATGAACAAATATTTTTTCAGCCTGCCGCATAGGCTGCAGCTGGCCGTCTTTATAAACCGGCTCCGTACCCCCGATATTGGAAACCACTTTATTGTTCTTATCCAGTATCGTCACAAACCCCGTGCCCTCGGCACTCAGGTCGGGCGACCGTAACACCGCAGCATATAAATGATCACCATGGATCACCGGTCTGCATACGCAGGCGCCCGGCAGTTCCAGCACTTCCATCAGCTTTCCGTCCATCGAAAACCGCTTAAAGCAATTGCGCGTGCGGTCGGTGATTAAAAGTGTTGGTGAAGCATGCCTTCTGTCCACCGTTATGCCATGTGCATTGTCGAGATTTTCTTTTTCAGTTCCTTTTCCCCCGAAAATATTTTTCAGCTTGCCATTCGCATCATATTGCATGATATACTGCAATCCGTAGCCGTCAGCGATATAGAAATCGCCGTTTTCAAGCACCGTCGTTTCCGTAGGAACAAATTCTTCTTTTTTAGCATATTTTCCTGTTTCAGCAGGATAATCGATGGTCATCAATATTTTACCATCGATCGTTGTTTTATATACCTGGTGTTTTTCTGTATCGGTGATGAATAAAAATTCTTCACCGTTTGCATTATGCAGTGTCAGCCCGTGTGCGCCGGGAAATTCGTGCCCCCATGATTGCAGCAGCTTTCCGGATTTATTATATACGAGTATGTTATTTTTTGTTTCATTGGTAAGTAATAGTATTCTTCCCTTTTTATCCTGCACCATTTCATGGCAGTCCTTCACCGGATTAATGGCGGGATTTAATTTACCCCAGCTGGTATCCAGGCGGTACTTCATGTTATTATGCCCGTATACGGGCCCTCTGTTTCTTGCAAACATACCGTTCGTAATAAATAAAGATCCTGCAGCGGCAGATGTACTTTTTATAAATGCTCTTCTTTTCATAATTTTTACGCTAAAATATCTCTCACAACTTTTCCTTCCACATCGGTAAGCCTGTAGCGGCGTCCCTGGAAACGATAAACTAATTTTTCATGATCGAGGCCCAGCTGGTTTAAAACAGTAGCCTGGAAATCGTGTACATGCACCGGGTCTTTAATAATATTATATCCGAAATCATCTGTTTCTCCATAAGAAATTCCGGGTTTAACGCCACCGCCGGCCATCCAGATAGAAAAACAGCGGGGATGATGATCGCGGCCATAATTGTCGACTGTCATCTTGCCCTGGCAATAGTTGGTTCGGCCAAATTCACCGCCCCAGATCACCAGCGTTTCATCCAGCAGCCCCCTTTGTTTCAGGTCGGTTATCAATGCAGCGGAAGCCTGGTCCACATCCATCGCCTGGCGCCGCATTTCATTGGGCAGATCGCCATGCTGGTCCCAGCCCTGGTGATACAACTGCACAAAACGGACACCGTTTTCAGATAATTTTCTTGCAAGCAGGCAGTTGGCAGCAAAAGTTCCCGGTATAAGACAATCTGCTCCATATAATTTCACTATATCGTCGGGCTCTTTGTTTACATCCATAATTTCGGGAACAGCCGTCTGCATGCGATAAGCCATCTCGTATTGCTGTATTTTGGCAACAATTTCGGGATCACCGAACTTTTTATATTCGAGGTCGTTCAGTTCAGCCACTTTGTCCAGCATTTTTCTTCTCGCCGGTTTATCCATGCCATCCGGATCCTGCAAATACAGGATAGGACTCTCGCCATTGCTGAATTGCACGCCCTGGTGAACAGAATCCAAAAAACCGTTAGACCATAATTTGGAATAAACGCCCTGGCCATTTCCCTTACCTTTCGATAACAACACGCAAAATGCAGGCATGTTTTTGTTTTCCGTACCGAGCCCATAGCTTACCCATGAGCCCATGCTGGGGCGATTACCCTGCTGTGCACCGGTCTGGAAAAAGGTAAGGGCCGGGTCGTGGTTGATAGCTTCCGTATGCATGGATTTGATCACGCAAAGCTCGTCGGCAACCTTTGCCATATGCGGAAACACCTCACTTATCCAGATACCGTTTTTGCCATGCCTGTTGAATTTATAATGAGAGCCAACTAATGGAAAATTTTTCTGGTTGGATGTCATACCCGTGAGCCGCTGCCCCTGTCTTATCGACTCGGGAAGATCCTGGCCCATCATGGTGTTCAATAACGGTTTATAATCGAATGATTCCAATTGTGAGGGCGCCCCGTTCTGGAAAAGATAGATGACCCGTTTGGCCCTGGGTGCAAAATGGGGCAGGCCGGTCATGAGGGTTTCTTCTGCATCTTTCGAACCACTGAACAGATCAGGGATCAGCAGTGATCCCAATGCCGCGCTACCCAGCCCGATGCTTAGCCGTGAAAGGAACCAGCGCCGGTTCTTCGTCAGTCCATGCTCTATAATTTCTTTACTCATGACTATGTTTTTGTGATGGCCTCTTCCATATTATAGATCACCTGCATGGTCTGCATCATGGCAGCCAGCTCGGTTTTGGATTTCGTGACGGGTTTGTAACAGCCCACATGAACGATTTTATTCACCTCGTCCTGCCTGTTTCTCAATTCTGCCAGCCGCTCCCGGTAATAATTATTCAGCAGTTCAATTTCTTTTTGCTCTGGACGACGGCAGATGATTCTTTCAAAACCGACAGCAATATTTTTTTCGCCGCCGTTATGCTGTAATAATTTATCTGCAAGAGCCAGTGACGCTTCGAGCACAGTGGGGTCGTTCATCATGATCAATGCCTGCAACGGGGTGTTGGTACGCGAGCGTTTCACTTCGCACTGATCGCGGTTGCTGGCATCAAAAATCATCATTGACGGAGGCGGCACAGTGCGTTTGATCAGCGTATACATTCCGCGGCGGTATAGTAATGCACCCGTGTCCTGCTCATAATTTGCCAATTGTCCGCGCCCAGATGAAGCCATCTCCCACAAGCCTGCAGGCTGGTAGGGTTTTACACTTGGCCCACCAATGGATTTATTTAATAAGACGCTGCTTTCAAGCACAATATCGCTGACTAGTTCGGCCGGCACGCGTATGCGCGAAGCATGTGACAGGTAAATATTTTCAGGATCTTCTTTTATTTTTTCTTTGTCCACTATCGCCGACTGACGATAAGTGGAAGACATCACCATTTTTTTGATCAGGCGCTTGATGTTCCATCCGTTTTCCCTGAAATCAACAGCAAGCCAGTCGAGCAATTCAGGATGCGAGGGAAGATCGCCCTGCATGCCAAAATCGCCCGAAGATTTTACCAGCCCTCTTCCAAAAAATTCCTGCCACATGCGGTTAACAAATACACGTGCCGTCAATGGATTTTTCGCATCAAACAGCCATTCAGACAATCCCAGCCGGTTTTGCGGAAGTCCTGCCGGGAAAGAAAGGATAGATGCCGGTGTGCCCGGATATACCTGGTCGCCATGGCTGTCGTAGTTGCCCCGTAAAAGAACATAGGTGGGCCGGATGGTGTCCCTCTCCTTCATTACAGACACTTCCAGTTTGTTTGTATCTGTTTTATTTTTATTAATAAAACCAAGTATGCCGGCCAGGTCCTGGCTGGTGATTTCCATACGCGGATTTTTTGCGTAGGTTTCACGGCCGCCCACGGAAGATTCGAGCCCCACTTCCGGCACATTGTTGAAGAATGCCGATACCTGGAAATATTCCTTCTGCGAGAAAGGATCGTATTTATGATCATGACATTTCGCGCACTCGAGGGAAACGCCCAGTATGCCCCTGCCCAATGTGTTGGTCCGGTCCACCACATATTCCACCCGGTATTCCTCATCGATTACACCGCCTTCTTCCGTTATCTTATGGTTGCGGTTAAATCCTGTTGCCAGCAACTGCTCTCTTGTTGCATTCGGCAACAGGTCGCCGGCAAGCTGCCAGGTGATAAATTTATCGTAAGAAAGATTTTCGTTGAAGGCATGGATCACCCAGTCACGCCAGGGCCATTGAGTGCGGTAGTTATCATCCTGGTAACCGTGCGAATCGGCAAAACGCGCCACATCCAGCCAGTTGATAGCCATCCGTTCACCGAATTGTGGCATCGCCAGCAATTCATCTACCATTTTTTCGTAAGCGCCGGGGGAATTATCAGCGAGAAATTTTTCCCTTAATTCAATCGATGGCGGCAGGCCGGTAAGATCAAGCGAAACCCTTTTCAGCAGCCGCTCCTTATCTGCTTCTTCATTGGGTTTAAGATTCCTTTTTTCGAGTTCATGTAAAATAAAATAATCGATTTCATTTTTGGGCCATGACTTTTGGCTCACCTCGGGAATGGCTTTTCTAACAGGAGGTACAAAAGCCCAATGCTTTTCATATTCCGCGCCCTGTTCGATCCATTTTTTAAACAAGGCAATCTCACTCTCTGTCAGCGATGGCAGATGACTAACTGGAGGTGGCATCATGTAGGAAGTGTCCTTAGAGCTGACGCGGAGAAAAAGTTCGGACATGCCGGGATCGCCTTTTACTATGGCATGGGCCCTGGGATGGTCGCGAAGCGCTTTATAAGCTTCCGAAGCAATATCGAGGCGGAGGCCGGCCTGTCTTTTGTTGGCATCGGGTCCATGGCAGGTAAAACATTTATCGGATAAAATAGGCCGTATCTGGAAATTATAACTTATCCTGTCTGAGCCCGAAGGGCCAGATGGGGACTGGTTGTTGCATGACAGCAAATAGTAACATAATAATCCCCCAAGGCAAATCGTCAGAAAAACAAAAGTCTTCTTCATTGTGGTGATGGCGTTGCGCTGCGTACTGCCATTTTGATCTTTTTAAAGGTAAGGTTTTTAACGAACTATTTTTGAAAAATTCGATTAAAAAATATCGTCAGTTAACCCACTACCACCGGATCTTTAAAAAATCATCCTCATTTTCCCCGCTATTCTTAAATTAGACGTTTCAACCGCAATTATTTATTCTTTAAAATAAATTCAAACTTATGTCAGCAACCAGAGGCTATGCAGTGCATACCAAAACCGACAATCTCGCACCGTTTAATTTCAACAGGCGGGAACCGGGCCCGCATGATGTTCAATTCGATATTTTGTATTGCGGCGTATGCCATTCCGATATTCACCAGGTACGCAATGAGTGGAACAATTCCATTTATCCGATGGTACCCGGACACGAAATAGTAGGAAGGGTAACCAAAGTGGGAAGTGAGGTAAAGAAATTTAAAGCGGGCGACCTTGCCGGCGTCGGGTGCCTTGTCGATTCCTGTCGCGAGTGCGATAATTGCAAACGGGGCCTTGAACAATATTGCAGGAACGGATCTGTAGGCACTTACAATGACCTGGAGAAAGATAAGAAAACGATTACTTTCGGCGGCTATTCCAAACATATCGTAGTCGATGAAGACTTTGTGCTTCATATATCGGATCAACTGCCCCTCAATGCGGTAGCGCCGCTGCTCTGCGCCGGCATTACCACCTATTCGCCGCTGCGGCACTGGAAAGTGGGCAAGGGACATAAAATAGGTATCGTAGGCCTTGGTGGACTGGGTCATATGGCCGTCAAATTTGCGGTGTCATTCGGCGCGGAAGTGACGGTGTTGAGTACCACGGCCTCAAAAGAGCAGGACGCAAAAAAATTAGGCGCGCATAAATTCGCAATCACCAAAGACCCAAAGCAGGTAAAAGAACTGAGAAATTATTTCGATTTCATTCTCGACACGGTTTCTGCACCGCACAATTACAATGAATACCTGGGTATGCTCAATACCAATGGTACGATGATCTGTGTAGGCGTTCCCCCCACTCCTGCCGAAATCCGGGGGTTCTCTTTACTGGCCAATCGCCGCAGCCTCGCAGGCTCTTCCATTGGCGGCCTTCCCGAAACACAGGAAATGCTCGACTATTGCGCCGCGCATAATATTGTTTCGGATGTGGAGATGATCAATATCGATTCTATCAACGAAGCCTACGAACGAATGCTGAAAGGTGATGTAAAATACCGGTTTGTGATCGACATGGCCAGCCTGTGATTTTAACAGGTTATCCCGATATCATTATCCAATATCAATTCTGCAAACAAATCTATCCGGTTGATTTTAACAATGACCTCCGATAACAAACAATTTATATTTTCAACCGGATATTGATATTCCGGGCTTTGCCGGCCACCCAGGCGATCAATACCGCAAACAGGAAGGTTTTAAATAACCCCACACCGCCCGTCAGTAAAACATCAGGAAGGTAAAGATGAAAAGCCGCAAACAGCGCATATGCAAAATAGGGAAGAAGATAGCAGAGTAACGTATTGGTGCCTGCTCCCTTTATAATTTTTGTCCAGGCGGTTATTTTACGAATATCAGCGATCCAGTATACCAGCACAAATATGGCAATAGTTATCCCGATACAGATCATTACCCAACTGGGCGTGGCCAGTATTTTCGAAATAATAAAAAACTTTCGCAGCAGAAATCCCAAAGCAACAGAGCCGGCGCTGACAGATAATAATACAATTATTAATTTTTTGGTGTTGTGCCGCAACACCAGGCGCGAAAATAAAAGGGAAACGATCGCACCCGCACAAACCAGCGCGGGCATGGCTCCATGGCCAACCGGCATCGTGAGCGCTGACAAAAAACTTTTTTTCATGATCAGCCCACCATGATATGACACGCTGATAAGCATACAAAGCACCCAGAAGATAAGCATATTCGACAAGCGCCCTTTGCCCCATAAAAAAACAATCGAAGTAAAAAGATAGGCCCATCCGATCAAACCGAGTATGCCCCACCACCAGGTGTTGAAACGGACTATTTCCCCATCATCATTTCCCCGGTATGCCCATGCCAGTATAATCAGGATAAACCAGCCAAGTATTTTTAATGCATTGACAAGCGACCGGTTCACATGTTGCGGAAATGCATTCCAGATAAAAATAAAAGCGAGACAGGAAAAAGTATCATACAAATAGGCAGGCATTTCCATTGTTTCGCTGTCGATATGCTCGCCATTTACCAGGAACACACCCATTACCAGCAGGGAAAATGATCGCTCCAGGATATGACCCAATATGCGCCGGTCCGATTCCCCTTTCCGCTTCCTGTTTTCTATGGCAAAAGGTATGGACATACCCGAAATAACAAGGAAAGCAGGAAACACGGTATCGGCCAAACCCATTCCGTCGTGTAATTTCGCCGTATGCTCCAGCCATGCAGGCACGTCTATTACATTACCAAGATCGTTTACGAAAATCATCAGCAGCATCGTCAGGGCACGAAGGATATCGATCGAATCCACACGCGGAAGCCTCATTGAATCCATGTTGTAAAAGGTACCAACTATTCGTAAAATCACGATGGCCCAACGTATATTTTCATGAAAAAAACTTGTGCCTGCTTTTAACTGTAGCATAATTTTTGTATCTATGGGATTCGAAATCCGTAAGAATCCACCTTGTGAAAAACGCATACTGCAAAAGCATATTCATTTGGGCATCGTGCCTGTTGCTGCACCTTTCTCTTTCTGCCCAGTTCCCTCCTATCCAGTGGATCAGGCAATACGGAGGCTCCGCTGCTGAAATACCTTTTTCAATTAAATGCACTGCCGACGGAGGCACCATAACAGTCGGATATACTGAATCCAAAAACGGCGATATACAATCGCACCCCCACCGCGATTACTGGGATCTCTGGATCCTCAAGCTGGATAAATGCGGCAATAAACAATGGGAACAAAGCTTCGGCGGCACCGACTACGAAACAGCCCGCGACGTCGTACAAACAACAGATGGCGGCTATATCGTGCTGGGGGAAACCAGCTCTACCGATGGCGACGTGACGGCCGGTTACGGCGGCACGAGAGACATCTGGGTAATAAAAATTAATGCCGGCGGTTCGCTGCAGTGGCAGAAAAGATATGGGGGCAACGGGCTTGACGTGGGAAATAATATTTATGCGCTCGCTGATGGCAATTTCTTAATAGCCGCTTCATCATCCTCGAACGACGGCGACATAACCGGCAACCACAGTTCATCAGGGTATACCGATGGCGTATTATTAAAGATCGACGCATCGGGAAATAAATTATGGTGCAAGTGTTATGGGGGCAGCAAGAACGATGAATTACTGAATATCCAGGTTGCAAATAATAAAATATTCCTCGCCGGCTACGCTAATTCAACAGACGGCGATATACCGCCTAACCAGAAGAATTATGATGCCTGGCTGCTCACCACCGATATGAACGGAAATAAATTATCGAGTAAAATTTACGGCGGCTCGCAGAATGATGTGATCTATTCCATGACTCCGGGCAACGACAACACATTCACACTGGCAGGATATACGACATCCAACGACGGGGATGTAAAAAATGCAAAGGGCGGCCAGGATTTCTGGATCGTGAATATCGACCAGCAGGGAAAACTGCGCTGGCAACAAACACTGGGTGGAACCGATGCAGAATTTGCCAATGCTGTCATTACAGATAAAGACGGAGGGTATATCGTAGGTGGTGTATCGTATTCCAATAACCTGGATGTAGACAGCGCCAGGGGCGGCGGTGATTACTGGATCATCAAATTGTCGGCCGCAGGACAACTATTGTGGAAGAAAAATATAGGCGGAAAAAACGACGACAATCTGCACGCTATCGCCTATCAGCCCTCGCTCCATGAATATTATTTCGCAGGTAATACCGATTCAGAAAAAGGTGATTTTAAAAAGGGACAGGGCGGTGCAGATTTCGGGATCGTAAAATGCAAAATCGTTGATACGGTCTATACCGATACGACCGTTTGCCCGGGTATGCCTTTCCTGCAAAAATCAGAAATGCTGACAGATATATGCGGTTACGATTCAGCCATAGCCACCTACCGCACCAACACCGTCAATTGCGAATCGATCCGGCTAAAAACGCAGGATACTATTTATGTTCCCAATGCATTCACACCAAATAACGACGGCAAAAACGACCTGTTTGGCGCCGTAGGAAAAATACAGGGCGAATTTTTCATGCAGGTATTCAACAGGTATGGAGAACTGGTGTTTCAAAGCAATTCCATCACCAACCGCTGGAATGGCATGTATAAAAATCAAAAGCAGAACACCGGCGCATATGTGTATGCAATAAGATATATGAACAGCAAAAAGCAGCTGGTAATAAAGAAGGGCTCGTTCCTTCTGATCAGGGATTAAAAAATACGCTATGAACAGGAGAGCATTTTTAAAAAAGGCGGTATCGAAACAGGAAGCTCAGGCAAGAGGCGTATTGAGCGGCCTCAGTGAATATTCGGGCGACTGGACTTATAATGAAGTAGCGCATTTACTTAAACGCACCATGTTTGGCGTGAAGAAATCGGATGCAGATTATTTTCTTTCCATGAATTGCAATGACACAGTGGATGAATTATTGAATAATATTCAGTCCGTTTCGCCGCCGTTGAGAGAATACGGATTGCTGGCCGATAACGACGGAACAATGTTCGACGATCCGCAGGTCCCTCAGGGGCAAACCTGGGCCGACGATCTCAATAAGCTCAGCGATCCCGGCATGGCCGGTGCGGTAAAAATGGCAAGGATCGACAGCATGCGGAAATGGTGGGTAGGCATTATGCTGAACCAGAACCGCAGCATCGGTGAGAAAATGCTATTGTTTCTCCATCATCACTTTTCCGTTCAGCGGGAAGAAGTGGACAACGCAACGCATTTATACCGGCACCACGCATTACTAAGAAATAATGTGCTGGGAAATATTAAAGAACTTACCAAAAAAGTGACCATCGATCCCGCGATGCTTATCCACCTCAACGGATATATGAATTCAAAACGCGCTCCCGATGAAAACTACGCGCGTGAACTGCAGGAGTTATTTACTGTTGGAAAAGGTGATGACTCCTTATATACGGAGTCGGACGTGCAACAAGCCGCTAAATTGCTTACCGGGTGGCGCATCGATGCTAACACGTTAACTGCATACCTGGATACCGACGCCCACGACACATCCACCAAATCATTTTCTGCGTTTTATAATAATACCAGCATCGCCGGAAGCACCAATGGCGAACAGGAAATTGATCAGTTTATCGAAATGATCTTCGCCACGAAAGAATGTGCGAAATTCTTATGCAGGAAAATATATCGCTGGTTTGTTTATTACCAGATCGACGACGCAACCGAATCGACAGTGATCGCTCCGCTCGCCGACATTCTCCGGAATAATAATTACGAACTAAAACCAGTGCTATCGGCCCTGTTGAAGAGTGAACATTTTTACGATAAGGCCAACAGGGCCTGCTATATCAAGAGTCCCCTCGATTTTCTTGTCGGAACAATGCGTGAACTGGATATTCCCGTGCAGTCCTATACCGATTATGTAAACGGATACCCGGTTTTTGCTTCCATTTATATCCAGGCCAGGCAAATGGGACAGGATCTTTTTCAGCCTCCGGACGTATCGGGATGGCCCTCTTATTACCAGGATCCCACCTATTATGAATTATGGGTCAACAGCAATTCCCTTCCTAAAAGGGCAGCGTTCACAGACAGGCTGGTGAAAGACAATCTTATCAATTACAAAGCCTTTGCGCAATATTCTGCGGATCCTCCGGATGCAGGTAAACTGACAGATGATCTGACCATGTTATTGCTCAGGTATCCCCTGACAGACAATGGAAAAAAATATTTGAAAGATAATTTTTTAAACAATAATACAGAAGACGATAACGTGTGGACGAACACCTGGAACAGTGGTGACACCGCAGCGATCAATGCCTCGATAGGCAGCCTGCTGCAATTCATCATGAACCTCCCGGAGTTTCATCTATGCTGAAAAGAGAGAAGTTAAAAGTAAAAACTTAAAAGTTAAAACTATCCGCACCTATTTTTCACTTTTAAGTTTTAAAATTCCAAACTATGAACAGACGTAAATTCCTGAGAAATACAGTGCCGGCGGCCGTTACGCTTCCCGGAATATTAAATGGGTTCTCTTTTAACGCGTACGGCTCTGCGCCTTCGGGTGCGTTGTCGCTGCTTGCTGCATCAGGATCGGGCGATCATGTGCTGGTGCTGATACAACTTTCCGGCGGCAATGACGGGCTGAATACCGTAATACCTCTCGATGCCTATGCCAACTATTATAACGCACGCACAAATGTTGCCATACCCCAGAGCAAAGTGCTGCGGCTCGATGGAACCGATAAAACCGGCCTGCATCCATCCATGACCGACATGCAGAATATGTATAATGATGGAAAATTATCTGTCGTTCAATCGGTGGGTTATGAAAATCCGAACTTCTCTCATTTTCGTTCAACCGATATCTGGATGACGGGAGACGATACCGCCCTGCGCAGCCAGCGCGTAAAAACCGGGTGGATGGGAAGATATCTTAACAAGGAATATCCCGGTTATCCCGATGCGTTTCCCAATGATAAAATGAGTGATCCCCTCGCCATAGAGATCAACGATATGCCCACGCTCACCACGCAGGGTCCGCTATTGTCTATGGGCATGAGCATTTCAGATCCGAACAATATTTACACCTTCGCCAATCCCTTTTCGGATTACGCGCTCGATTCCGTTTCGGCTAATAAAGAGCTGCATTACCTGAGAGAAATTTCGGAAAAAACAAAAATATATTCCGCCATTATCCGCTCTGCCTATTTAAAAGCTGGTAATCAGGCCGCTTATCCGGATAATCCACTCGCGCATCAGCTGCAGATTGTTGCCCGCTTAATTGCCGGTGGCTTAAAAACAAAAGTCTATTCGGTGCGTATCGGTGGCTTCGACACGCATAAAAAGCAGGTAAATTCAGGCGACTCTACAACGGGCACCCATGCCCAGTTGATGAAAACGCTCTCTTCTTCGGTGGCCGCTTTCCAGAAAGACATGGAATTATTATCACTCGATGACCGGGTGATGGGCATGACATTTTCCGAATTCGGACGCAGGATAAAATCAAATGCCAGCATGGGCACCGATCATGGTGCAGCAGCCCCTGTATTGTTATTTGGAAAGAATGTAAAGAAAGGGATACTGGGGAAAAGCCCTGATATCCCGGCTGCGATAGAGACGAATACCAATATTCCCTTTCAATACGATTTCAGAAGCGTATATGCCTCCGTACTCGAAAGATGGTTTTGCGTAGACCAGGCTTCGATCAATGAACTGTTATTAAAAAATTATCAGTCTTTACCGGTATTAAGCGGTTCGCCCTGCGGCATCACCGATGATATTGAAGAAAATAATCATCTTTCCGAATCGATGACACTGCGCATGTGGCCGAATCCTTATTCCACGTATGGCGTTATCGAATTCAAAGTACAATCGGGCTTCACCGTTATACAACAGATCAATTCACTCGGGCGCGTCGTAAAAGTTTATGCGAAACAACAATACCAGGAAGGCACATATTCCATTTCAATAGGCAACGATAATCTTCCGGCAGGCATTTATTTCCTGAGATTACAAAATGGCCCCTACCAGAAAGTGATAACGATCGCGAAGGCAGGATAAAACTGTGATTAAGGCAAAATCCGTAAGTTTACTCATTCAAGCAATCATTTTAAAGTTTGATCAGCAGAAGAGTAAATAATGCAGATACCTGATTTTATTACGCCGGGACAAATATGGGCAATTGTTGGAGAAAGTGATTCCGGCCATAGCGCCTTACTGGCCGCCATGGAAACCAAAGATGCGGAAAGGGTCAGCTTCCGGCACCAGTTCAGAAATCTTTCCAATACCACCGACTTTTATTACCAGCAGCGATTTAATTCCAGCGATTCGGAAGATGCGCTTACTGTGCACGATCATTTGCAAACCCTGAGCACCGTGAAAGGATATTGGGACCTGCGCAAACTGATCGGGAGACTGCACCTTGAGCCTTTAATGGAAGAACAGTTGATTAAATTATCGAATGGCGAAACCAAGCGGTTGCTGATCGCATCAGCCCTGATTAAAAACCCGAAAATATTATTACTCGATCATCCGCTGACAGGACTGGATGTGAGTACACGTATGGAGTTCAATACGCTGGTGGAAGACATATCCACCCGGGGAACAATTGTGGTGATCGCCACTTCACCGTCCGAAGTTCCCGCAGCAGTGTCTCATGTAGCGGTAGTGAAAAACGGGGAGATGGTTCACCACGGAGAGAAAAAAGATTTCGATCCCGCGCAATTCGGGTTCACACACGATGTCCGGATCGATGAAAAGGCGCTGAGCAGGTTATTATCTTATGAAAATAATCCGCCTTATCATTTTATCGTGCGTATGAAAAATGTTACGGTAAAATATGATGGGAGAACTATTCTCGATAATATCAACTGGGAAATAAGACAGGGTGAAAGATGGTCGTTATCTGGCCCTAACGGCGCCGGCAAATCGACATTGCTGAGTTTAATAAACGGCGATAACCCACAGGCCTACGCCAACGATATTATTTTATTCGATAAGCAGCGCGGCTCGGGCGAAAGCATCTGGGATATTAAAAAACAAACCGGGTTTGTATCGCCGGAATTATACCAGTATTTCCCCACCGACTCTTCCTGCCTGCAGGTAATTGAGTCGGGGTTTTATGATACCGTGGGATTGTTCAGAATATCGGAGTCCGGAAAATCCGGACGCTGCCTGCAATGGATGGAGCTGATGAATATCGGTAAATATTCACGTACATTATTTAACCAGGTTCCCCCTGCCGTACAAAGATTATGTCTGCTGGCGCGGGCATTAATAAAAAGTCCCGCGTTGCTCATACTCGATGAGCCGACGCAGGGACTGGATAATTATCAACAATTATTTTTTACTGAACTGATCAACAGAATATGCGTTCAAAGCAATGTAACGCTGATCTATGTCAGCCACTACAGGGAGCATATTCCTGCAGCGGTAAACAGGCATATAGAAATTATCAAGGGAAGAATTGAAAACCGGGCATAAGGCCTGTTTCATTTCACAATAATAAAATTAATGGGATCCTTCGGCAAGCGCTGCTTTTGATATCCCTTTATTGCCTTTTACCATCATCACGAACGGAATACAGATCAGGAACAAAATGCCGAGCCATAAAAACGCGTCCATATACGATAAAACGCTGGCCTGCTTGGCTACCATATGATCCAAGGTGGCATAACCTGCATTGAGCGCCTTATCAGGTGTCATGCCCTTTGCAATATAACTATGTTGCAATCCTGCAATACGATTCATCACATCCGGATCATTGACGCTTAACTGGCTCACCAAGTCACTTCGATGCGACATATTCTTTCTTGCCAGGTAAGTGGTGATCACGGCCACGCCAAACGATCCACCAAGCTGACGCATCATACCGGTAAATGCGGCTCCCTGCCCAATCTGAACACCTTTAAGCGTGCTCAGGGATAACGCCGTTATCGGGATGAACAGCAAACCCATACCTACCCCGCGAAATATCAGCATCCAGAAAAACGCATCCTCTCCCGTATCGGGTGTAATGATCTTATATCCCCAATAACTGTATCCGAAAAAGATCAGCATCCCCAATGCAACGAGGTACTGCTGCGGTACTCCTTTTTGAAGCAATTGTCCGATCAGCGGCATCATAAATGCCGTGGTAAGCGCCGCAGGTATCATCAGCATTCCCGACTGCTGCGCGGTCCACCCGAGAGTGGATTGTGTATATAACGGAATAATAAAGGTCGATCCGTATAATCCAAAGCCAAGTATAAACGACAATATCGTACCTACACGGAGATTGCCGTTTTTCAATACTCGTAACTCGACAATAGGTTTTCTGAAAGTAAGTTCGCGCCACAGGAAAAAGAAGAAACCCAGTATGGCCAGCACAATCAGTGTTATGATTACCTGGCTGTTCAACCAGTCATCGTCCTGACCTTTTTCCAGCACATATTGTAAAGAGCCGACAGTGATTGCCAGCAAACCAATACCCAGCCAATCGATATCCCCGGCTTCTGTTTTAGCAGTGTACCGGGGGCTGCGCACAAACTGAAGGGTCAGCAGGGTTGCCACGACACCGATGGGAATATTAATATAGAATATATAAGGCCATGAGAAATTATCCACGATATAACCTCCTAAAGGCGGCCCCAGTGTCGGGCCAATGATCACACCCAATCCATATATCGCCTGTGCCATATTTCTCTTTTCCGGCGGGTAGCTTTCCGTGATAATCGTTTGCGAGGTGACCAGCAGGGCGCCACCGCCAAGACCCTGGAAAAACCGGAATATTACCAGCTCCCAGATATTGGTTGCATTTCCGCATAAAAAAGAAAACACAGTAAATAATACAATCGACGCCGCAAAATAATTTCTGCGTCCGAACTGCTGCGAGAGCCAGCTGGTCATCGGCACAATAATTACGTTACCGATAGCATAAGCGGTAATTACCCAACCCACTTCGGTAAGTGTGGCACCCAGGTTGCCCCGCATG
>JBGAJL010000032.1:0-37743 GCA_044224935.1 Flavitalea sp.
TAAGCGTGAACATGCCATGATTGGGATTGGGTGAGATAGTAAATTTTAAAATCTTTCCCGTATTTACTGGTGTTTCAGGCTCTGCAATGCTTCTGAGTGGATGCGGATAAGTATATGGAGTATATCCTTCTTTCGCATACAAATGATAATCTCTTTCAGCTGCAATATAGGCCGGGGTGTAATTATAGAAGTAGGGGTTGGAAGAACTGCCGGGTGCATGAAAATGAAAAGTATCGTCCCACATAAATAAATCACCGTCGCCCTTATCACCATCAACGCCGGTATGTGCCGCCCCATATTTCAGGCCACTTGCATAGCCGATCTGGTAGGGCCATGGATAAACACCGGGTGTACCAATTCCATTCAGACCGGTGATGGGCCCTACACCGAAACGATAGCCTTCAATATAATTGTTATGCACAAGCGCTTCACCGCCGCGGGGACGTATACAGGCTTCAACGAGCCAATCGATATTACCTCCTGGTTGTATGGGAGTACCGTTGGCAACATTTGACGTTCCATCCCGATAGGTTGTATTGACAATACTGTTATTATAGACTTCCGCGGCGCGGGTGGAAAAATTATTTTCTGTTCCGGGGCCGCCTAATCTTGCTTCGTGCATATCAATCGCATGAGCAGTATTTCCTGCAACATTGTTGATCACTTTATTGTAGCGGAAAACGTACAGAGCTGCTCCACCTGCTGCTATAGAATGGCGGTGATAATCGAAAACATTATCTTCTACAAAGATAAAATTAGAGCTGCCGAATTTTGGTGATGCCACCCATTCGAGATTTCCTCCGTATACAACCACGCCATAGCCCAATCCCAATGCATCATAACCTTTTACATTATGGAAGAATTCATTTTTGTAGATCAGGCCGCTGGCGATATTATCATCGTGGTAAACAGAAACCGCGCCATTTCCAAAATATTCAAACCGGCAGCGCGTAATAACAAAATCCACGCAGTGAATCATTTTAATCCCGATATCTGCAGCTTTCGATTTGCCATCTCCATCAACAAGGCTGGGCTGCTTGCTTTTAAAACAAATATCGGCAATCACTATATTGGCAGGAGTGTTTTGATTGATTTCATATCGGAACATTCCATTCCAATCGTCTGACCAGGAAAGCAGATCGTCATCAACAGATTCTGCCCGGTATAGAATTGTTTTGGATAATCCTTTTCCAATGATCGAAATAAATTTTTTGACCACCACACTTTTATTCAGCACAAATGTTCCCTCGGGAAGTTCTATGATGTCCCCATTAGCCGCCGAGTTCACAGCACTCTGAATAGCTGGCTGGATATCATTGTCATTGCCGGGGCTCGCCACTTTGATTGTTCCGGCCCGGGCACAAAGACCGATCATGTGCAGGCACAAAAATAGCCCTGCATGTAGTGTAAACATTTTTTTCATACTACAGGTGATTTAATTATGGATAAATAAGAAGTGCTAAATTTTTATATTGTCTGCATGGGTATAGATTTTGTGAATTGCTTCGGCAATTTTTGACATTTGTGAAGATTCAGCGAGCAAGACATTCTGTGGAATCCAGACCGTTTCCTGGCAGAGAATATCGTTTTCAGGACAGTGGTTGCGTTGTTCGTAACGCTGTATGTCGAATGTTTTTTTTGAATAAAAGCGAGCGAAATTCCCGGAGCTCACCACTTTCTTCAGAAAAGGCATCCTGTTAAGCGGTTCGTAGCCTGCCTGGCAGGGGATTCCTTCTGCATCCATTGCTTTTATGAACGCATCTCGCGAGAGGCCCCTGAATTTCTCTTTATCGTAGCGGAATGGATATAAATGGTATACGCCGCGGGTAACGTTTCTGGTGAATTGATAAAGCCCGATAGCGGGAATATTTTCCAGGCCTTTATCTAACAATTGTGCGTTTCTGATTCTCGTTTCAGTTTGTGCTTCCAGGCGTTTTAATTGCGACAGGCCAATTGCAGCCTGGTATTCGGTGAAGCGCAGCTTATTTCCATGCGTTGTTGAAATGCCGATGCCACCGCTTTTCATTGAGCCGAAAGGAAATCCGAAATTATGATAGGCATAACAGCGATCGATAAATTCTTCGTCGTCGCTGAGTATCGCCCCACCCTCTCCTATGGCAAGGTTTTTGGAATTCTGAAAACTAAAACACCCTGCATTACCAAAAGTGCCCATTTTGCGATGATTCACTTCGGCAAGATGCGCCTGGCAGGCATCTTCTATAACCACCAGTTTGTGTTTGGCTGCGATCTGCATAATGGCTTCTATCTCGCAGGGAAGGCCGGCGAAATGAACGGGAAGAATTGCTTTAGTGCGCGGAGTAATTTTCTCTTCGATTTTATTAACGTCTATCTGGAAAGTATTCCGGTCCGTATCCACGAAAACAGGCAGCGCGCCCGTATTTAAAACAGCTACCGGGGTAGCAATGTATGTATAGGGCGAGACCAGCACTTCATCGCCAACGCCAATATTATTTTCAATCAGCGACACTGTCATTGCGTTAGTGCCATTAACCAGGGCCAGGCAACGTTTGCTGCCATTTATCTTCGCCCATTTTTTTTCGAACTCGGTTACTTTTTCCCTGCGCGACCAGATGCCGCTGCGCAGCACTTCCAGCACACCCTGCTCATCTTCTTCCGGGATCCACAGGGGCCATTTGGGCCACTGGCCTGAAAAAACTGGTTTGCCGCCGATAGCGGCGCCCGGAGCTATTTTTGCAGAACCGGAAGCAGCGCCTGCAAGGCCGGGGGAGAATACCACACCCAGGCCGGCAACTGACTGATACCTGATGAAATCGCGGCGGGAATACCGGTTATTGGACATAAAAATAAGAGATGAATATTCTTAAAAATTATCAAAAATCAAAAAAACCGTTATCGTACACGAAAATATTATTAAATTGCAATAAATCAAATTTTTTTTCATCTCCCGGTAATTAAAATTATTTCAAATTTACTCCCTCCGTTTATGCTAAAGGTATATTGTAAACTCAGCCTGTTATTATTGTTTCTGCAACCTTTTACTTCCCGGTGTCAATCCTTTATTTTCAACGATAACGACCGTATTTCATTCATTGGCAGCAGTATATCCATGAATGGCGCATGCTATCACTTTGTAAATATGTTTTATGCTACCCGGTATCCCGAAAAAAAACTGCATTTTTTTAATGCCGGGATTTCCGGTGAAGTGACCGATCAGATATTACAGCGGATCGATTCCGATATATTAAAAAATAAACCCGACTGGTGTGTGATGATGATAGAGGAGAATGATCTCCGCCCGGCGCTGTACCGCGTTGAAAACCAGTACGACACCAGTATTCAAAAGCAGCGCAGTGAAGCATTTCACCATTGGATGACCAATACTGAGCGGATTGCAGAAACGCTCATGAAACGGAATGTCAGGATTATACTGGAAACGCCAACTATATACGACCAGACGATGCAGTCACCGGCAGTAAATGCCTACGGAATTAATGATACGCTGCAAAAGTGTACGGAGTACATTAAGTGGCTTGGAAAGAAGTATAACCTCCCTGTTGTTGACTGCTGGACTGTTTTAAACCGGATTAACCGGCAGGTGCAGCGCATTGATCCGAAGGCAACAATTGTGGGTCCTGATCGCACACATGTTGGCGAGCAGGGGCACTTTGCAGTAGCTTGCACTTTTCTCGAAAAACAAAAGGTACAGCCATTTGTTTCCCGGCTCACCATCGATTTTAAAACATCCCGGGCCATTAACGCAGAAAATTGCTCGGTGCATAATATGCATAAATCGGGTAATTCACTTTCCTTTCAGTATTTATCCCGCTCACTTCCGTTTGCTGCGCCGCCTGCTGTCAATACCGATTCTTTTACAAATTTTACTGACCGGCTGAACGCCGAACGAATCAGCATTCGCTATTTACCGGCGGCAAAATATATTTTGCTGATAGATAGCGTTGAGATAGGTCTGTTTACCCATGCGCAATTGCAGCAGGGGATTAATTTATCCCGCTATAAAAATACGCCCCAGTTCAGGCAGTCGCTGAACGTGATGAATTTGTTCGAAACATACTGGAAAAACGAAAGATTGCTGAGATCATTGAAATACGTCGAATACCAGCATCATCACGACCTGGAAGGCGTGGAAAACCTGGAACAGCTCCAGGAAAAGCTGCCGTCCATCATGGAAAAATATAAGATAAGCAGTCCGGAGAATTACGATTTTTTCTACGGAATGTTTAAAAATTATATTGCCAATAAACCACATGAGGAGGAATTTTATCAAAAAGCAGAAGACCTGCTGCAGCAGATTTATATGGCATCGAAACCGGAAAAGCACTTTTACACAATCAAAAGAGCAGGTGATTTATTATAACTTTTTGTCTAGCGCCCATCTCACAGCACCCAAAAGCAACAGTCTAAAATACTTGTTATCGAAATCGTCCGGAACACCCAGTGTGGTGTAGAATATTTTGCTTCGGCCATATTTCCGGGTCCATGCAACGGGCTCATACAAATCCTCTTCCTTTCCATTGAGCAGCACGGTTATATTACTGTCCAGCAGCGGTGAGACTTTATAGATATTTCCTTTGCTCACCCATTGGCAGGTATCAATCATACGGGTTATAAAATGATTACCGGCGCCAGGTGCAATAGATACCTGTATGCCCGGGCCAACCGGTCCGTAACCCCTGTTCTTACAACCCAGCACACTATCGGGGAATCCGGGCCACGCAACAAATCCGGGTATGGGCTGCTCCATTGGAGAAAATACATGATTTGTTGTGCGGATTCCGATAAGCGGCCTCCCGGAACCAAGATAATCCCGGATCATATTCATTTGTGAAGCAGGCAATGCGATGCGCCGGCAGAATAATACGAGAAGATCGGCATGTGAAAGATCCAGGTTTGGAAATTCACAGGCGGAATGCCCTCCCTTCCCTTCAATTACAGTGGTGGCATAGCCGCAGGATTTAGCCAGGAAATCTGCAAACAGGGGAATTGTTCTGTCCGCTTCATAATTCAGGGAATCCCTGGTAATGAGAAAAACGATTCGCTTCTGTTTACCACCTGCGGATTTTATTTCTGCTGATGGAGTTATTTTTTGCGCAGTCATTTTCTCCGGTATAAAAATGACCCCAAAGATGAAAATGCAAAGGAGTTGGCGGGAAATTTTAATCAGGATGAGCATTGTATTTAATTTTAAGTGTACGTTAACGCAATTTATATATATTTGCAAACAATTATCTTCTGAAGCAGTATTTATCCGGTATTTATAAAGATTATTTTCACAAATCGAATTGTATTCATTTCCATGGAGCAGACGCTATTTTCCTTAAAAAACAAAGTGATAGTAGTTACGGGTGGTACGGGCGTATTGGGCCGCTCTTTTGTTTCGGCGATCACGGAAGCGGGCGGAACCGTTGTTATAAGCAGTATTGAAGAGGCGGCATGCAGGCAGATGGCCGACGATATCAATGCAGCAGGTGGCAGGGCGTTGGGCATGGCGGTAAACGTGCTGGATCATGATCAGCTGGTTGAGGCCCGGGCAGAAATACTTAATAGGTTTGGAAGAATCGATGGATTGGTAAACGCGGCAGGGGGAAATGTTCCTGAAGCAGTGGTGGAACCGGATATGGATATTTTTGCGATGAACATCGAAGGGATGAAAAAAGCCCTGGTGCTGAATCTCTGGGGCACTATCATCCCTTCGCAGGTATTTGGCGCGGCCATGATCAAAAATGGTGGTGGCAGTATTGTCAATATCTCATCGGTGAGCCCTAAAAACGCATTGACAAAAGTATTGGGTTACAGTATGGGAAAGGCGGCGATCGATATTTACACAAAATGGTTTGCTGTGGAGGTGGCTGCGCGGCATGGCGATAAGATCAGGGTGAACGCTATTACGCCGGGATTTTTTCTGACCGAGCAAAACAGGAGACTGCTCTCCAATGAGGATGGAAGTTCTACCGAGAGAGCCAAAGCAATTCTTAAGCATACGCCATTTAAAAAATTCGGCCGACCCGATGACCTGAAAGGTGCGCTCGTATATTTACTTAGTGACGCGTCGCTTTTTGTAACCGGCTCCGAATTATATGTCGACGGCGGGTTTACGAAGTTCAGCGGCGTTTAAATAAGCTGTTTAATTGCCTAGATGTTTTAATGCTATAAAAGCCATAATACCCGCTCCTACAGGTAACGCCTCTTCATTAATATCAAAAGTAGACGTATGCAACTGGCTCGCCTTTTCTTTTTCGGGCCTCGATACTCCCAATAGATAAAAGCAACCGCTGATTTGCTGTGAATAAGCTGCAAAATCTTCAGCTGCCATCCATAGCTCGGCTTCCATTACATTTTCTTTACCCAGGTATTCCTCTGCATATTTCTTCGTGAGGTTCGTTGTAGTTTCTTCGTTGATCAGGCAGGGATAACCTGTATTAATTTTCAATTCACAAACGGCTCCCATACTTTCCGCGATACCTGTTGCGATTTTTCTAATCTGTTCATGTGCTTTTTTCCGCCAGGCCTCATCCATGGTCCTGAATGTTCCTTCCAGGTACACTTCATCGGGAATAATGTTGATTGCTCCATTCGCGATCACCTTACCAAATGACAACACGGTGGGTGCAGAGGGATTAGAGACGCGGCTCACCACCTGTTGTAGCGCCAGTATGATCTGCGAGGTGATAACTACCGGATCGATATTCAGGTGAGGCTGGGCTCCGTGACCGCCCTTGCCTTTGATCGTCATGAATATTTCGTCCATGGAAGCCATAAACTTACCTGTGCGCAAGGCAATTTTTCCTGCTTCGATATTCGGAGAAACGTGCTGACCGATAATATGTGCCGGAACAGGATCTTTAAGCACCCCATCCTTTATCATCAGGCTGGCCCCGCCGGGTAATTTCTCCTCTCCCGGCTGAAAAATCAATTTAACGCTGCCGGCAAATTCATCTTTTAATTCATTTAAAATATGTGCCACGCCCAATAGTGAACTGGTATGTGCGTCATGGCCACAGGCATGCATTATTCCTTCGCAGGTTGATTTATATGTTGTCGCATTTTCCTCCTTGATCGGAAGGGCATCCATATCAGCCCGCAGGGCTACCACTTTATCAGAGGGCTTATTTCCTTTAATCATTGCAACAAGCCCTGTACCGCTCATGGTGGTGAAGCTGATATTCATTTCGCGGAGCTTTGCGGCTACGAAAGCGGAGGTGTTATATTCCTGGAAAGAGAGTTCCGGATTACTATGTAAATGTCTTCTGTTGTTTATTAGAGCGGGGCGGATTTCGTTTGCTATCTTTTTTATCTTGTCTTTCATTGCTGAATAGTATGCAGGGCGTATCTGAAATTTCCACAAAATTAGGCAGCAGGAGATCAATAACAAAATGCCGCATGCAAACAGGCCACCGGTTCAAAGGGCTGCCTGCCCTGCAAATTGCACATCTGCCGGGATCTATATTAATGAAAACGTTTTTAAAAAGCTTTGTACGGCCAGGCCGATCACCAGCAATAATCCTGCGGCGCCGGCGATTCTGGCGAAATAGCCATTGACATGTTTTCCCATCAGCTTTTTATCATTGGCTACCAGGTAAATTGCTATTCCGATTGCAGGGACAATGAATATCGTGATGGTTTGGGCAAATATGATCAGCTGAATAGGCAGTGTCCCGAAAATAATAGCCACCACGGCCCCAATAACCATGATGATGGTAATAATAATTTTTATTTGTTTTGATTTCAGCGAGCTGCCAAAGCCCAGCGCATCGCCCAGTACGGTGCCGCCTAATGTTGAATTTCCCATCAGCGATGAAAAAGATGCACCCAGAAGCCCGCATAGAAATACCACCCTGGCATAATTTCCGAAAACCGGCTCCAGGGCGCTGGCCATATCGGAAGCGCTGTTAATAACAATTCCGCGGGGATGAACGATCGTTGCTCCGCAGATCAATACTATAGAGGTGAGAAGCCCCAGCAGGAAAATGCCGGCAAAACTTTTGTCTTTTACCTGTATGCCCGGTTGAACGCGCTTTTTTTCCTGTATAAGATATACCTGGTAAAAAGCTGCTACAATAGAAAAACAGGAGGCGATGAATGCCGTGATGATGCCGAGTGAATGCGGTGGTATCACTGGTTTCAGTCCTCCGACGATATTTGAAATTTCAGGTTTGACAAGCAGAAATGTGATGGTGAATGCAATCAGCATCATCGTGATCAGCACCAGCATTGCCCGCTCAAGAATGCTGTAAAAGCTGCGGAAAGAAAGCAGAATGATAGCGACCACATTGAAAAATACAACCCATATGACCGATGAGGTGTTTGTCAGTTCCCCCATTGCAATACCCACACCGATCGAATTACCGGTTTGAAAACTTGCCACCACAAGAAATACTCCAACACCAATGGCAGTGGAAATATTTTTGCCCCACTTATCTTTTATGGTGCCCAGAATAGACTGAGACGTGGCCAGGCCGATACGCGCGGCCATGCTGGTGTAAACGATCATGAAAAAGATAGCCACCACTACCACCCATAACAACTGGAAACCATATTCCGCACCGATCTTGGAAGAGATAGTGATCTTACTGGGGCCGAATATCAATGCTGCCGTAATAAGGCCGGGACCGAGCGAATTAATGACCTGTCGTAATTTCTTCATCTTTTGAAAGTAAAATGTTGTGTTATTCCCTCACCAGTTCAAATGAATGGCTAACGGGTTTGTTAAGCTGGTATATTTTTTCAGTGATCCCGGACAAGGATGTCTGGATAGCTTCTTCCTGTGATTTGAATTGGAGATAGCGTTTGAACTGGGCTTCGTAATAATCACGATATTCCGATTTGGAATATTTTTCTGCAAGAAGATGATTAAGGTATGCTTCAACCGAATCCCTATTGGAACTGTTGCCGGGAGGGAGAAAGTTATATTCTACAAACCTGATATCACGTATTTTTCCTTCAGTGCTTCTGCGTTGTTTAAAAAGGGAAAGGATCCCGGACGATTGCAGGTATTGCGGAGTTTCATTTATCAGCGCCAGGTTTATTCCTTTTTTGAATGCTGTATTTGTAAATTTTCCCATTTCTTTTCCATCGATCAGCAGCCGGTAATTGCCTTTTTTTAGTTTTGATATCCGAAGTATCTCCTGGTCATAATCTCTTATAAAGGAGATGAATCGAAGCGCCGGTTCCGACTCCTCGTCTATGGGGAAAGGTAAACTCTTTTCATTGCATAAAAAATAAATTCGGCCCTTGCTTTTTTCAATATTGGTGAGGCTGCAGTTTTCGCAACGCGTTTTCAGGTTGCCGGCATTAACGTCCATTTCCGAAACAACGGAAGGTTTTACCGTAGACCGGAGAAACTGATAGGCCATAACAAAATGCCCCGGTGATTGCGGATGAACCCTATCGGAGCCGATAATCGTAGCCGTTGAGTCTTCCCGCTGCATCTGCCGGTTGATATCCTGTAAAATCGTCTGATAATCCACAACGGGCAGATTGTATTTTGCCGCAAGCGTATCGATGTACCGGCTGCATATTTCGAGTGCATCATTTACGCCAAACATATTGAGCGATTTCAACGAACCTGTCTGGTCATAAATGGAGGGCTTTTGAATAATAACCCTGCTGTTGCTGTTCAGCAGCCGCTGGATGATCTGCTCCATATTCTGTCGATAGATCTGGAGCGCTTTGCTGCGGCTTTCTATGATACCGGGGTCATTTTTCCTTGCCGGATTATAAAGATCCCTTTTTACATCATTCATCCCGAACATCACCGCGGACCAGGTAGGATGATGAATAAGAATATCACTGTCAAGCCTTTTGAGCCCGTCTCCGGCCGTATTGCCTGAAATACCGCAGTTGAAAAAATCCAGTTGTTCCAGGGGATAACGGGTCGCATAAAAAAGGCTGATCATGTTATGAAACTCACCGTTGTTCGTAATGCTGTTTCCGACAAAGCAGATCCTGTCGCCGGAATGAAACAGGACCTGTTTATCGTTCTGTGCCTTTAGCTTTTCCATGCATAGAAAGACAGGAAAGAGCAATAATAATTTCGTCATGGCAGATAGTGTTTTATCTAACTAATATTGTTGAACGGCTTTTCGAAGAAATGAGCTCTATTTTAAATAGATCGCCTTATTTTCTCTTGCGCTTCGGTAGATCGCTTCTATGATGGCAACCGATTTATACCCTTCATGCCCATCGATCGACGGGGCTTTATTCGTTTTTATCGAAAGAAGCATGTCCTCGATCTGCTTCTGATGACCATAGAAGGAAATATCGTCGGGTCTTGAAGCGCCGCCGCTTATTTCCGATTTTGCGCTGAATTTTTCCCGCACCAGCGAATCACCATGGTGCTCATTTTTAAATTCCCATTTCAAAATATTGGTTTCCTCGATCACTGCGCTTCCTTCAGAGCCCATTATTTCAATACGTTTGGAAAAACCAGGATAGATCGCGGTGGAGCAGGCAATATTGCCGAGGGCGCCATTCTTGAACCTGACAACGGCTGAGCAGGTATCTTCCGCCTCGATATTTTTATGCAACGAATTAGACGAGAATGCAATCACCGACTCTGCCGGGCCCATCATCCATTGTAACAGATCAACGGAATGGATGCCCTGGTTCATCAATGCACCGCCGCCGTCATATTTCAGGGTGCCTCTCCATGCAGCGGAGGCATAATATTCCGGGGTGCGATACCATTTTACATATACATCCGCCATGGCAATATGGCCAAAGCGTTTTTCTTCCACTGCTTTCTTTAATTCCAGGTTTACTTCGTAAAATCTCGATGGAAAAACCGTGGCGACCCGAACGCCCTGCCTTTCGGCTGATTCGATAATTGCGTTACAACGAGCCGTGGAGATCTCCAGCGGTTTTTCTATAATGCAATGTTTGTTCGCTGTAATGGCATTGAGTGCGGGCTCCATATGCAGGCCCGAAGGAGTACAGATACAAACCACTTCAATTTCTTTATTGCCCAGCATTTCATCCAGCGAAATATATGCAGTGCAACCAAACCGTTCGGAGAATATCCTCGCTTTTTCAAAATGAATATTATACACCCCCACTAAATTTGCTTCCGGTATCGCTTTTATTGCGGTTGCATGGACCTGTGCGATGGAACCGGTTCCAATAATTCCGAAGCCAATTTTCCTGCTCATTTTATTTTATTATTGAGGTGGCTGCGCTTTGATTCCTTGACAGGAAGCATCGCATGCTCTTTGAATAATTTTCCTGTTTGTGTGCGTAAGCGTTTGAAAAAAGTATAGTGTTTTGCATAGACCGGCATCAAATGAATATCAGGTTCGATACGTTTTTCATCATGTACCATGCTGTGAAATGCAGTTTGAATATTCTTATATTTTCCGGTTGCCGTAAAAGCCAGCATCGCATTTCCTATCAATGCAATTTCAGAAACCTCCGAAATGATTATCGGGATGCCAAGTACATTGGCGAAGATCCTCGGCCACGGTTCGCATTTTACACCGCCGCCGCCCATGCGCAGCTCCTTTATAGCAAGATTGTTTTTTTTCAATGCATCATAAACACAGCGTGCTGTGAATGCCACTCCTTCCATTACGGCGCGGGTGATATCGCGCAGTGTATGATCGCGACGCAGGCCAAAAAGCACGCCGGAGGCAAAAGGACCCAGTAATGAATCCCGCTCGCCCGTAAGATATGGGAGAGAGAAAAGCGGTTGGTCCTCGTTGACCGTCGCCAGTAAAGGATCCTGAACATCTATGGCCCCAACGGATTGTTTGAGCCAGTCGAGTGCAAGCGCGGCGTTATTCAGGGCGCCTCCATTCAGAAAGAGACCTTTGTAAAGCGCATAGGGCTGTATCCATTTATTTTCCTGCGTATCGAATGCGGGCTTTTCACACGGCACCCGTATCATAGCCGTTGTTCCTACATTCATGCAACCGGTATGCGGTTGTAATCCGCTGAGACCTACAGCCATTGCTCCTCCATCATAGACGCCGAGCAATACCTGTGCATTTTTCGGCAGGCCTAGCATTTCTGCCAGCGCTTCACGCAACGGAAATAAAGTAGCATGGCCATCGGCAACGGAGGGAAATTGATCGGGTGTTAATGAAAACCGCTGTATTATTTCTTTGTCCCAGCAGAATTCATTTACATTGTAAAACTGCGTGGCGGTGGCTATGCTCACATCTGTAACCGGGTGGCCGGTAAGCCATTCGATCAGGAAAGATTTACTGTCGGCAACGAATTTTACTTTATTAAAAAGTTCCGGTTTTTTCTTCGAGAAATAATATAACCGCGGCAATGGATATTGAGTAAGCAAAGGGCACCCGGTGTTTTCGTATAATTTCAGATCGTCAAAATCCCGCAAAAAATCAGTAAATGTTTGTTGTGAGCGGGTGTCAGTCAGAATGGTCATTGGTGTCAATGGCCGGCGATGGGCGTCCAGCAGCATCAGCCCAAAATGATAAGTCGAAATGCTGACGACGGATACGTTCTGCGCATTAGCTGCGCCCAACACCTGCCTGCATAGCCGTATAATTATTTCTTTTAATTCTTCCGGATCATGTGCAGCGGCGCCGGGCTCACTGCTATGCGTAGTGACCGGCGATTTTCCGAGGGCCAGCAATTCGCCGGTATCGCTAACGATTCCGGCCTTGATATTGGTGGTGCCCACGTCTATCGTCAATACTACTCCCATTGCCTGTAGCTTTTTTTCAATACTTCAGGATTTGCCAGTTGCCCGGGTTGTTCACCTTGTTGAAATACGGCAATCATATCGTCAACGCCAGTTTGCCCCATGCCTTGCAAAGACTCCCATGAATAACCGCCCAGATGCGGAGTAATAATAACATTATCGAGTTGGGCCAGGCGGTGATCGTTTCCAATTGGCTCACCTTCTACCACATCGGTGGCGTAGCAGCCGACAGTTCCATTCCGTAGCGCTTCATATAAAGCGTCTTCATCGAGCAGTTCACCCCTGCAGGTATTTACCAGGATGCATCCGGGCTGAAGATTTTCAAACTGTTCTTTTCCGAAAAAACGCCTGGTTTCACTGGTAAGGGGACAATGAAACAGAATAGCATTTGACTTGCGGATAAGTCCGTCGAAGCTTTCTTCAACTGCTCCGAATTCTTTAAACCGTTGTTTTGAAATATAGGGATCGCATGCAAGAACTTTTGTGCCGAATGCGTTTAAAATTTCAGCACTTCGGGAGCCGATATTGCCCAGACCGATAAGACCAACCGTTTTATCTTTCAACTGCATACCTATCATCTTTACCCGATCGCTCCATTGAGATTTTTTTACGGCCTGATAGCCCTGGGGCAACATGCGCGCAGCTGCAAAAAGCATGCTTACCGCGTACTCGGCCACAGCCTCGCGCTCTACCTCTCCCTTTACCCGCGACACCCGTATGCCGAGTTCTGTGGCGGCTTCAAGATCCACGTTATCACAACCGATACCATGTCGGAACAATAATATAAGATTTGGACATTGTTCCAGTGTTTTGCGGGTAAATTTTGGTGTGACACTTGCGATAATACCATCGGTATCGCGGAGATTTTCCGTAAGCATTCCGGCATCCGCATCTGCAGGCAGATCGATCCGCCGGAGATCCGCGAAACTTTCCAGTGCCGCGATATGTTCGGTAAAATGCCGGCCAAACGTGCTCGAATTTACAATTGTAATTAAGGGCCTCTTCTTTATCATAATATTTTTATCATTGCGGCATGTTTCATACAACACCTGCCACCTGAATGTACTTATCCTTCCAGTAAAAAATAATTCTTTCTTTGATTGTGATTCCAAGATAAGCGGCCGCATGGGTTGATGCACAGGCCCAGGCTTCCCGCAGCGTGCACACTTTATTCTGCGTAAGCCATTCTATCGATTGAAGCAGATCAGCTGCTGACCCTGCGAGTATGCCGGGTTGCGCTTTCAATGAGAGACGGCCATTTTTGTCAAGATTTATTTCATTTCCGATATGCGATTGATATTCTCCTGGTGGCATGCCTGCAAAACAGGTGGCGTCGCTAACCAGTATGGCATTTTCTCCTTTCATCCGCAGAAGAACTTTTATAAACGCGGGGGGAATATGAAATCCATCGCCGATAAAACCTGCGGATAACTTCTGTTCGGCCAATTGCCCCCATAAAATATCGTTGTGCCGTGGCAGCATAAGCGGCACGCCATTCCCCAAATGGGTAGACATGCCCGCACCTGCGCCCACCGCCATTTCGAGCGTATTTGCATCAGCGAGAGAATGCCCGACAGCCACAGAAACTCCCGCTGCTTTACATTGACGAATAAATTTTTCGCTGCCCTCCCGCTCGGGCGCAAGGGTAATCAACCGGATGCGATTACCGGATGCCTGCTGCAAACGCTGGAAATACTCCCAGTCGGGATTGCAGGTAAAAGCCGGGTCATGTGCCCCGCGCGCTCCTTCTTTTTCTGAAATAAATGGTCCTTCAAGATGAATGCCGGCAATAGATTGCCTCAATGTTATATGCTGCCTGCATGCGGCATCAATTGTCGAAAGTATTTTGACCAATGCCTCTTCCGAATTGGTAATTGCGGTTGGCAGGAAAGATACCACGCCGCGTTTTAATAAATAATCCGCTGCTACCAAAAGATTATCCGGCTCCAGGTTAACATCATTAAAATCGATTCCGTTAATACCGTTGATCTGCAGATCTACAAGGCCCGGGCCGATATAAATTGCCGCATTGCCCGCCGCTTCCCGGATATTTTCTGCACCGGCAAAGTCTACCTGTTCTATTTCACCTGAAACAGCATTTGTGCATGATATTTTCCGCAAGTCACCTGATTTCTCCATCTGATTTAGTATTCCATGAATTCCGGCTCGCTGTTGATGATCCATTCTTTAGTTAGCAGTCTCGGCACCGGAAAACGTTTATCCATGTCCGAAGTGTCAAAATAAATCTTTTTTGCTTTAATAGGTGTCTGCAGCACGTAAGGTTTGCATTTTTTAAGTACCGTCATGGCTTTTTTTGCTCCTTCATACAGGGCGGCATATGTTTCCGCAAGCGGGTATAAGATGGCGCTTTGTTCCGCTATGCCTTTTTTAACGGCTACGGTTACTACGTCGTTTCCCAGAAACCGGGTCGCCTCCCGGCAGGTGGCCACGTCGCCGGAGACCATCACAACAGGCACATGAAAAAAACCGGCTTTCGCAGCGTCCTGTGCCACTTCTCCCGATTCCACGCCGTTGTACCAGTAACGGGAATGGTTATAAGGATTCTGGGTATGATTCAGTACACCGTCTTCAACGCCTTCCATTGCATGAAACCCGATCAGCGCAACGCCGTCGAATGTAGAATCGAGGCCAAGCAGTCCGGCGGGACGGGGATGTCCTGTAAGGTATTTTGCGCCGGGCACCATTAAATGCGGAATGATGATTTGCAATCCATGCGCATCAAATACAAAAACCTCTTTCGCGCCACCCGCGCGAAATCCCTTCACGACGGCTTCGAGATCTTTCATATAATATTCGCAGGCCTCACGATTCAGAGCATCATCCTTATTGTCTATCTGCGCCCATTTATACACTCCGCTGGCGCCTTCCAGGTCGGTAATAATGTATATTTTCTGTGCTGCTATTTTCTGAGTAGGTAATAAAGCATGCAGGCAGAAACAAACGGCAATATATTTCCAGTTAATGCTGAGGGCCGGCCGACTCTTCCGGCAGATCAATGATAGTGCTGACAAGGGAGTCGAATATATAAAAAAAATTCAATACCGCCTGCAGTGGGCTTTTAATTATCGTAAAATTCGTAATTCGTCTTCATGATTACGTCGATGGGCATGTAAACCGTTCCTTCAACGGGAAGTTCCAGGACCAGGTGTTTGTAGAGGGTCATGACGCCGCGATAGGCCTGCTCACCGGATTTCTGGCAAATCAGGAAATTAATGGTGCCATTTTGCAGGAAGCCGATATTTTCCTTCACAAAATCGTAGCCTATCAGCAGCATGCTTTTACCGGTCTGTTTAAAATAATTGGCAACGAGAGACACTTTTGAATTGGTGACGAAGATGAGCCGGGTGTCGTCATTTTCTTCCAATACTTTATCAAGCGCGCGTTTTACCACTTTATAGTCTACGCTTTTGATGTCGGTTTTAACTATTTTGACCGGGAAATTATGATCCTGGAAAAAAGTCTGAAAACCTTCTCCCTTGCGCAGCAGGTGATGTTCGTTTTCGATTTCTTTTGAAATGTTGACCAGCAGCACTTTTTCATTTTTTTTCACCAGGTAGCTAACGAGATCGGCGGCACAATAACCGCTTCGAAACAGATCGGGCCCCACATACGACAGGCTCGACTGGCGCGGAATATCCGAATCAATAAATACATAAGGAATATTCAGCTTATTGCATTGTTCGGTAAAACGTATGGATTCTTCCACAAAGGATGGAGCAAGCAACACTCCATCGGGTTTCATCTTCAATATTTTGTTTGTCTGTTTCACAAACGAATGATGATCATCCTGATCGAAGAAAAGCTTTTCGATCTTTACTTTATATTGAAGTATCTCTTCTTCAGCCTGCTCAATGCCTTTTAAAGGCGCTTCCCAGAAGCTGGTTTCGCTGGAAACGGCTGGTATTAATGTTACCAGGAAAGTAACCTTTCCCGATGCCAGCTGGCGGCCCAGTACATTGGGCCGGTAGTCCATTTCTGCAACGATTTTTTTAATTTTGGCACTTGTTTTTTCTGATACTCCTCCCCTGTCATGAAGTACCCGGTCTACTGTGCCGATGGAAACGTTTGCCTTGCGCGCGATCTCTTTAATACCTGTTAGTGAACTCTTTTGTTTTGCCATAAGCTTTATATACTGACATCAAATATCTGTAAAAATGAATTTACATCTGTGTCAATAACGGCTTTTCTTCCGTAAAATGACAAATTTCCGTAAGCGTAAACGGTATTTATCCGGATCAGAGCGTCGGTTCCCAGCCTTTTTCATAGGTGCGTGCCCATAACCGCATGGCTTTTCTATTCTCCCGGATATGCCCGTTTTGGGGATCGGTATTCAGTTGCTGACCGGAGCGATAAGCAATATTGCCTAACTGCATCAGCAGGGTGCTTTTGAATCCTTCGGTTATTTCAGATACTACCGGCTTGCCTTCCGTAATGCTGTCGTAAAAATTTTTGAAATGAAACCGGTCGAGGAACTGTGAAGGAGAAACCCTGCTTTGTGCAGCGATATTCTCATCTCCTTTTATTTCTTTGAGCAGGTTATTATCTGCATCGTAAACTTTATAATTGTTGCCCGCCCCTATTACGAGTGAACCTTTTGTGCCATAAAATATAACGCCTACTTCGTCACCTTCGAGCCGGGTACCGTTGCAGCTCCGGTCTTCCCAGGAGATCATTTTATCGGAACCGAATTTTAAGTTGATTATTTGTGTATCGGGCGTTTGCCAGTCATCGTTATAGGCAAACCGTCCTCCTGTTGAACTTACCTGCGTGGGATAATCTACATTCAACCCCCACCTGGCGAGGTCTACCATGTGTGTACCATTGTTAAGCGCTTCTCCCGTGCCCCAATGCCAGAACCAGTGCCAATTGTAATGAATCAGGTTGTCGCGATAGGGCATGCGCGGTGCGGGGCCCTGCCACAGGTCATAATTAAGCCAGTCCGGAACAGCGGTCTCCTTCCCGCGGCCGATGGATTTTCTATTTGCCGAATACCAGCATTTAGCAAAATACGCATTGCCGATCGCTCCGTTACGTACCGCATCGATCGCTGCCATTACATTGGGCCAGGAGCGCCGCTGGTTGCCCATTTGAACAATACGGTTATATTTTTTCGAAGCCGCAACGAGTAATTCTCCTTCATGTGGATTATGGCTGCATGGTTTTTCCACATATACATGTTTTCCGGCCTGGCATCCCAATATGGCAGCAGGCGCATGCCAGTGATCGGGCGCTGTTACAAAAAGCACATCCAGATTTTTATCTTCGAGCGCCTTGCGGAAATCGGGTTGGGCCATTGGCTTTTTCCCGGCAATTTTTTCTATTTCGGCGCTGAATTTATCCGCTGCGCGGCTATCCGTGTCGGATACATACATCACATCGAAATTGTCCATGCCGGCAAGATTACTTCCCACCGCAAGTCCCCGGCTGTTAACGCCCATCATCGCCACGCTGAGCCGCTTATTGGCCCCGATAATGCGTCCATAACTCTTTGCAGAGAATCCGGGGAGCACACCGCCCACGGCCAGGCCTGCTGTTGCCTGTGACGCTTGTTTAAGAAAATCTCTTCTGGAACTCATATACTATTCTTTATGATTAAAAAATCGGGTATAATTACCGTTATGTTGCCGATAGTGAAAGTTTCAGGGCCCTTTGCAGGGTGTAATATTTGGTAAGCATAAAATCCCGCTCCCATTCCGGTATTTTACCATCCGACCTGTATTTCAGAAACTGCTTTACTACCTGCGCAAACTGGTCTTCGTGTGATAATTTTTCATTATCCGGAACCATGATCCCGTAATTTCCATCAGTAATATTCATCCTTATTCCCGGAAAAATTCCGGCGAGCTGTTTTATTTCGTGCTCCAGCGCCCTGGCCACCGATTTATTTTTTGGATCTGACGGTTCAATAACCAGGGCGGGCATAAAATTATGCGCCTTATCCTGGATCACTTTAATGGTTGCATCTGCACAACGAATAGTAGCCATATAAGCATCCCCTTCGCCGTCGGGGGCTTTGAATTTCCATTCCACGCTGATTTTTGCAAAAATACCTTTTAAGCTGTAGGTAAAAGAGCCATTGGCCAACACCGAAATAGAATCTTGATGTACGGCTGAAGACAGGTAGGCAGGTATTTCTTTCTGCTGTGTAATTTCGAAGAATGCATCTTTTGGCAATAACGTGGGCCATTGTTTAGCTTCTGCAACATGCACATCATTCGCGTTCAACTGTTGCAGGGGTTGGGTGAACCATTGCACGAGATCGGTGAGATGGGTGGTGATGTCCACTATCCCCGCGCCCTGCTGAGCTATATCGAAATACCATGGCGGCCTTACCAGTACCATCCCGGATACTAATTTAAAATAATAATGGGTGCTGTGAAGGATGATTGCCGGGTCTGTGGTGCTCCCTGTTTTTACTTTTCCGAGCGTTTCCCGGTTCAATAAATGTGCGATAACGATATTAAACCATTCATAGCGCGAAGTCATCACGTCATAAATAAAATTGCCATTTCCCCTGGCGATGGCAAATGATTCATTCAGCTCGTTCAGTCCTCCTTCCGAAATAGTCATGGGCTTATCGCTCAGCACATCAAGGCCTGCCTGTACGGAGGCTTTTATATATTCTGCTTTTTTCCGGTTATTACCGGCGAGCACAACGAGATTGCCGGTTTTTTTCCGCAGCATCTGCTGCAGATAATCTTCGCCGGTATAGCTTATTATCTTCCATGAGGTTGGATCTTTTTCGCGGGTATTATAACTTTCTATCAGCGAAAAATATCCATATACGTCAGCGCCATCCGGGGCAAACACTTCCACGGTATCTTCTACGCCGGCAATTCGTTGCTTCTGCATCAGTGCGGCATGAAAATGGCCCGGGTCAAGAATGATGAGTCTGACGGACTTTCCTGGAATTTCTTTCACTTTTCTTTTGTTTGATGGCTAAAAGAACGATTTTTTATTTTCGCAGCACTGTCTTCATCCAAAAATAACAAAGCTGACGGGTGCATGCGTAAAATGGTAGAAGGATATTTTTCAGATACAGCTTCGGTAAGGGTATGAACAACAGCCCCGGCTTTGCGGTTACCCGGCACCATACAAAAAAGCTGCGCTGCATTGAATAACGCGGGGATCGTAAGGGTCAACGCGTGTTCCGGCACTTCATCCAAAGAGCGGAAACAGCCATCGTTAACCTGCTGTTGCCTGCACAAGGCGTCGAGCGTAACTAATTTAACGAGGTAAGGGTCATTGAAGCGCGCCACATGCGGATCGTTGAACGCGAGATGCGTATTTTCGCCAATGCCAAGGCAAACGATATCGATTGGTTTTTCCTGCAGGAGTTTTGCATAACGTGCGGCTTCTGCCGTTTTGTTGATTGCATTGCCATTCAGGTAATGAACCGTTCCCACCTGTATTTTGTCAAAAAAGTGCCTTCGCAGAAAATTGCCGAATCCCTGTGGTGCATCGGTCGGGAGATCCACATATTCATCCATGTGGAATGCGGTCACCTGTTTCCAGTTTATTGAAGCGTCACTGGCAAGCGATTCCAGGAACTCCTGCTGTGAAGGTGCGGCTGCAAAGATCATCCGTGCCGCCTGATTGCGATGCAGGATCTTTTTCAGCGCTTCTGCAACAATGGCTGCTGCTGCCGTTCCCATTTCGTCACGGGAATTAAAAACCTGTACTTCGAGACTGTCAAAAAAATATCTTTTCATACCGAATAATTACAGCTTCCAACTGCGCAACTTATGTCCGCGCCAGGCATAAAAAATAAGATACAGGTAGCAGGGGAAAAGCACCCAGTAAGCATCGCGTACGCCGACCTTGTCTGCAAAATAACCATATAGCAGGGGCAGCAATGCGTTGCCGCATAAACCCATGATGAGAATGGAGGAGCCGATCTTGGTAAACCTGCCCAGGCCGTCGAGGGCAAGCGGCCATATCCCGGCCCAGATCAATGAATTCGCAAAACCCAGTGCAGCAAGAAAAAAGATAGAAATATCGACGTGGTGCCCCAGGAAATGAACGGGCCTGTGGGCAAATACGATCAGCAGTGAAAGAAGGCCACCGAGCATGGTGCAGAAGCGCAATGCGGTTACCTGGCTGAATACTTTTGGCACACAGATCACGCCCATAAGCACATATCCGATTATCGTGGCGGTTAATGTATAAGATGGAAAAACTTTTGCCTCGAGCAGATCCACATTCATTGATTTTGCGTAGCCGATAATGCTGTCAATGGCTATCACCTGTGTTCCGACATGAAGAAAAATGGCGATAACGCCGAGTATCAGTTGCGGAAAATGAAAGATATGCGATTTGCCGGCGTTCTGCATCGTTAATTCCTGCGATTCATGTTCGGTGTCTATCTCGGGAATAGCAGAATAGCGGATAAAAATGCCCAATAATACCAGTACGCAGCCTACTACTGCGTAAGGAACGATAACGCGCTGAATTAATTCATCGAGGGCAGCGGAGCGCTCGATGCTGTTCATAAGCGGGATCTTTTTAAAAAGCTCGCTGTCGGTCGGCCGCAATACCACGGCAGCAAAAAGTAAAGGCGCAACTATTCCCGCCGCTTTATTGCAGATGCCGATCAGGCTGATGCGTTGTGCGGCGCGCTCTTTGGGCCCAAGCAAGGTAATATAGGGATTGGCGGCGCTTTGCAGGATGGCAAGGCCGGTTCCCAGTATAAACAGCCCGAGGAGAAAAATGCCATATGTCCGGGTAAATGCTGCCGGTATGAATGTAAATGCACCGCAGGACATGAATAAAAACGCGACCATGATGCCTTTTTTAAAACCGACGCGTTTGAGCAGGTAAGATGCGGGCACTGAAATAAAGAAATAGGCCATGTAGAAAGCAAAGGCCACCAGGTAAGATTGAAAATTGGTGAGCTCGCAGGCAATCTTAAAATAAGGAATCAGGATAGAATTTATCCAGGAGACAAATCCTATGATAAAAAAAACCACAGCAATGATGAGCAGGGAAACGGTCAGTTTCCGCCCACTAAGGCTGTTCATATTATCGGCAGAAATCGTTTGCATATCAGGTTTTCAAAATATTCGAAATAGTAATGCGGCTACCGGGGTAAATTCGTAAATGCAAGCGTAGCCATCCTGCCGTCATTGCGTTTACTTTCATCTGCAGCTTCCATGAAGGAAAGCATTTCCAGTGTTTCTTCGGGCGCTACCGGCACAATTCCTGAATCGAAAAAGGCCACTATCTTTTTCAACAGATTTTTATATCCGTCGTATGGGCCGATTGGTAAAGTAGCTTTATCACCAAACACAATTCCTCCGTATTCGTGCGGACCGGTGCGTGTGCCGCGGAAAGTGCCTACCCTGTTATCGTTCCATATACCCGTAACCACATCGGCATCGGGAGTGCTCACCCGTGTAACGGATTTGCAGCCTGTGCCCATTATGGTATATAAGATTTCAACTCCGTGAATGCCATACCAGAAAAAATCCGGATGAGTTTTTTCCAGAGCTGCCGGGCTATAGCTGTAAGCGCCTAATATTTTTCCCGCCCTGCCATTCATTATTTCAACGAGCGACGAATTATAACGCAACGAAGACGACGAGAAAAAGGGAGTGTTGTATTTTTTAGAAGCTTCCACTATGGCAATCCCATCTTTAAGGGAAGCCGCCAGCGGCTTATCGATAAACAGGCGTTTACCTGCTTTGAATACCGGCAATGCCTGTTCGAGGTGCATGCGGCCATCGTTGGTTTCAAGCATTACCACGTCGGTCTTTTCCAGCAACGCGGCTATCGAGTCCACTATTTCTATACCGGCCGCCTTTGCTTTCTGAACATAATCGGGAATTCGCTCGGCAGAAGTTTTAATATCACGGCTTCCGTAGGGATAGGCACAAACAATTTTATAGCCGAGATACTCATCTCCGGCATCAGCTGCATTTAATGCTTCAATAAAAGCGAGGCTGTGTGATGTGTCGAGCCCGATAATGCCAACGCGCTTACGGCCGGCGTTTGATGAGCGGCCGGGGGAAGAAAACACTGAGTTGTCAATCGCCAGTGCCAGCCCGGCTAATGCGGTAGTTTTGATGAACTGTGAGCGTGAGCAGGAATTTTGCATAAATATTTTACTGTTGCGGGTTTACAAAACTGAATGTGGATCGGGAATACGCATAAGATCTACACGCATTTTATTATTTTGAGTAATACGACCCATGAAATAAATATAGTCATTACCAATGGCAATTGAATTAACATAGAGCGGACTTTTTCCATCCGGCAACAAAATAGAGCCATGGTCGATATATGTGCCGCTTTTTATATTATAGGTAATCAGGTGCAGATGCTCCAGTCCCTTAGCCTCTCCCTTTGCCGTTTTCGCTTTGCCTGCCACACGTTTTCCATCCTGAAATACGGGCGCGCCGGTAAGGTAATAGATCGTTTCCTGGTCGGGCCCGAGGGCAAAGCCGAGGTAGCCATAGCTAAACTGGTCATACGTGCCGCTGCGGCGCGATGGAATGGAAGTAATGCGTTCTACCAGTTCAACATGTTCTGCGTAGGGCAGGAACCGGAACAGGTAACCCGAATTTCCGTGTACGCCATAAAAGCATCTTTCCGGTTCATACCAGAATATTTGCCTCCAGTTATAGCCCATGTGCCCGGGCGTTGCCGGGTCATAATATCCGAAATAATCTTTGTGCAGGTTATCATTCGTTACTTTACTCAGGCGATCCTCTTCCGGTTTGCAATAAAAAATTGTTCCTTCCGATACACTGAAATAGACATATCCATTTTCCGGGTTAATGGCGATGCACCGGCAGAGCGCCCTGAAATTTTCGCCGAACCCATTTTCTCCTTCTTCGGATATCTTTCCAAAATCAGTACGTTTTCCGGTGTTCATATCATAGCGGAAAAAATATCCTGTGGGCCAGGTAATGCCATAGATGAGTTTGCGACCGCTATCCATATTCATAGTGAGCACGCCTTCGTGATGAGGCGCTTTGCAGAGGTCGGTGAACTGCCCGGAATGCATATCATAGGCCAGTAAATGGCCACCGGGATAAGGTTGATAACCCTGCGGCGGTACGCCCATTTTATCCATGCCCTGCTGCATGGTATAATAACCGATATGGGTAGAAAAAAAGAGTTTACCATCCGATTCGATAAAATTAACATGGCTCTTGCCCTGCGGAACGGCACGCAAGGCCCCTTCTCCACAGGCCTCCGTAAGATCGCCGCACAATTTTATTTCGGAGGTCTTCGGATCGAAAGAATACATTTTTCCGCCTTCTTCTACATTCTCGGAGCAGAGTACATAATATACCAGCCCATTGGCTGCACAATGCATTCCATTATACGTGTCATGCGAAAGAGGAAAGCCGGAATCGAATGTTTCGGCGTTGAGGTTGAGGTCGCGCTCATCGTCGTTGATTGAGAAAATAGCCTTAAGATTTGATAGCGTATGCATCTGTAGAAAATAATAATATGTTAGATGATTGATAGGGTAACCAGATTGCCTGCTACAAACATAATGATTTATTGTGTACGTACACGAAATATTTTTTAAAATCATATGTATAAAAGTCACGTGTTATCCCTTGCTCTTTATTAAGGCTGATCGCGCGGGCAACAGATTAAAATGTATAAAAACAGATCATTATTTAGATTTGCAGGCTATGACAACAAGCCTTGAAAACAGTAAACATCCTTTTTTTATCGGCATTGCCGGTGTGGGGATGAGTGCAATAGCCCAATACCTGCAGGGCACGGGGATGCAGGTTAGCGGTAGCGACCGGTTTTTCAATGAAGGAAAAGCCGGAGATATAAAGGCCAAACTTGAAGCGGAAGGTATTCAGTGTTTTCTGCAAAATGGCGAAGGAATTACGGCCGATACTGACCTGGTAGTTGTATCCACCGCCATAGAAGATACGGTAGCTGAAGTAAAAAAGGCAAAGGAGTCCGGCATTCCCATCGTTCACCGGTCGGCGGTATTGTCGTGGATCGCGGCCGGCAAAAAAACGATAGCCATCGGTGGAACAAGCGGCAAGAGCACCACCACCGGGATGCTGTTTCATATTATGCAGGGCGCAGGAAAAGATCCTTCGGTGATCAGTGGCGCGGGCCTTGTAGATCTGATAAAAAAAGGAAAGATCGGGAACGCGTTTGTGGGTAGGGGTGAATGGCTGATCATCGAAGCCGACGAAAGCGACGGATCTATTGTCAATTACCGGCCGGAGATCGGTGTATTGCTGAATATAGAGAAAGACCATAAAGAGCTGGATGAGCTCATCCGGGTATTTGAACTATTTCGAAATAACAGCCGGCATTTTTCAGTGAACCGCTCAAACGAATATTCACGGAAATTATCTGCCGATCCCCGCAACGATTTTTCGATGGACGGCAGGGATGCGGCTGCCGGATTCCGGGCGACTGCATTTCGTCAGGAGGGATTTGAGATTTCCTTCCGGATAAATGGAGAAGCATTCGAATTGAATATTCTTGGACGGCACAATATGGAAAACGCGGTTGCCGCAGCAGCGGCGGCTTCGCTGGCAGGTGTATCAATAGCTGATGCAGCGGAGCAATTGCGCAGCTATCAGGGTATTTACCGCCGCGCCCAGGTGCTGGGACAAAAAAACGGAGTCTGGATAATTGATGATTTTGCGCATAACCCGGTAAAATGTGCAGCAGCCATCCGGGCGTGTCAGCCGGTGTCTGCCAAAGTAGTGGCCTGGTTTCAGCCGCACGGGTATACACCCACTAAATTCCTTCGAAAGGAGTTTGTTCATGAAATTGCCCAGGCGCTGCGTGATCAGGACGAGATATGGATGAGTGAAATTTTCTATGCGGGGGGCACTGCCGTGAAAGATATCTCCGCACTGGACCTCATCAATGATATTAAGGCACTGGGAAAAAATGCGTATTTCGTGGAAGACCGCAACCTGTTTTTAACGCAGGCCCGCAGTCATCTCCCGGCAGGCACCACCCTGCTGCTCATGGGTGCCCGTGATCCTTCACTGGAACAGTTTGGAAAAAATGTGTTCGGGCAGCTCTGAGGCGACGATTTTCCCACTCCTCTCCTTCCATTGTACAAAGCTTTGCATTCTCCCGGTGCAACCACGCATGAATTATATATGCAAAACTTTTGAGATCCCCATGCGAAAAAAACGGTTTCCCTGTTATTTTTTCATCATTGATTTGACTGAAGCCCGATATAGTTTGCTGTAATAAATAAGCAAATACAGGTAAAAGCATGAACAGGAGATGGAGAGAAGACCTGTCGCTAAACGGAGAAGGACATATGAAAACAATTTCAAAGTTAGAAATTTTATTTTAATTTTAAAAATTGATTTCAATGATTGTGATCAGTTACAGAACTATCAAAGAATTTTTCAATCGATGTAAGGATGCCGAGGATGCGCTGAATAACTGGTATACTATTATGGAGAAGGCTTATTTTAAGAATTTTAATGAGCTTCGAAGAGTATTTGGATCTTGCGATTCAGTCGGAAATGACAGGTATGTTTTCAACATTAAGGGGAACAAGCTATCGGTTAATCGCATTGATTCAATTCAGTATCCGGACGGCTTATATTTTGTTTATCGGAACACATAGTGAATATGATAAAATTGATGCTGCGTTAGTAAAATATAAAAAATGAATATATGCGAATGATTATTAAATCAGAGAGAGGCTATAAAAAGATAATGTCCGGCATATTGGAGATCATGAATAAAGGCGAGAAAAACCTAACCAGGGCCGAGGCTGCCCAGCTAAAAAATATGGCGTTGGCAGCCCAGGCATATGAAAAACGAATGTATACAGTGCTGGTACCTAAAACACTGGAAGGAATGATAGAATTGAAAATGTATGAAAGAAAATTAAAACAGAAGGACCTGGCCCGGCTCATGGGGTTCAGCGAATCTAAAATATCCCAGATTTTAAGTGGCAAAAGAGAGCCCGACATTTCTTTTTTGAAGGCTGCCCACCAGAAACTTGGCATTGATGCTGATTTTCTCCTTACGCATGTGTAAATGAATTTCGCGCCTCTATAAATTGCGAAGCCGGATACCCCGCTCGCAAATAATTTTTTTATTTCAAAAACATCTTTTAAATTCGTGTACGTACCCGTATTCGTCCCCCTGAATAGTATCCGACGTCTGATTACTGAAAGTTTCACAAACTAACCGCTTGTCTATAGGATTAATATATAGCGATGCCTCATTGCTTGCGCGATTGTCTGAGAGTGACCAGCAGGCATTCGAGACCATCTATCTCCGGTATTGGCGCCAATTGTTTGAAGCGGCCCATAAGCGGCTGCAAAATGTGCAGCAGTCCGAAGATATTGTACAGAATATATTTATGGGATTGTGGAATAAGAGATCGGATCTGAATATTCTCAACCTGGAAGCCTACCTGTTCACCGCTGTTCGCTATGAGGTGCTGGACTTTTTCTCATGCACAAAAAAAACTTCCTGTTTTCATAGTCTCCTGAATGAAATAATTATTGACACGCATTCATCGGCAGATACAAAATTATTAAATAGCGAAATGATAGAACTGGCAGTGGCCTACGCCCAAACTCTTCCGGAAAAAAGACGTCATATCTTCCTGCTTCATCTTCAGAATAATCGCTCCACGAAAGAAATCGCCGATTTTTTGCAGGTCACCCAGAAAACAATACAAAATCAATTGCGTACAGCTTTGAACGGGTTATTTGCCCGGATCAATCCTGTCATCCTGCTCACACTCGGGCTGCTGCTCGAATCCTGATCAACAAAAAAAATTTCAACCGGCTTGGGAGGTTTTTATTTTTTCGAGACATATATAAGTAAGTATTGTATCGAATAAAAGTTTCGCAAATGCTTTCTCAGTTTAAAATTGAGCGTTTTAATAATCTGATCAATAAATATCTTAGCGGCAATGCTACTGATGAAGAGGCGGTATTTATCGAAAAGTATTACCGGTACTTCGAACACAAGGAAGATACCGGCCACGCACTCTCCGATCGCGAAATTGAACTGATTGAGCAAAGGATATTAAGGAAATTAAAAAAGAATATTAATGAGCCTGCCGGTACCCCGATTGTCCGTATCCGAAACAGACGGAATGTAAAGCTGATCGCTGCTGCATCGGTGCTGGTCATTCTCTGCGCAGGATTTTTTTTCATCGGGAATCATAAACGGCTTGCAGCGCCGGACCCTGTTGTTGTTCAATCCGTACAGGTTGATAGATCCCCTGATCAGAATAAAGCTATAATCACGCTCGGCGACGGATCCAGGGTGGTATTGGATGATTCGGAAAAGGGAACTATTTCCCAGCAGGGAAATGCAAAGATCATCAGGCTGGCCGATGGAAGAATCGTTTATAAAAATAACGGCAATAATGATTCCAGTGTGGTGATCAACACATTGGCCACTCCCCGGGGGGCAAGGTGCCAGCTTGTCTTAATAGACGGGACGAAAGTATGGATGAACGCAGCATCGTCGATTTCTTATCCTACAATTTTTATAGGTGATGAACGAAAAGTGAAAATCACCGGCGAAGTATATTTCGAAGTAGCAAAAAACAGCAAACAGCCTTTTCATGTAGTGATCGATGACCATTCAGAAATTACTGTGCTGGGAACCAGCTTCAACGTTAACGCTTACGCAGACAGAGGAACGGTTATCACCACGCTTCTGAACGGATCGATCCGGGTTAAAAGAGATAGCGAAGAGAAAACCCTGAAACCCGGTCAGCAGGCGGAAGTGGCCGGAACATTTAAAATAGTCGATAATATCAGCATTGACTTCGTGATGGCCTGGAAGAACGGCTATTTTAATTTCAATAATGACGGGTTACAGATAGTGATGAAGCAACTGGCCCGCTGGTACGACGTTGATGTTGTATACGAAGAAAATGCGCCGGATATGAAGTTCTGGGGCAGCATAAACAGAAACGCCACCCTTTCCGAGGTGCTGAAAATACTGGAAGAGAGTGGTGTGTTTTTCAGGATCGACCAGAAGAAGATTATTGTTTTATCAAAAAGGCGCTAGCGGCAATCCGAAGGGGGCACAGTATTACCCCAATGCCGGTTTCATTTCCATATAAAATTCATTCATACAAATTATTGTTGAACCAAACAATGCCCGATTATGTATTTGCACACATTTAATTTTAAAGCCTTCCCGCAGAAACGAGGAAGGGGAGTAAAAGACACAACTACCTGCCCCGGCCGGCAACGGCTGGCAAAATGGAACAGAAAATTGCTAAGGATAAAAATGATTACCCTTTTCCTGTTGGCGGCATGCCAGCAGATCTGTGCGGAGGGATACTCACAGATGGTTACGCTGTCAGAAACAAATGCAACGCTCAAGAAAGTATTTACGGAAATACAGAAACAAACGGGTTATTCTTTTTTTTGTACGGAATCCTTAATTAATAATACGGGTTCGGTGAAGGTTAATGTTAAGGAAGTCTCAATTCAATCTGCGCTGGATATATGTTTGAAGGGACAGCATTTAACCTATGTCATCGTTGGTAATAATATAGTAATAAAAAAGGAAGAGCATAAAAATGAAAATATGGCTATTCCTGCTTCCTTCATCAATATTGCGGATATACCACTGGCGGAAATCACCGGACGGATTGTGAATGAATCGGGCGATCCGTTGGCCGGCGCCTCTGTTAAAGTTAAAGGTAGCGATATTGGTGTAACGACCGATGCGAATGGCAGATTCTCAATTAATACGGATCTTAATTCGACGCTTGTTATTTCGTACGTCGGATACGCTTCCATAGAGATAGTAGCCAAAAATAAAGATCTCGGAAAGCTCATGCTCAGGCTTTCAGATGATGCGAATGACGAGGTGGTAGTAGTGGGGTATGGAAAAGTGCAGCGCAAAAACCTGACGGGTTCCTTATCCAGTGTTAAGGCAACGGATGTGGTAAAAAGTCCTGAAGCATCGCTTAATTCCGCGTTGCAGGGAAGAGCCGCGGGCGTTAGCGTGATATCCGCTGATGGAGGCCCAAGTGCTGATGTGAGCATAACCATACGTGCCGGTTCATCTATCGGCGCAAAAAATGACCCGTTATATGTAATCAACGGCTTTCCGCAGTTGGGTGGCTCGAATCTGAACATCAATGTAAATGATATTGAGTCGATAGATATTTTAAAAGACGGCGCCTCGGCGGCGTATGGATCACGGGGAGCGAACGGTGTGGTATTGATTACCACCAAATCGGCCAAGGCAGGAAAGTTTGCGATTAGTTATGATTCGTACATGACCTCTCAGAATATCGATCATAAAATTCCGCTGATGAATGCCGGGCAATATGCAGAAGTGCAGCATTTTATGAGAAGAGAAGGGTTATACGGAGATACGTCTTTCTTCAGAAATTATCAGAAATATAAAGATTCGGCAAGCATCAACTGGATGGAAAGGATCCTGCGTAATCCGATGGGCCAAACACATAATCTTACTTTTTCAGGCGGTACGCCTAATGTGCGCATGCTCGCTTCGCTGGGCTATTTTCATCAGCCGGGCATTCTGATCGGTACGCAATACGACAGGTATACAGCCAACCTGAACACGGCCGCTAAGATTAATAAAGTGGTGTCGAATGAAACAGTTATTTATTTATCGCAGGGCGAAAAAAGCGGACCACCCGTAACGGCCTCAGGGCCCATATTTTCTGCCATTAAAGGCGCTCCTTTTATCGGAAGCGGCTTTAATACTCTTTCGGATTTTTTAATAAGTAACCTGGGAAACCTTGTTGGCACGAATGGTAAGGACCCTGTTATAGAACTGAGGGATCCCAAATTGCGCACGGTGGATTTTTCCATTGACTTCAACACTGCATTTACGTTCAGAATAACCGATGATCTTCGTTTCAGGGTTAGCGGCGGAATTAGGAAATCAAATTCTGAATTTCAATCCTTTTATCCTTCCAGCACGTCTTCGGGAAGATTGCCAAATGGCCAGGCGGGTTTTTCTGTCGACAATGGATTAAGCTGGCTGAATGAAAACACGCTCAACTATACCAAGATCATTAATACCGACCATAACCTGGATGCTACGCTGGGCCTTAGCATGCAAAACTATGGCACAGACGGATATGAATTCGGAGTGAACAGATTCAGCATTCAGAGCCTGGGATACGATAATCTTTCCCTGGCGTTAAATCCGACGCATCCCACCTCTTATAAGAATAAGAACCAGCTCCGGAGCTATTTTGGCATTCTGCGATATTCCTATAAGGACCGCTATCTGTTCTCCGGTATTATGCGCGCAGACGGCAGTTCCAAATTTCCTCAAAACCGCTGGGGATATTTTCCCTATGTATCGTTTGGCTGGAAAGTTAGCGAAGAGGATTTCTTCCGATCTGTTAACAACGTTTCTTCATTAAAACTGAGGGTCAGTTATGGCCAGACAGGAAATGAAAGCGTTCCTGCTTATTCATCGCAGTCAAGATATTCCAGCATTCCTTCCAACTCGGATGCGCTGGGCGATCTGACCACTGCACTTGCTCCGCTTGTTTTCGGTATTCCCACTCTTAAATGGGAAACCAATATCCAAACCAACCTGGGCCTTGACATGGGATTATTTAAAGACCGAGTGCTGTTAACTGTAGATGCCTATAAGAAAAAATCCAAGAACCTGCTGCTGGAAGACCAGCTGACTTATGTTTCCGGTTACAGCAGCGCTTACCGGAATGTCGGCGATATTGAAGTGAAAGGCCTCGAGCTCAACCTAAGCACCCAGAATGTAAAAACAGGCCGCTTTAGCTGGAATTCCAATTTCAATATCGCTTTCACTAAAGGCAAGGTGCTAAAAATAAACGGAACTATCGACCAATTTAAAGTCGGTACGGATGACGAAGCTTTCCTTATCAAAGTAGGTGAACCCCTGGGAAATATGTACGGCTACGTGGTAGATGGCATTTATAACACCAGCGAGGAATATTACAACTCGCCTGTCAATAAGGTCCTGATTGTCGACGTAGGGTTCAGAAAGTTTAAAGACCTCAGTGGACCAAAGGGAGTGCCAGACGGTGTGATAGATGACAATGACAGGACCGTATTAGGAAATGGCAATCCGAAATATTTCGGCGGCATTAACAATGAATTCAGGTTCGGTCCCATTGATCTGAGCGTTTTGCTGACGTTTTCATACGGTAATAAGATCATGAATAAATATCAATATTATTACAATAATCCCAGTAACTGGCAGGGCGGACCATCTTACATGTATGATAACCACTGGACCAACGAGCATCCACAGATCAATGAAATCGCCTGGTCGGGAGATTTTGATAATGAATATAATTACCTTACCTCCTACCAGATACAGGATGGATCTTTTCTGCGAATCAAGAATGTTATGCTGGGCTACAACATTCCTGTGCAAAGGTTCAAAAATAAAGTGTTCACCAGATTAAGGTTTTATGTAGGCGCCCAAAACCTGCTGACTTTCACCAAATACACCGGCTTCGATCCGGAAGTGAATTACTACAATAGTATTATACAACCGGGCGTCGACTATGGCTCATATCCGCGAAGCAGGTTCTACACGTTTGGCCTGAATGCTTCATTTTAACCCAACCTTTTACTCTTAAAAGAATTGTCATGAAAAAAATATTGATATTTATTGGTTTGTTAAGCGTGGGAGCCTTATCGGGGGGGTGTAAGAAAAGTTTAGACGAGAAGCCTTTTTCCTTTTTATCCTCACAAAACTTCCCGACAAATGCTGCGGAGGCGGATATCGCTTTACGAGGCATATATGCTATTATGCAGGGTTATAATGTGTACGATGCATTCGATTTTCGCATGTTCGACTATTTACTTCCGGGATTATTGAGTGAAAACTGTGATGTGATGGACCAGCAGCTGATTAAGATAAATGAGAATCGCGAGGTGAGTTATTTCGAGCCGGTGTTCCAGGCATTCTATGTGGGCATCAACGGTGCTAATACTTTAATTGAGGGTTTAAGCCATATCAACGAATCCTGGGCTGAAGCAAAAATTGCCGAGGCCAAAGCGATCAGGGCATTTTATTATTTCGAGTTGGCCCGCATGTTTTCCGATGTGCCGCTGAAGCTGACACCTACTACCGATCCGAAGGAAAAACCGGAGAGAACCCCTGTACCCGATATCTATAAGCAGGTGGTGGAAGATCTTTTATATGCGGAGGACAAGTTGCCCAATGTCGCGAATGGCGACGGCCGAATCACTATGGGCGCCTGCAAAGGCATACTGGTGCAGGTGTATATGACAATGGCTGGCAGCAGGAGAACACCTACCGGTGAAAATGTTGCCGGCGATCCCGCTGCGTATGCGCTTGCACGTGATAAAGCAAAAGAGATCCTGGACATGGGTATATACACGCTGGCCAGTGATTATACGCAGCTGTTTAAAGACCTGGGGCTTGATGTTTATAATCCGGAAATGATGTTCGATGTGCCGTTTACCTGGCATGGCGGCGGCGATTATGGAGCCGACTTTCCGGTTTTATTCGGACCTGCCGATCCATCGGGAGGCGATGGGCCCTACGGCGGAGGCAAATATGGCGAGTTTCATCCGTTGGTGGAATGGCTAAGGGAACTGGAGCCAAATGATCAGCGGGTTCCCTGGAACATCGCCGATTATTTTTACGCACCTCAGAGCTGGACGAAAGTGCCTTATACGGACTCCTCCCAATGGAGCATAGCAAAATACAGGAAGCTGCCGGACGGCAGTGATATTAACCATTTTCAATGGGCCACCTACTGGTATAATTTTCCACTGGTGCGCCTGGCGGACATCAAATTATTATATGCAGAAGCCATCAACCAGGTTGACGGGCCTACCGTAGAAGCTTACCAACAGGTGAATGATATCAGGCACAGGGCCGGTTTGCCAAATTTGCCTGCCGGTCTTTCTAAAGATGCTTTTATGAAGCGAATAATGGCAGAAAGAGCTATTGAATTTGTAGGCGAAGGCAATCGTCATTTTGATCTGGTACGATGGGGAGTATATAAAGAAAAGATGGATAGCAGAAAATTGTCGACCTGGGTGCTGAACTATGGCGGAGTAGATGAGAGCTTTACCAATTGCCCGCTGCCGCAACGGGAACTGGATCTGAACGGATGGATACAAAACAAATAGAAAACCTATTTAATAAACACGGTAATAAATTTGGTATGAATATAAATTTCTTTAAAAACCTGAAGCTTGTATTTGTTGCATTTACAGCTACCGGGTGTGTCGCTTTAACTGCGTGCAAAAAAACCGGCGTCAGTTCTGAAAATTTCGAAGCTTCGAATCTGGCTGTTTACGATTACTGGAACGATGGGGAGAATGCCAGCCTTAACTTTACCCTGGACCAGTCCAATAAACTGCATACCGGCCAGCTCACATTCGGCAGATACCTGAATTATCTTACAGTGATCAGCGGCAAGAGAAAGGCAAACTTTCAAAGCTCTGAAGACAATTCACCGGTTCTTTCAACGGATATCGAGATGGCAAATAAAAAAGTATACTCTTTGTTCTTAACTGGCACAAAAGAACAGCCGGAATCTGTTTTCGCAGAAGATAATATCGCTGATGGCGTGCCAGTTGACAAATACCAGATAAGGGTGGCCAATATGAACACCACAGGCGGGAGTTACAATGTTCTGGTGGCGCCTAAAGATGCACCGTTTTCCGATGCAACGGTTTTAGAGACTGCTGTAACGTATAAAACGGTTACGGCGTTCAGATTGCTGAGTGAAGAATCGGGCGCACGCTATGATATCTGGGCTGTCAACCCGGGTGTCGATACGGTGGTGTACCGGAATATTCTTCTGGTAGGTGAACGATCATATACCATAGCGCTGTGCGGTGAGAAGAATACCGGTTACGGTTCGCAGATCAACCTCGTCACCAATCTTTTGCAATTCTGATTGCATGAACAACATAGCAGCATCGTTTCAGCATAGAAAGATTCATAGCGATGTCGGGAAGATTAAAGGCGCCGCGACCGCAGGTCAGATCCGACAGCGTTACTGCCAACAATTTAACCCGGTAACCGGTATTCCAGGATGACAACGCCATTATCGAAAGCACGGGAACTCTTGAGTTCGAATCTCTTCAGCTCGCGATTGTCTTCAAATATTTTCAAGCCGCCACCGATCGAAACAGGAAATATCATCAGGTGCAATTCATCAACGAGATTATTTTGCAGCAGCGCCCTGACAAGTGTTGCGCTGCCATATACGAGAATATCGCCACCATCGGTGCGCTTCAGCGCGGCCACGTCGTTTGCCACATCGCGAAGAATATGGCTGTTGTTCCATTCTGCTTTTTGGAGAGTCGTTGACACGACATATTTCGCATACCGGTTTATGGGATCGGCGAAGCCGGGCTCCGACTGGGTGGGCCAGTATTTGGCAAACGCTTCATATGTGTTTTTACCCAGCAGTAAAGCTTCTGTTCCTGCAAGCTCATTGATCTTATATTGCCCTGCTTCGGGATGACGGTAGCTGAGCTGCCAGCCGGCATGGGGATGAGTGGTTTCGCCTCCGCCCGGCGCCTCTATTACGCCATCGAGAGTGATAAATTCTGTAACGATAATTTTTCGCATACTCTTTTTTGGGTAAAGCTAGCACTCTTCAGTTATTGAAAAGAGCGAGATTACGACAATCAATAGGTGCAAATGCGGCGTATTCAGATTTTCGTCATTAAACCTGCTTGTAGCGGTTATAATATATTTCGTGGCGGGGATATCATCAGTAGTTCTGTAATGCTATTTAACTATATCTTTTATTTGTTGCCTGATATCATTCATATCAAAAATCATCTTCCAGTTATCTTTAAACAAAATTGGTTTCGCTCTTTTACTTATTTTATATGCGGCGTCTGAGAAAGTTCCGTTGACTTCGTTGAATAGTACGGCTATCTGAATACGTAAATGTCCTAGAACGAAATCCCGTGCCGCAGCCGCAGGAACGCCCAGTTCCACTATTTTATCATATCCTTCTTTTATCACCTCCATGGCTGTTTGGGAAAGCGTTTCCACCATTGCAGGCTCAAGCATCGCCATTTGCTCCAGCGTAATGCGATGTGTATGTTTTATAGGGCCATACATGTCCTGTGCTATTTTTTCACCCAACGCATAATGTTGTTCCGTCCCATGCATCAGGGCCACGACAATGGATTGTTTGGCAGATATACCGCCATAAAAATCCCGAAAGGCTTTTTCGGTAGATTCCCAGTTAAAAATGCCGGGATGACAGGGATGGGCTATCACATAACCAAGATCATCCCGGTGATAAACAACTCCATCCAGCGGCGCAGCCGGATCTAATGTCATTACCATAGCGCCTGTTTTCATCATAGGAATAATCTTGCTGGAAACAACGCCGATACCTACATCAGGAACACCCAGAATTACCACATCGGCATCGGGTATAGCAGATGCTTCGGTACTAATATAGAGATTTCTTTTCTTAAGATTGGCTATACCCTGTTCGCTGATTTCCAAATAATGAAGAAAATACTGCGGGCATTTTACGAAATTATCTGTTAAGCGGCAGCCCATTTTACCTCCGGCGCCCACCAAAGCTATCCTGGTCATGATGTATACTTTTTTAAATATTCAATACTTTGTGTCACCAATTCTTCCTCTTTTGATATCATCCCTTCCGGTGTTTCCCCCGCATTCATCCCCATTTCCAGCGTAGCCGTTGTGCATCGCTTATGTTGTGAGCATTCACCACACGCAAAAAAGCCGCGTTCTGTCCGGAGTTGAAATTATTATCGATTATTCCATACCTGGTTTTCTATAATGCTTTGCCTCGCTATCCAATATAAGTACCCAATCATTTTTTAAATCCGTTGAAGGCGGGGTAAACACACAGGTTGCTCCCTTTTTAAACGAAATATATTTTTCTGTTTTACCCGTTCGGGGGTTGAACCACCAGGCTTTCCATTTTTTTGCCTTTATCCATCCCGTTCTTATTTCAACTTTTTTTCCCACCGGTAAATAAACCATCGCATAGCTGCTGTCGACATCACGAAAGGCCACGACATATTCAGCATTACTGCTTCCCTGGCCGCTTACAACCAGGGATTCGTCCGGTATTCTGCTTAGCGATGGCCGGGACAGAATCAGTTTTTTTAAATATCCAGCCTGAAAGGCGCCCGGCCGGTCCAATGCGTCATACCAATATCTTTCTACATCATGTCCCTGCTGCTTTGTACCGGGGCCAGACATTTGCCAGATACTATGATTACCGTAGGTTACTCCGCAGGCCCCGGCAAATACTGAACGGTAAATCTGCCTGCGCACTTCGTAATCTCTAAAATAACCTTTAGAGGTATCCCTGTTCCAGGGATTCACCGGAATGTCTTCATAACATGGTTCCGCATCCAGCGTTGGCTTCACTGGCGTAAGCTCCCAGTCGCGCAGGATATTTTGCCAAACGGGCTGGTCGCGTTCTCCATGACCGGATTGGATCATGTTGAAGTCGAGCCAATCCTCATTGTGCACCATCAGTGAGCTTTCCCATATTAATCCGCCGGGGTGAAAACTCATAAGTGTATGTTTTCCCGATCCCTCCCGGATACCTTTCGCCATGCTTCGATATATATCGATATAATTGCCGCAACTGTCCCGGGGTGGCCTATCCCCTCCCAACACCCATACTATGTTGGAATAATGACGATACCGCCTGCCAAGATAATTACCATAAATACCAGCATTTTCTTTTGTAAAAACAGCGGGCCCTTTTCCTCCAAACGCAAGAGTGACTTTATCTCCCCAGGTCGGCAGCAACGCCATCACCATATTACGTTCTGCCGCCATGCTAATAATCGTATCTATCATTTTAAAATAGGCCTCGTCAGGTGTTTCAGGATCCATGTTGACGAGTGGCGTATGACCATACCTGTCAGGCGTGCGCAGGCCGTCCAGTTCGGCGAGTATAACTGCTTGTATTACGTTGAAACCCTTTGATTGGCGATTATTAAGATAGCGTTCAATTTCCCCGAGCGTAAGCCGGTGAAACAGTTCCCAGGCTGTATCACCCAGCCAGAAGAAAGGAGTGCCGTCTTCATACTGAAGATAATGCCCGTCAGGCG
>JBGAJL010000033.1:0-37314 GCA_044224935.1 Flavitalea sp.
CCCCCATGTCGCGGAGTAGTTTCACTGAACTGCCCGTCAAAACGATTTAGCAACTGCACATTCGACCGGTAAGGAGAATTATTTTCGCCTGAATTCTGACCGAAAGACAATTCAAAGCAGTCATCAATGCGGTGTCTGCCTGTTTCTTCCACAGCCAGGGGATCGACAATACTGATAAAACTGTTCCCGAGCCCGTTATTTTCCAGCGCCGACAGCAGGAACGTGCTATTCCCTGCGGAACCACCTCCGACATTATCACCCATATCCAGCAGGAGTACCGGTTTGGATGATTGTGCTATCTTATTTATAAGAGAAGAAATGGAAAACTTTTCTCCCACAAATTTCTTCCGGTGTTTCATCAGGTATACTTCGAGTTTTTCACCGGTCTGCCTGGCGGATAAAAGTGAATTATCCGCAACAACAATAAAGGAAGTGCCCATTTCCTTCACGTCTGCATACGGAAAGCCTAGTATGATGCTTATCGACAAAATATTATCCTGCTGTGCAAGTTCGCCGGCTAACTGATAGAGCGACACGCACGGTTCCATAGAAGTATTTTGCTGCTCGATGCTGATCGCCACACGGGTCTGGATAAGATATTGTACCGGGCGAATATTTCCATCAAGGCAGTTCAGCAGCATCTGTGCTGCCGCTTTGCCGGTTTGTCGCTGATCGAGATGCGGGTTGGTCCTGTAAGAAACGAGCGCGTTTGTTGCGGCAACCATTTGCTCGCTTACATTGGCATGCGGATCCAGCGTTCCGATTACGGGTACGCTTTTTCCCAGCACATTTCTCAGCATCGACAACCAGTCACCGTCCATGTCGGGATGCCCTTCGGCAACGGCTGCGCCGTGCAGGGGAACAAGAAATCCATCGAACGGAAGGTTTTGACGAACGAGCTGCAACAGTTCTTCCACCAGCGTTTCAAAAGCGATCTTTGTTATAATTCCTCCCGGCGTTGCTTCCGCAAATACCAGGGGAACAATTTCAACTTCCGCCTCATTCAGTGCTTCCAGCATTCCGCCAATTTCATGAAAAGCATTTTTATATTCAGCGATAAGCCCGGCGCCTTTTAAAAAATGGCTGTTGTAAAAATCCTGCAGGGTTGTAGGCGTTTCAGCGAATGTGTTCGATTCGTGATAAATACCTCCAATACCGATCCTGTATTTCTTTGACATAGGGCGTCAATGGTTTTATGATCAGTAATCAGGATTCTGCGTCAGGTTCGGATTGCTATAGATTTCAGACTGTGGGATAGGGAACAGGAGGTGTTTTTTCTGTAATTTCTGATTGGAGTTCCTGTTGGTATGCCCTTCGAAATCATCGAAGCCGTTTGTTATTTCGTTATACACTTTCCGAAGTCGGACCATGTCGAACCATGTCACGTTTTCATAACAGAGCTCATGCCAGCGTTCTCTCAGCACAGCATCCCTGAACGTCTCGTGGTTGTATGAACCCAGGGAAGGAGTGCTCAGTTGCGCCCTGTCCCTGATCTGTTTGAATGCGTTGTATGCATCGGCATTGGGCCCGTTGTTTGCTTCATTTTGCGCTTCTGCGTAAGTCAGAAGAACTTCAGCATAGCGAATGTTCATCATGTTCAGGTTTTCCTTGCCGATCCCCTGGACATTCTGTGTGCCGTATGAAACAACATCAAAATATTTAAACAGGTAATTGGCGCCCAAACTGAATAATGCGCCGCTGCCATTTGTAAAATAATCCGAATAAAAGAATCCTTCACGGGTCTTCGTTCTCAGGTCACCTGTTTCATATGAATTAATAAAATCCTGTGTGGGAACCGTGGTACCGGTTCCATACACGCCATATACCGTTACCGGTTTGAAGTTGGGAAGCAAATTGATCAGGCTGGAGTTGGGATCGATACCATCCTGGTACTGAATCTCGAAAAGCTGCTCGAGCACATTTTCCTTATTTACATTATGCAGGTCGCCATAGTTTGGAAACAGCGCGATCTGCGTGGGATTCGCATTGGCATAGGTAATAATTTCAAGCGCCTTGTCGGCTGCCAGCTGATAATAGCTGGTTCCTTTATTCAAAGGCTGGCCGGCCATGGTTAAATACACTTTTGCCAGCTCGGCTTTAACGGCGGCCAGCGATGCATGCCCGCTCGCATCTGTCCATGGCAGCCCTGCAGTTTCTGCTGCTTTAAGATCGTCGACGATGAGGTTATATACATCTTCCTGTGAATTCCTGGTAGGTAAAAAATCAGGAGAGGATGCGGTCTGCGGTTCGGAGATCAATGGAATATCACCCCACATCCTTACTGCATAAAAATAAGCCCAGGCGCGTAAGAAATGCGCCTGTCCCAGCACTTTTTGTTTTTGTGCATCATCCATCGGGTTAATGCCGGGCACCTTTGCCAGAACCAGGTTAGCATTGGCAATTAAATGATAAAGGCTGCTCCACCATTGTCCTACATGCAGGTTATTTGCATCATAGTTCAGCGTATACAGGTTAGACAGGTTCGTATTTTCGGTGCTTTCCGTTCTGCTGATACCCGTAGGCGCATCCAGCAGTTGCCAGTTGAATGAAAAAATAGCAGCAGGATGGCACATGAACCGCGTATCGGCATAAATGGCTGCCAGCCCGGCTTCTGCATGCTCGGGCAAGGTAAAATAATTGTCAGGTGTGAGGTTAGAAGGATTTTCTTCTTTCAGAAATTTTTTACATCCTGTATTGAAAACCGAAGCCACCAGCATCACCCCGAAAATCAGAATATTTATATTTTTCATAATCAGTTTTATTTGAAATTTATAAAGCCACGCTTACTCCTAAAGTGAATGTCCGCGATTTGGGATAAGCATAGTAGGACAGGCCCTGCGCAAAAGCACCGGTTCCAAATGTTGAACCTACGGTTTCGGGATCCCAGTGAACCTCTTTGCTGCAAATAAGAAATGCATTCTGAACGGAACCATATACCCTGAGCTTGTTCAGTTTCATTCTCGAAGCGGTAGTGCCTGAAAAAGTATAACCCAGTGAAAGATTTCTTCCGCGGATAAAAGATCCGTCTTTCAGCCAATGGGTGTCTTCATTGATAATGTATCCCGCTCTTGTATCGCGCCACTGGGGAATTACCGTATTTTCATGTTCGGGCGTCCATGCATCAAGTACGCTCTTATAGCTGTTTGCAAGCGCAACGCGGTCTTCACTCGAGCCGGTGCTTAGTTCATAAACATCATTTCCATACATGTATTGAATGTCGACAAGCAAATCAAAATTCCTGTAGGTGAAATTATTGATAAAGGAGCCCCAGCCTTTGGGACTTCCATTTCCGATGATCATCCTGTCCTCATCGTTGATCACATAATCGTGGTTAACATCCAGGTATTTGATGTCGCCGGGCAAAATAGGGAGGCCGCCGCGATAGCTGGTAAACTTTGCCGCTTCATCTTTTTCGGCTTCGCTCCACACGCCCAGTCGTACCAGGCCGCGGAATGATCCTACGGGATGTCCAACGCTGATCACATTTGTCGGGCTGATAAAATATGTTCCGCCCACACCATAAATATCTCCGGGTGTAGCCAGGCTAAGCACCTTATTCCGGTTCATGGAAATATTAAAAGTGGTTTGCCAGCTGAAATTTGCTGTCTGAATATTCGTTGTGCGCAAACCCAGTTCAAGGCCCTTATTTTCCATCGAGCCTATATTTTTGGTAATTGCCGCATAGCCTGAAGAGGTGGGCACCGGTGCATCGAGAAGCATGTCGGTAGTTTTCCTGTAATACAGATCAGCTTCAAAATTAATCCTGTTTCCCAGCAAGCCCAGTTCAAAACCCAGGTCTTTCTGCGTGGTCTTCTCCCATTTCAAATTGGGATTAGCCAATCGCGCGATCCCGGTGCCGCTGGCACGCTGCCCATTAACGATATCCGCATAATTAGAGCTGAGGATAGCCATCGAAGAATAAGGAGGTATTTCCGAGTTACCCGTAACGCCGACACTTGCTCTTAATTTCATATTGGAGATTACGTTACTGCTGGCAAGGAAATCTTCTTCAGATATTTTCCAGGCCACCGCGGCAGACGGGAAAAATGCATATTTATTATTCTCTCCGAATTTTGATGAGCCGTCTATTCTGCCTGTAACAGTCAGCAGGTACTTGTTTTGAAATCCATAATTCAAACGGCCGAAATACGAATTGAAACTGAAGCTCGATTTAGCAGTTGATGCACCATACTGAACGCTGCCTGCACCGAGATTGTTCGTCTGGAAATAATCGGAAGAGAAGCCGGATGCAGAAGCCGAAAATCCGAGTTGAGTTGTTTTCTGCAATGATGTTCCCAACACCGCATTTATCGAATTGTCCCTGTTTATCTTTTTATTATAGGTCATGTAATTCTCCACCGACCAGGAAGAAATCGTGCTCATAGCCTGCGTTGCCGAGCCTGATAAGGAAGGATTTAAGGATTTGCCCGTATAGGTGTTGAGATCGGACCGGATAATATTTGCACCCACTACCGTGCGGAACTCAAGATCCTTTGTAAGATTGATATTGGAAAAAAAGCTGCCGATCGTATTCTGTGTTTTAACAATACAATTTCTATCGGTCAGGTAATGAACCGGGTTGTATTGCGCCTCCACATTCGGATAATCGCGGTTATCGGCCCAACTGCCGTCGGGATATTTTACAGGGATAAACGGAAGCGCTTCGGCGATGGTCCGCACAACGAGGTAGTCCTGGTCGATGAGATTTTCTTCCTGCGTGAGATAACTTAATGTACCTCCCACTTTTAACCATGACTTTATCTGGTCATCAACGGCGAACCTTGCGGAATAGCGTTTGAGATAGGAAGATTTGACCAGGCCCTCATCATCACGATATCCCAGCGAAAGGGAATAGGTGGTTCCATCTTTTCCGCCGCTGAATCCCAGTTGATGATTTTGCGACAGTTTGCTTTGAGTGGCTTCCTTCAGCCAGTCGGTATGATACAAAGGCTTTCCCTGTGCATCGAATAGTTTTGGATTGGTTCTCGCCAGGGCCGGGTTTCTGAATGCAAAGTTCCCGTTGGCCCATCCGACAGGATCAAATTTCTGCATGTTCAGGTAAGCGACATCTTCCACGTGCAGGTATTCTTCGGCATTGAGATAATGCGGCGCGTTCGGCCCGATCGTAGGAACACTGTATCCACCGTCATAAGTAACTCTCGATTCGCCGGGCCTTCCCCTCTTCGTAGTAATCAGTATCACACCATTGGCGCCTCTTGCACCATAAATAGCCGTAGCCGAAGCGTCTTTAAGCACCTCGATGGAAGCAATGTCTTCGGGATTAATATAATCGATATACTGGCTGTAATTTGAACTTCCGGTAATGGTATTATCGCCCATCGGCAACATCACACCATCCACCACATACAGCGGGTTATTAGATGAATTAATTGAACTGAATCCGCGAATGCGGACATTATTCTTACCACCGGGCCGCCCGGAGTTGACATTCACTTCAACACCTGTAACACGACCGGCAAGGCTCTGCTGCACCGATGCCACATTCCGTTCTTTCACTTCCGCTGCACGCACCGTTCCGACTGCTCCTGTCAGATCCGATTTTTTCTGTGTTCCATAACCGATTAATACAACAGAGTCCATACTGGAACTACTCTTAACGGAGAGAAGGACCGAAACACTGGAAGATTCAATCCTGACCTCCTGCGTTTCGTACCCTACAAAACTAACAATGAGCACATCCCCGGTGGAAGCCTGGATAGAAAAATTTCCATTCTGGTCAGAAACAGCTGATGCCTTAGAACCCTTTACGGTAATGGCCGCGCCCGCGAGAGGCTCGCCGGTGCTTTTATCCTTTACAGAGCCGGTGATCGGTGAAAGCACATTAGTAAAGGTGATAAAATCACTTTTATTGTGCTTTTCCGGATAAACATGATCCGCCATGGCAGACATACGGGAAAGAAAGCATAGCAACAGGGCGCAAATAATTTTGGCTTTGTTCATTTGAATCAGATTAATAATTAGATGAAGCAAGTGAGAATCGTTAGCATAGCAGAATGAAATCCCGATACCTAACGTGCTTAAAGTAAATTTAACATGAGCGTTCTCCGTAAACTATTGTGAGGTTATCGAAAATTATCAGGCAGTTAACTAAAAAAATGAATGCCCTTTAAAAATTTATTTCATACTGCCCAGCACTTCCGCCGCAACATCTATCGCGTGATCAATTTCGGATTCGACATGAGCGGCGCTGATATACCACAATCCTCTTCCTATTACGCGTATTTTCCTGTCGTGCAATCCTGCGATAAACTTTCCGAGTTTTACCCTGTCGCAGGTAAGTGTATCTCTATAATCTTTAATAGCGGGCAAGGAAGTAAACGCAGTGCCAAGCATGGGCCCGGGCCCCTGCACCAGTAATGGCTGGCCTGCATCAGCAGCAGCCTTCTGCAGCCCTTTCATCAATTTTTGTCCGTAACGGAAGATGCGTTCATAGGGATTCTCTTTTTCCAGGACCTCGATAGTTGCCAGTGAGGCAGCTACGGTGGCGTTACTGGAATTCATAGTGCCCGCATGAATTACTTTTCCATCGACGATCCATTGCATCCATTCTTTTTTTCCAACCACTGCGCTTATCGGGTAGCCACTGCCCATAGCCTTCGCAAAAACAGAGAGGTCGGGAATAATACCGAAATACTGTTGCGCGCCTCCCAATCCCAACCGGAATCCTGTGATTACTTCATCAAAGATCAGCGCTATACCATTTTCCGTACAGATATCCCGTAACTGTTGCAAAAATCCGGTCTGGGGAACGATGCATCCATTATTACACATCACGGGCTCGGTAATGACAGCCGCTATTTCATGCGCATGTTTGGTCACCGTTTTTTTTAATAGCTCGGCATCGTTCCAGGGAAGCACAATAAATTCATCTCTCGATTGCGCAGGAATACCTGCCGACCACGGAAACACATTAGGCTCTTCGCGGCTTCCCAACGCCTCTGCACTGGGCGTGGAAATTCCCCAGGCAACGTTGTCGAGCCATCCATGATAATGTCCTTCAAAGCGGAGGAACTTTGGCCTCCCGGTTTTTGCCCTGGCGATTCTGAAGGCTGTTTGCACCGCCTCAGAGCCATCGAGGCAAAAACGCATCAGTTCGGCAGAGGGAATCAACTGCTGCAGCTTTTCGGCAAGCTCTATTTCCATAAGATGCTGCCCCGCGAAAAGCTGGCCCTTATCCACGTACTCATTAACGGTTTTAATCACGTGCGGATGTGAATGTCCCAGGATCAGCGGTCCCTGGCTCAATGTGAAATCAAGATATTCGTTTCCGTCTGCATCAGAAACGTATGCCCCTTTACCATGTGTATAAAAAATAGCGTGCGGATGATTATATTTTCTGAATTCCGAAGAAACGCCGCCGGCGAGTACTTTTTTTGCTCTTTCCAACAATGCGGCAGATTGTGCATACTGCGAATTATTCATAGCTGTCTGTATTCATTAATTATTCAAAAGAAACATAAATAATATATCGCGCCAGTTGATCATCAATAGCAAGATCACGATTCATCGTCACCGGCCGGTTGACCGGAAGCTTTTTAACCCCGGTTCCGTCACCAACGGATACCGAACGGATGGAACGTGCAAAAGAAATCCGTGAAGGGCCCGTTACTATCAGTTTTACCTGCTGTGCATGCAGCAGGCTTTTCTCTCCTTCTGCACGCACGATCAGCCGCTCTCCATCAATAGCGCAAAACAACTGTCCGTTGATCCTCATCTCTCCCGTACCCTCCAGCATATTTACACCGGAAGAAACAAGATGTATTAATCCGAAATCATTGATGCCAAGTTTTACTGCCGAATGATTATAATTTATCTCCACCTGTTTCTCCGGTTGTTGAACAACCAGGGTAAATAAAATTCCATTTAAAGTGCGCCGCGAAAGCAATTGTGTTTTTTCTCCGGGTGAAACGAATACTTTTTCCAGTGCGCTGCAGGATTTCCAGCTTTCGATGCCATCAAACACCTGCACATTTTTCGATTTAAGCGATTGCAATATGGGGGCCGCCTTTTCAGTAAGCGGATGCGGACAAAGAATTGCTTTTGCCGATGATGGAAGATCACCAAGCTTCGATTCCTGCCATATACCAAATATGGCTTTTGCCGACCACAATGCAGACAATATTTCTTTCACTGCATATAATGCTTCGGGATGTACGGCCGGAACAACCACGTATACCTTTTCTTTAGCGGAAACACGTTGCAGGCCATTGCCCATAAGGCCAAGCCGGCCCAGCGCAACTGCCGCAGCAGCCGGAAAAACAGTGCCATGATAAATGGAACCATACCCTGTTCCGCTGGGCGTGGGACATAATCCTACGCCGCGTTCGAGCCAGGTTTTATTTAATTCCAGGTAAGGCGCAAACCAGCGCGGATCGGGAGATTTGTCCATAGATGCTTCACGCAGGGGCAACGGCCAGTAACACGATTCGCGGGCCAGCCAGCTTATCCCCCATTCGTAAGACATCGCGCCGGCAGCTCCGCCGCCCAATGCATAATGCGCATTGCCATCATAATTTTTTACGGGGTTCCATTTTCCGAATCCAAATTCCTCTAGCAACAACGGGCGATTAGAGGCGATCGGATCAAAATATTGCACGGTCAGGCCGGTCTGCTCAGGACCGAGATAACAATGCCAGGGCAATACAGGTGCATCTTCGTTAGCCAGGTAAACATCTCCCCCATTCATCGTTGAAAACATATACCCGGGCATCACCGGCTGTTTGCCACCTGCTTTGCGGATCGCGGCAGTCATTTCATTCGACCATCGCCGGAATAATAATGTATCCCGCTCTGTTCCGTTTTGTGCAGGAATATTTTTCCAGGACAATACTTCTTCGTCCATCTGCGAACGATCGGGATCTTTTATATACACTTCGTTCGCCAGATTATATATAATGTTACCTGTGTTTTTCCACCGCTTCGCAAGTATGGTTACAAATTCCCGTTGCAGATTGAGATTGCGCAACGAAAAACTAACAATATTAAAATCGCGCGCACCCCTGTATTCAAAAAGCACCTGTTCACCGGAAGAGCGTTCAAAACCCATTTTGCGGGCCCATTGCGTAAAAATGCAGATGTCGAGAACGATCCCATTTTGCGCAGCAAGATGTATTGCCACATCTATTGCACGCAACACAGGCTCATCAATTACAGGGTCTACCCACACACGAACGATACGATAACCGGCACGCCGGATCGCCCTGAAATCTTCGGCTGCATTCAGCGGGCGGAAATCGCGCCACACCCATTCCCACCAGGATGTGGATGGATAATAATGTGTGCCCGCCCAAAAACCTTCCCGCCCATCTATTACGATCGAAGGGCCGTTGAATGCTATGATCGAAGCGCTTTGAAGGGTTTGCTGCAATACCATGAACCCCACATCGCGTCGATCGATCACGACAGGATTTCCTTCAATAGCCAGAAGTTCTGCCTGCACCGGATCCTGGAGCATTTCCATACGTATGGTCCAAAGGCCCGTTGTTGGGCCCGGCCGAAAATCACACAGCGCTTCCGTGTCACTCTCTGCGGCAGGCACGCGCCTCATTTCTGTTAACAGCCGGAAGTTTTTATCGGCCGGCCCCTTCAGGTAATACCGGCAGGTCAGCGACACGGCTTCCGGCCTGCTGTTTTGAATGCGGGTAGTCACCTGCACGCGCTCACCGGCATGATAGGATGCATAATTTGTAGTAAAAGCTTTTACCTGCAAACCACTGTTTCTTCGCCGGATAATATTTTCAAAAAGTATTTTCCAGCTTTGTATATCCAGCGCCTCAAAAGATTTTTCCAGGAAAAAGAAAAAACATTCGCTGCCTTTGAACCTTCCCAATGCAAGAGAAGGTGCATAATAACTCATCAATATGCCAGGATACCCGATAACATTGCCCAACCTGTCGCGCGCCTCGAGTATCGGTAAAAAATCGGCGCGCACTTCTTCATCGATATTATGATTGGGCATTTCTTTAGGCGGAGCGATATAAGCGGAGTGCGCACGTGAGGATGAAAATTTTAAGCCGCTGGTATTTAAAGGCGAATTTTCGACGGGCGCAATCTCAAGTTCCGCATCGGAGCAATTAAATGATCCTACAGACAATTCTTTTGGAATCCCTTCAGGATTTCCGATCCAGATCAGCCCGTCACCCGCAGCAAGTCTTTCTACAAGCGCCGCTGGCTTCAGATCGTCGCGCGCAATTTTGTTGACATAGGAAGGTAATAATCCGGCGAAGCGATCGAGCCACCGGCCATCGGCAACAAGATGCAGTCCGGAATAATATTCGCCCGGAATGCGGGTATGATTTACCGGGGGCGCATATTCATTTGGTTCCTGTGTAATTTTTATTGCCGCTTCCCCTTCACGGCTCCAGGATGCAAGCGGGGTGGTTAAACCGAACGATCCGAGTGCAAGCGTTTTTATCGATTGTCGTCTGTCCATTACCGTTATTTTATTTTAATTCTCGAAAGGCCTCCGGGCCCGGGCTCCTCATAACCGCCCGTTACCACGAGGCTATTTCCCGCAAGGCACAGGTTGCTGGTCAGCGGAAATTCCGTACGAACAGTATTGATCAGTATCCCTTCCGGCGACAACACCTGCACGGCCTGCATGCCATAGTGCGCTACCCACACATTCCCTTTCTCATCGATCCTTATCCCATCGGGCAGGTTCTTTATCAGTTCCCCCGAAGGATGTGTGGGAAGTGCTGCAAACACCTCTTTCCCTTTTTCAATAATGCCGGGAGATTGTATAGGAAAGACCAGTATCCTGTTAGCATAGCTTTCGGCTACCAGTAATAATTTTTCGTCGGCCGAAAGAGCGATGCCATTAGGAAAATCAATGCCGCCGGCCACCCGTCTCTCATCACCGTGAGGTGAATAATAAAACACACTGCCGGTTTCTCTTATCGAATCGGTGAAATAAACGCCGCCGGCAGCGTCTGCCACAAGATCATTGGGAGTATGAACAGGATGATTATCGCAGGTATCTTTGATATCATATTTTTTAAATTCTCCGTTTGCGGAATAGCGGCTCACGGATTTATTATCGCTGTCGCATACGAGGTGGTCACCATCGGGAAGGATGAACTGTCCGTTAGGGCATTTTGCTTTCGCCCAGTTTGACAGCTTACCGTGCGGCTCTATCTTCATAATCACTCCTCCTTTCAATGTAGTGAAATAAATATTGCCGTCTTTGTCGCACACGGGCCCTTCGGTGTACCACGGCAGATTAACCAATGTTTCTATCGAAGCAAAAGATGTCGTTTGATCCGTGTTCATGCCTGTAATGATATTAATCTCCCTGCATCGCTGAATAAAATTTCCACTGCCGAATAAGGTAGCAGGCGCATTGTGCCAGGGTTAAGTTCCCCGCAATAAAAATAGATATTACGTTTCGCAAAAATGTATCCCGGTTTTCGGGATTTATAACGCGGTTAACATGAACAAACGCTAACGCATCATCCAGCCGCCATCGGCGTTAATGGTTTGCCCCGTGATAAAGTCGCTTTCGGAGGAAGCAAGGAATACGAATAGCCCTACGAGGTCGTTTGTAACCATTCGCCGGGGAATCGCCTGCAATTTCGACAACATTTCAGTGGCTTCCTGCTGCGCCGCCCGTGATCCCACCTTTTCAATTTCCGTTTCGGTAAGCACTGCGCCGGGAGTGATGCAGTTTACGGTGATGTGCTCGTTGCCCAGTTCCCTTGCGAGTGCGCGGGTGAAGCCGATAATAGCGCCTTTAGATGCCACATAATGAACATAATTCGTTTTGCCTGTCCAGAATGTTACGGAAGAAACATTCACTATTTTTCCATACTGCTGCTGTTTCATATAAGGATATACGGCTTTGGCGCAGATAAATTGTGAGCGCACATTATTGCCCATCACATGATCCCACTCTTCCACGGAGATCTCGTGCCATATCTTCCTGGGATCGATCGCTGCATTATTAACGAGAATATGTATCGTTCCAAATCGCCGGATCGTTTCTGCTATCATGCGGTTCACCTCCTCTTCCTTTGAAACATCGGCCTGGCAGGCAATGGCTTCACCTCCTTCTTTTTTAATGGCATCCACAACCTGCTGTGCAAGGTCGGGCCTGGAGTGATAATTAACCACCACTTTGGCGCCTTCTTCCGCAAAGCGTAATGCAACAGCCTTTCCAATAGACTGGCTTGCGCCTGTAATGATAGCCACCTTGTTTATTAGTCTCATGCAGATTAAATTTTAAACCATATGCCCACGCCAGGCAAAAGTAATTGTGGAATTCCTGTAAAATGTCATACGGTTTGCCAAAACTGTCTGCAATTTATCAATCTGTCAATCCTGCTTTTAACCGGTCTCTTTGCTGTTTAGCGTATCATAATTTTGAGTTCGCCTTTTGACATCGCCCAGCATCGCAGGGGTAACTAATCCACCATAAATTCCCCATTCTTATAAATCACCTTTTTCTTTCCGTCGGAAAGTGTTGCGGTGACCGTCCTGTCGGTGGTGCTGATGATATCGGTGTGCACTTTCGGGCAACTGTTATAGCCCATATCAGCCCATTGCTCCTCTGTCACAGCAGCTATATCACCCGGATAGGTGTCTTTATACGCATTTCCCAGCGCGATATGCGTGTTGCCGTATTCGCCGCCCATATTTTCATCGAACAGTGTAGTGGCCATAAACTTCGTGATGCGGGAGTGACGCCTGTCGGTCAGGGAGAATTCCCCGACCTTGTCAGCATTTTCCTGTGCGATCATCTCTTTTAATGCCGCTTCATTCTCTGTGGCGGAAGAGGCAACAACAATACCTTTTTCGAATTGCAATGACACGCCACTGATCCTTTTTCCTGCATAATACAATGGCTGGTTAAACCGGATGGTGCCATGAGTGCCGCGCCAGTCGGGAGAAGTGAAAATTTCAAAGCTGGGAATATTTTTACCGCCGCCGCTCAACCACTTTCGATTGGCGCCGATACGGATATGGAGGTCCACGTCATCACCTTTGATATGCAGTGTTTCGATCGGCAGAGCGTCGAGTTTATCCTTAATGTCTTCGATCTGTTTCTGCACCGCTTTCCATTTAGCCACGGGATCATCTTCCCGGAGATAGCAGGCTTCGATGATCTGCTCCCAATATTCTTCCAGGGAAAGTCCTGCTTCTGCAGCCATCGACGGTGTTCCGTACAAACAAAGGGTCCATGACAGCTTTCCCTGCTGCTCCTTTTTTTCGCGCATCTGCATATAGGGGGCACGAGCGCTGAGCATGCGGCTGATCTTTGCCGCAGGCAATCCTTCCAGGTAATGGATATCGGGTTCTGCGATAATAAAAAGAATGTGATCGGCAGCTTCCACTATGCCTTTCCAGTAAGGATTTGCAAAAAAACCAATCTGTTCGTCAGACCCGTTTTCCAGCAGGTAGCGGGCAAGGCTTTTTTCGCGGATATTATCCGGCTGGTAATTAGTGATCAGGTTGCCGCCGGCCGCATAGATCTCGCGGGCAATGGCCAGATAAAGATCTTTCGTGCATTCCTGGCCTACCAGGAATACTGTATCGCCTTTGCGGATGCCATGTCCATTATTGAGTGCATAATGCACCATCACTTTCGCATATTTGCTGAGCAGGGTATCTTCCAGTTGAATCATATTGGTGGATGCTTTCCGGCGAAATTAGGTCAGAAATACGCGAAAAGCGCATAACATTCGGAACTGACCGATATAATGGTTTGTGCGATTTTCAGTATAAATATGAACCTTGCTCACCTATCCTTACTGGATGCAGCAGCGGCAAGAAGCGACTCTGCTGGCACCCCCAATTCTTCGTGAAATAATTTTGCCATCTGCAATGTCAGCGGTTTACGTTTGTTTAGAATAGCTGAGACATATCCTTTCGAACCAAGCTTTCCAACAAGATCTTTATTCTTTATTCCTTTTTCCTCCATTTTCATTTTGATTGCTTCGATAGCATCAGGTGGAGGAACGGGATAATGCCTATCCTCATACTCTTTAATCAGAATAAGCATTACCTGCAATTTCTCTCCCACCGGCGATGTTGGTTTTGTTTTTTTATCGAACATCTTGTCCACCCATTCAAGGGACGCTTCATATTCTCTTTTACTGGTAATCACTTTGAGTTTCATTTTAATTTTCTTTTAAATTGAACCATCGCCGCATCCACCTGGTCATATTCTCTATGAGTGCCAAACCATTTAATTTGTATTGCTTCATATTCAAACACAATCCTTACTATCAACCTGTATTTGTTGCCCATAATGTTAAATACGATTCTGTCTCCTTTTATCAGGCTCGCGTTCCCATATACCTTCTTTAGCTCGTTGAAGTTCCTGAATTCGGCTTTGATCAATTCATAATACCATTCCCTTAATGCATTGGACGCTGCCGGATATTTTTTACAATATTCCAGCAATGTGCTTCGGGTAATAATATTAAACATTAAACAAATGTAGAAAAAGTTTTCTAATGGTAAACTTTTTCCGGCGCAGCCTCGTCCGGCTGATCCCTTTTGACGCCCTATCGATTTTCTGGGGTCCAATCTGGCATGACCGCTGGACCAAAACTCAATGCCTCCGCATTTTCCATCACCGCGCGAAAATGCCGCTCTTCATCCGGCTCGAAAATAATTTCATGCTCACCCATCTGCACGTATATCTTATACGTGTATCCCATGAGCACCAATCGGCACGGCACCTCGCTTTCCCGCCCCTTGTAATGCACAGGTAATTCAAATGACTCTCCCCCTGGTTGAACTGACATACTGCAAGAAACGTTTTTTGCTGATACTTCTGCCTAAATTTTGCCAGGACCAGTGCGGAAACAACAAAGTCGGGGATCAATATCCCTGGCTGTTATTTGCTCAACTCTGCTCTGTCCCGTCCTCTCAAAAATGCGTATATTGAGCATCTTCACACGCCCAAACAGAAAAGATGAAAGCAGTCGAATACCGGTTACCCAAGGAGTTTGATAAATCTTTCATTGTGTTCCGGGAACAAGGACATTTTTTTCCGGTCCCCTGGCATTATCACCCGGAGTATGAACTGGTATTAGTTACCAAAAGCACGGGGCGCAGAATGGTGGGTGATCATATTGGCTATTTCAATGAAGAAGACCTGGTATTGATGGGACCCATGCTACCGCATGTATGGGTCAATGATGCAGAATATATTAACAGCAATACCAAAAATGCCGCAGATGCAATTGTAATTCATTTCGCCGAAGATTTTCTGGGAGAAAAGTTTTTGCAGCTTCCTGAAATCGAAGCATTCAAAAAAATATTGAAACTGTCTGCTTACGGCCTGGAAATAAAAGGCCATACAAGATCCAGGATAAATGAACTCATGAAGCAGATCCTCACTGCCAGCGGGCTTCAGCGGCTGAGTATGCTCTTTGCGATCTTTGACCTCCTGGCAACAACCAGGGAATACGAAATCCTGGCCAGCCCTGCATTTTTAAGCGGCAGCACACTCCGTGAGTCGGGCCGGTTTAATAATATCACCGAATACATAATGCAGAATTTTGACAGTGAGATCAGCCTTAATAAAGTTGCCGCAGTGGCCAATATGGCAACAACCACTTTCTGCAATTTCTTCAAAGAGCATTACCGCGTAACTTTTATGGAATATGTGACAGAAATAAGAATAGGGCATGCCTGCAAACTGCTGAGTGATCCGACCAAAAACATTGTAGAAGCGGCCTATGAAAGCGGATTTAATAATCTTGCCAATTTTAACCGGCAATTTAAAAAGCTAAAAAATATGACCCCGACGGAATATCGCAGGATGTTGGAAATTTAAGACACTCTATGGGAAACCCTAACAGCAATCATCCATAACTGTATAATCAGAAGCGGGAAAACATGATGATCGCCGGCTGCATATCATGCATATAATCCACCATCGATCAATATATTCTCACCATTGATATATGCGCCCGCTTCAGAAGACAACAATACAATCAAACCCTTTATATCATCTTTATTTGCCATTCTTCCCAACGGTACTTTTCCGCAATAGTTTTCTACAAATTTTTCAGGCTGCCCGTTAAACAAACCGCCCGGACTGACGCAGTTAAACCGGATATTTTTACCTGCATGTGTTTTAGCCATGAATCGCGTAAGCATAATTAATCCGGCATTATGAAAGCAGTAATCAGGTGCGATATCAGCCATGCCGGGAATATCATCATAATTAGCATATACCGGAGCGTACATACCCATCATTGAGCTAATATTAATAACACTCCCGCCACCCGATTGAATAATCAGATCTGTCATTTCACGCAAAATAAACATCATACCCGTGGCATTAACCTTCATTGACTCATCAAACTGTTCAATGGGTGCATTATATCCTTTCATTGGCCTTATTACGGCATTATTCACAAAAACATCGAGCCTTCCAAATTGCTCCATAATAGTTTGCCTCAGCGCAAGTACAGAGTCCGTATTCGCCTGATCCACCTGCATACCATGCACATCCAACCCCTTTGCACGAAAATCCGCTACGGCTTTTCCAATTGTCTCCCTATTACGCGAAGCAATAATGACTGTAGCCTCTGCTTCACCCAAACCTTCCGTTATTGAACTGCCATAATTGCCAGCGCCACCGGTAACCAGTACTATCTTGTTTTTCAAATTAAACAGATTCATTACATTCATTTCTACCTATTTTAACTGGATAATCTTTCCACCGGCCTGCCTGCTTTCTTCGGCAGCAATAACAGCCCGAATAATATTCCTGGTTTTTGAAAATTCTATCCTCGGAATTTTTTCTTCAACGCTGCGCACAAACTCGATGATATTATTTCGGAACATAGAATATGAATTCCTGATTTCCGCCATACGCCACCCCTGGCGGCCAAAAAAACTCACCTGGAAAGTACCTGAAATATCCATAAAAAGATGAACTGTGGCAGGCAACCCGTTTTCAAAAATAAGATGCACCACATCCTTGCCTTTCTGACCTGAATGCTGCACCGCGGTTACTGCCAGGTCATCGAGCGTAGCAACAATGGCTTCAACCATATGCACCCCGTACTTCAGCCAGTCCTTTTTACCAACGGCTGTTACAAGTTCCAGCTTACCCAATGCAGCCAGATCCTGCTTCACTGCGCGGCATTCATCAGCGTAACGCATGGATGAGCAGGACATAATGAACTTATTTTCTGAATGCTGCTTTTCAAACCATTCAAGATCTGCACGGTTGACGGCTAACGGTTTGTCAATAAACACAGGCAGGCCGGCATTAATAAAAGGTTTCGCCATTGTCACATGAAATTCCGCATCGTCACGGGCGAGTATCACCGCATCTACGTCTCCTATCATATCTTCCGCATTTTCTGCAACATGAGTGATGCCCGATGATACGGCAATACTTTTTGAAACATTGATATCCTGCGTCCAGACATGTGTTACCCTCGCGCCAGGAATACCCAATGTATCCTTGTTGGCATCAAGGTAGGCTGCGACAGCCGGGTACCCGGTCTTTGCAATCTCCCGTCCATCATATTTTCCATTGATGATCGAGGACCATGAATAAGGATGTGCATTCCCTATACTCATACCTATAATACCTATTTTCAGCATTGATATATTGAATTAATTAACTGTTCAGGATATCACTTCAACCATCCCATCTTGTCCCAGTACGGTAAATTTAAGAATGCCGGTTCAGGATAAGCCAATAATTGCGCTTTCTTTAATTGTTCGGCGTTGAGGTATTGTCCATCCGCCGCCGCACGTGATTGCTCCAGGTAGCCTGGCTTATCAATACCAATCAGCACGGACGACACCTGTGGAAATGACAAAGCAAATTTCACCGCCAGCCCGGGCAGGGATTTAAAACTGCCATTCAAAAGATCCTGGTATTGCCGGATATGTTTTTCAACATGTACCAGCTTCTCATGCAATGCCGTATTCCTTTCGCTCAGCAACCCCTTCATTAAAACAGAGCGTATAACAATTCCCACCCCGGCTCCTGCTGCCATATCAAACAAAGCCTGCTGACGCTGATCCATAAGATTAAATGGAAGCTGCACCACATCCCATACGCCTGATACGATGGCTTTCCGGGTTTCTTCTGTAGTATATACAGACACACCGATTGCTCTCACCACACCCGCTTCCTTCAAACGCAGCATTTCTTCTGCTATCACCTGCCGTTCCAGGATTTCCGTATCTGCCTGGTGAAGCATATACAAATCAATAAAATCAGTTTGCAGCACCCGCAGGCTTTCGTTTATCGAAGTTTGAATATCTTTTTTAATCCCTGCATCCGGCGGCAATGCACCATCCGCGGTTCGGAAATGTCTGCATTTAGAAGCAATCACCACCTGGTTCCTGCAATGCTTAAATGCCCTGCCCATTCTTTCTTCACTCAGCCCATACATGCGGGCAGTATCAAAAAAATTAAAACCCATTTCAACTGCAGTATGTAATAAATCAACAGCCTCTTTTTCCGTAAGCATATCTTCCACGCTATTCACTCCAATACCGTAAGGCATACCAATTTCCACGCCACCGAATGCAATCTCAGAAACCTGTATTCCCGTGCTCCCTAAATTCCGCTTCTGCATACACTATTGCTTTTCCATGTAAGAATTGTTGCCTGATGATGAAGTATTATCAAATGCCTGCAATAATGAGGCATAATAGTTTTTAAGCCCCACCACATCTGCACCGACGCTTACAAACTGGTATCCCATCTCATTCAGTTCCTGCAGGTTGCCCGGGCCACCGACTGTGCCTGCAAACTTTCCGTATTTTTTTGCCAGCGATGCGATACGTTTTCTTGTTTCCAGCAGCAAGGGATGGTTCCATTCGCCGGGAGCGCCAATGCCCTGGCTGAAATCACCGGGCCCAAAAAACAACATATTATATCCGGGTAAGGCAGCAATAGCCTCGAGCTCATCCAATGGCTCAGGATCTTCAATCTGGAGCACTACAAAACGTTGTTCGTTGGCCTCTTTTAAATATGTATTAAAATCCATTGCGGTATAACCGCCATCTGCATTTCCTCCATCGATCGCTCTTCTGCCAGCGGGATAAAACCTGGTACGGTGCACTATTTCTTTAGCGTCCGCCAGGCTCATAATATGTGGCACCATAATACCGGTGGCATCCAGCTCAAGTGGCTTGATATAATCACTGTATGCCCCTCTTGGCACGCGCACCAATATATCCGTATCGTGTGCTTTGGTTGCCCATATTTCCGCTGCAAGTACCGACCAATCCTGGCCGATGTGTTCCTGGTCCACCCACACGCAATCAAAACCTGCCAGCGCGGCTATTTCACATGCCCTGGCATCGGAAAGATTGATCTTAATGCAACTGACCCTTTTTCCGCTCCTTAATTTTTGTAATACTTTACTTTTCCGCATATAAAGATTTGAGGCGTTAGACCTTTTCTATCATTCTTTCGAACGCAATACATTTATTTTTCATTTACCCGATCCTGGCTACCCAGTCTTATTTTTTTTCACGGATCGCTTCAGCAAATACAACGATAAGGCGCCAATCGCTAACAACAGCGCCGCAATCCTGAACAATAATCCGAGGTCTATATTAATATCCCTGAGATATCCGCCGGCGTATATTCCTACCCCGCCAATTACGGTAGCAAACAGGTTCAACAATCCATAAGCGGTTGCCCTGTATTTTTGATCCACGATCATGCAAAGTATCGGCATCATATTACCATCTGAAAAGATACGGGTGAATGCATATAACATGAAAAAAATGACAGCTACCGGAAGAATAGCAGAAGACCCGGCAATAAAAATTGCAGGGGAGGCGATAAATAAACCGATCATAGGCAATACTATTCTTGCATACTTGTTTGCCCTGCTCCACCTGTCTGCCAGGAAACCGCCAACCAATACCCCAATGATTGAAGCCGTATGAAAATAACCTGTGGCATAGACACCTGCCATCGTTTGTGATAGGTTGAATTTTTCTTTATAGAACGTTGGCAACCAGCCACCGATTACCCAACCAACAATACCAATCACGCTCCACGTGAACAGTATTTTCAGGTAATTTTTGTTGGTTATCAAATACCTGATCACTGTAAAAAACTGCGGTTTATTTCCCAGGCCGCTCTCTTCAACTGAAGTCGCTGTCCGGTCAGGCTCTTTGTTGTCTCTTAATCCGAATATAAGCAAAACTGCATACGCTATCCCAATGCTGCCCAATATATTAAAGGCAAAGTTCCAGGTATGATCCTCCGCAAGCCAGCCGCCTATAAACCCGAGGCTCTGGCCAACCATAATGCCCATTACGTGTACACTATTGGCAGATGACCTGGTATTACCCCGATGGTAATCCATGATCAATGACATAGCGGTAGGGATATAAAATGCTTCACTGATGCCCATCAGCGCCCTTGTAGCCAGGAGATATTCAAAGCTGGTAGCATATGCTGTTAAAAAAGTCACAGCAGACCATACCAAAAGGCTAATGATGATGATCCTGCTTTTGCTGAATTTATCTGCAATAAATCCTGCGAATGGGCTAAGAAAGCCATATACCCATAAAAAAACAGATGTGAGCAGGCCAAACTGTGCATCTGTCATATGGATTTCGGACACAATGGAACTACGCATGGTGGTAATCATCATCCTGTCGAGGTAATTCAAAAGTCCTACAACGCACAGCATAGCCACTACCAGCCAGGGATAAAAGGAGTTACGCGTTTTTAATACGGGATGTACATCAATGGCTTCGGGATATTCAGGCAGGGCAGTTTTATTCATCGCCTCACGCTTTTACATGTTCCTTCGCTAACTGTTGCGCATATCTTTCTTTTGCCTGCTTATCTTCCTTTGCTGATTCTCCCCAATAAATTAGTCCCGTTGCTTTTCTTGTCCTGTTAGTAGTTGTGTTTGCACCCGCTCTGTGAATAGTAAGGGAATGATGTACCAGCAGATCGCCGGGTTTAGCAGGAAAAGCTATTTCATTTTTCAAATCGTCTTCAGTTCCGAAATCAATGATCTGTTGTGAAAAACCGAGCGTAGCCGTACGTCCGTGCGTTCTCATGCCTTTGAGATGAGAACCTTTTATATACTTTACGCAGCCATTTTCTTCATCTACATTTTCAAGAGCCAGCCACATGGTAACCGCCTGCTGCGGATCCAGCATAAAATAATAGCCATCCTGGTGGGGAGGTGTAGGTTTTCCTATTCTCGGAGGTTTATTAAAATATTCTACCGTTTTACAAATGACATTCTCACCCAGCAAAGCCTTTGCGATTGCTTCAAATTTACTATCCACCGCCATTGCCTTAAAATATGGATCGTACTTTTCCAGATCCTGCATTTGTTTGAGTGTGCTACTATCATTTTCGTCTTCATAAAAATAGTGGCTGGCAGACATGGCAGGTATTTTTTCCAAAATAAATCGCTGCATGTTTTTATTCAAAACATCCACTTCTCCGGGGGAAAGAAAACCGGGAATAAATACATACCCGTCCTTATCAAAGGATGATTTCAGGGATTGAATATTTAATGCAGACATAAAGTGTTTTTTACTGATTAAACTTTAATGAGTACAGGTCGGCGTCTCTTAAATATATCTTCAACTTAACCGGCCTTCCGGCAAGCGCAGAAACATCCTCTTTCCCACGCCATGAAACAATTCGTTTTATTTCATTACCGATAATTTCCTGGGCATCGTTAAATGTATAACCGGGCAAAGGTTTTCCTTTAGCATCCAATATTTCAACCCGTATATATCCGGCCGCAGAGGTGGCATAATTGATCTCTAATTCCTTCCCGTTAAAAATTAAAGGCTTAGTAACTGCCTCTCCTGTTTGAAAACCTGCATGCAATGAGGCAAAACCATCTATCCGAAGTGAATATCTTTTTATATGCGATGTGGGCTGCGCATAATTTTCATTTACATACACTGATATCTGGTCAGCGCTGGTTTGAACTATGTTTAATACCGGATAATTAGAACGCGATACCCAGTTTTCCAGGCCGATCCCGGGGCGAATAAATGACTGCATAAATGTTCTGTCGTAACCAGAACCACCTCTCGTGCTCATGAATATAGCATCAGAACAATCCTTAAAATAATCATGATTCACACCGAGAGCTTTAGCCTGTTCTTCTGTCACAACCTGTCTTCCGGGCATAAATCTTGCGCAGACAGATAAATAAATTTGAGGAGCCCTGAAGTAAGGGCTCGTTTGATTGGTATATAAATGTTCGAGAGGAGTATTTCCAAAAGTCATTTTCACCGGGGCCGACCAATGTATAAAATCTTTAGAAGTAGTCCGGCTGACAGACCGGAAACCTTTGTATTGTGTAAACCCTCCATCACTCCATGTTCTGAAATAGCAAACATATTGTTGCTCGCTTACCGACCAGAAAGATACATTCTGAGAATCGAAAACGCCGGTTTTGAAGACCGCAGAATCCTGAATTTTTCTCCAGTGAATACCATCAGGTGATACAAATGCAAATAACCCTGTCCTGTCGACTCCGCCCAGGGCTTTAAATCGTTCACTGGCTTTTGCATTGGGATTTGCATCTAAAAAGGGGCTGAAATTATGTGTGGCCGGGGCTGCATGCGCCAGTACAACATTATTCTTCCTCGTTCCATTTATTTCATAGAGGAAAAGATCAGGCTTACTCCAGTTAACGCCATCCGAAGATTCAGCATAGCAGGTTACTTCATTATCGTTACCATCCCTGCCAGGCGCCCTCACTCCCCTGTAGTATAATTTGAATTGCGTCCCATCTTTTATAATGGTGCCGTATCCACAGAAATTTCCTTCCCAGGGCTTATCAAACGTAAAAACAATACCTTCATTATGCGGACTATGGAGCTCCTGGGTAACGCCATTCAGTTTTTCAATAAGGTACTGATCAACGAAAAGTTCCCGGTTACTGCCAATCTGCAAAACTGCGGAAGGCTGCACAAATCCGGAAATACTGTTCAACAGCAGCACGAATACGCCCCAAAACCTGATATGTAGTTTTTTGCTTTTAATAAAACAACTGTTATTTCAATTTGTTTAGCACTTCCCTGGGCGGTGTCCACCCATGATTTCTTTTCGTTTTTGTATCATACTCGCAGGTCACAACGGCAATATCCATGTTGGCTGCTTTTGATGGCGGCACATTTATCTGCACCTGCCGATAACCGTCGCCAATCCATGTTTCGTAACCATCTTCAGCTCCCGGCTTCAGCAAATGTCCATTTAACCTTAACTGTCCAATATTTGCATCAGCATAAGGCAACCTTAAACGTAATCCAAATCCTCCGGTTATTCTCCCTTTCTGAAAGCTGGTATTTTTCCCCCGTTCAAAAGCCAGTTTAATCTCCGGCCCTTTCCTGATAAAGGAATCTATCGCATCCGCATTAATATCGGGATATTTTTTTAGATTGGTTACAAAAACCTGCAAGTTCTCATTCAGCATTTGAGAACCTTCAGAAGTAAGCCCCACTACAAAGCTTGCTCTTTTCTCCGTTTCCGGGTATATCACCCCATGTGAAAATGATGCTTGTTTTTGCCATAATTCAGTCCGGCTTTCTCTAAGTGCCTGTGCGGTCTTACCCCATGGCGTAACATATCTGCCAACAAATCCATGAATTCTGTTTACCGGATAGCCTTCCCTTTTTTCTCCGGGCCACACTTTATTTCCAAGCCTGAGCATTCCTTTCGACCTCGCAACCGCACTTTCTTCCCAGGCAACTTCCAGGCAAGCCAGTAATGTATGATATTTTAAATAGGCATATTGTGCTAAATAAAACTGTGGCCGCCCTCTCCATGCCTGGCCTTCAGCATTTGCGGTTCCGGGTATCCATTGCATTTGCTGCGCATCTGCTTCAGCGCGGTCGGTAGGAAATCCTGCTTCTTTTCCTGCTTCCACCATAGCCTCGGTTATACGCCAGTCCCATGGTCGTAAAACCGAGTTGGAATATGCTGTTCCCGTAACTTCAAACATTATCTGCCCCCTATAGCTTAGATGCTTGTTCTCTTCAATCTGCTCCCTGCTATATTCCTGCAGACCCGTTCCGTGAAGATCAAGATTTACTTCTGGTTTATATTTGTCGACCACTTTAAGATAAGCCATCACTTCAGGAACCTCGTCGGCTTTTTTGTAGGTAAGCGTTTCAAAATCCCAATTCGAGGCGCCCCCTGCTGTATATGGATCTATATTTTTAGAATTATAGAATTTGTCGGTTACAAAATAACTGTAAGGGTTAATGATCGGGATCACCAGCACCACCTGTTTACGTCTTGTTTCAATGGCCTCCCTGTCATCGCTCAGCAGCCATTCGGTCAATGCAAGCACTCCGGTTGTGCCGGAACGTTCAGGGCCGCCGTGCAAGGCTGAAATAAGAGCGACCTGCTTATTATTATCCTGAGTCTTTTTATCCGTTATCTTCAGGAGAAAGATGCCTGTCCCTTCAGCCGTTTTCCCGATTTCTTCCACAGTTAACCGGTCCTTAAATTTCTTAGCCCAGAAGTCAAGGGTCATTTTATACTCTTCCGCTGTAAGGCGGTGTAACGGCGCTTCTTTCCATATCTGCGCGGATACATTGGAATTAATTAAGAAAAATACGCTTAGAAAAAATACGTTTTTAATAATTGATATTATGTTCATCGTACTAAGTTTAATATACCAGGCTCCCGGATAAGATTCTTACCTGCGGCACCGAATGAATAACGCTCAGCATTTCCGATGGCTTAGGAATCGGCAGGCAACTATTCATATCCCGGGTTCTGCTTTACCAATGGCTCCAGGCTAAGCGTGCTGGTGGATATAGGGAACAACAGCAAGTAGGTGTCTGCCTCTCTGCCCTGGAGTGATGGCACTATGTCAAATGCTTTTCCAAAGCGTAAAAGATCCCACCATCTTTTTCCTTCGAACGCAAGCTCCAATAATCTTTCTTTTAAAATTATCTCATCGTTCTGCTCTTCACCCAGGCTTGCAAAAATATGATCACTATAATGTTCTCCATAGGCCCTCTGCCGGACCGCATTTATTTCAGCCGACGGATCCTGGCCCAGAGCATTTTTCGCTTCAGCTTTCATCAGCAACACTTCAGCATACCGGTAAATGATTACATCACTGACATATTCCCTTACACCACCGCTGTTGATTGCGCCGGTGCCTTTTAATACAGCTGCTGTAAAATAGGTTGAATCAGTGGGACTCTGATAATCGTATATTTCATAAAAAGATCCATCTCTTCTTGAGTCATCCCTGGTAAATTGATTTCTTATCAGCGCCGACGGGCTCCATACGCTATGCCCGCCGCCGGTGTTTATTCCGATAAAATCGCGCGTATATTGTGTCACTCCGCTCGGCATCAACCCTCCGAACATATACATATCCCGGAAATAGCTAAATACAGCGGTTTGCTCCAATAACTGGAAGCGAAGCACCATCAGGGTTTCTTTATTTCCTTTGTTGCCATAGCTGAAGATATCTGAAAACCGCGGAAGCAGTGAAACATCTCCTTTATCCACTTCTTCGCAGGCATTTAAAGCCGTAGTAAAATCGGCTGTTCCACCGTTCAAACGCTTTCCCGTCCACAAATACACATCTGCCTTTAAGGCATTCACCGAAGGCTTGGACCACATATATCTGCCTGAAGGAATAGCATAATCCGGGAAAAGCTGAATTGCCTGATCTATATCGGATTTAATGAGCTCAAATACTTTTTCCACTGAAGATCTTTCAACGAATGTTGTGTTTGCATCATATCCTTCTGTAGGTTCAGTCCGTATTGGCAGCTCTCCCCATGTTTTTACCATCACAAAATACACAAATGCTCTTGTGGCATATGCCTGTGCCAATATCCTGTTTTTATTATCTGCAGAGGCAAATGCAATCGGAGGAACATATTTAATAAGCAAATTAGCCGCATTAAGAGCAGTGTAATATCCTTTCCAATCCACTCCCGATGTATAATTTCCCTGGGCCGCCAGGTTGCTTGGGTTTAAAGTGTTATTATAGAAAAGATCATAGCCTCCGGATCCGGCTATACCATAAGTCATTATTTCGCTCCTGCCCTCACCTAATTGGTAAGTCATCTTATTCATGTCTCTCAGATAGGAATACATGCCGTTCAGCACGCCGGTGGCGTCATTTTCGGATTTCCAGAATGAAGCGCTGGTTATTACACTTTTCGGTTTGGTTTCAAGATCTTTTGTACAGGAAGTAAAAAGAAAAGTTACAAACAGGGTTAAATACCCGATAGCTATATGAAGTGATTTCATAATTTACTGATTTACTATAATGTAATGTTTAAACCAAATATTATGTTCCTGGGGATAGGATACCGCCCAAATTCCTGTCCGCCGTCTTCCGGGTTGAGTCCCTGAAACTTCGTGAAATAGTGCAGATTATTACCGGTTACATTTAATCTTAAATTGTTTATTTTAAGCCGCTGCAGAAGGCGCACCGGAAGAGTGTACCCAATGGTCACTTCTCTGAGCGCCAGGTAATCACCGGATTCATAGTATTCAGAATTGCCTCGCCTGATATTGTATTCAGAAGCATCCTGCCAGTCGTAACGTGGTACATTCGTAATATCTCCCTGCTCTTTCCATGATAATTCCGCCATGCGCTTTGTCATTACATTATCTCCATCGAGATTAATATCATAAAAGGCTCTTCCATAATTGTATATCGTATGGCCGGTAGTATAGTCCATGCGGATAGAGAGACTTAAATTCCTATACGTGAAATAGCTGGAAAAGCCTCCTGTCCAAACAGGATATTGATTGCCGACATACACCATATCCTTTGTGTCGATAACACCGTTTCCATCATTATCCAGCCAGATTACATCTCCGCCATGTTTCGTTTTATCTGCTGTTGGCGATACCATGTCCGTTGGCGCGTTGGCAGCCTCTGCATCAGTGGCATACACACCGGTTTGTTTATATACATAATAATCCCCTATTCTTCCTCCTTCCTGCAAACCTCCTAACCAGTCATAGTCTTTTTTACCCGGGTCCCATACATAATAACCGCCCACTCTGTTATTTTTTACTCCATTAGCCGGTAAGTGAAGAATTTTATTTTTCACTTTAGCTGCATTAAATGCCACATTCCACTGGAAATCGGACGAAAGCGGTAATACATTCGCATTCAGCTCGAGCTCCACACCTCTGTTTTCCAGGCTTCCATAGTTTGTGAGAATGCCCGTGAAACCTGTGGAGGACGGCAGGTTCAGGGTAGTGAGCAGGTTATCCGTCACTCTCCGGAACACATCAAAAAGTATATTAATCCTGTTCCCGAAAAAGCTTACGTCAGTTCCAAAATTTAAAGTTTTTGATTGTTCCCACTGTAAATTGGAATTGGGTATGCCGGTATTCTTTATAACAGGCCCTCCGGCATACTGGCCACCTACGTCATAAACACCCTGCGCCGTGAAATCGCCCAGCCCGCTGATATTACCATTTATCCCATAGCTGGCCCTGAGCTTAAGCCGGGAAAAACTGTTAGGGAGGGCTTTCCAGAATTTTTCTTTATCTACATTCCAACCGGCAGATATACCGGGGAAGAAGCCCCATTTATGATTTGCGCCAAGATTGGATGCACCATCATAGCGCATATTCAGTGAGAGAAGATATTTTCTCTGAAAGTCATAATTAATCCTGGAAAAATAACCCAGGATAACCTGATCACTCAACGTGCTGCTCATACTGACAAGCTGCCCGGAAGCATTCAAAGTAGGGATAAGGTCTGTAGAAGCGCCCTGACCTGTTGCGGCAAAAGAATAGTTACTTCTTTTAAAATAAGAAAAGCCGGCTTTCGCATCCAAATTATGATTGGATGCTATTGATTTAGTATAGGAAAAAACAGCATCTGCCTGTGTTTGCAGGGACCTGCTATCGGAAGCTGTAGCGGTTCTTGTAGAATTGACCGTACCGCTTCCATTGCCATATGCCGGCTGGAACGACCGGGAATAACCCATGGTAGTGTTCAGGGATATTATTGGATCAAATGTCAATCCCGGCAATATGCCCCAGTTGGCGCCCGTTGAAAGCGTAATATTATAAGTTCTGTTCTCCGCATCCCTGTTTCTCATGTGGTAAGCAGGATTTCCCTGATTTATTCTGCCGGGCGCTAATGTCCCATCTTCATACGCATACTTAGCGGTCGGGCGGGTACCCGCGCCCCAGAATGTATAACTGTCCGACACCAGGCGATTATCGACAGCCTGTCCAAACAATGTCCGGCCAAAAAATTTGAGTTTATCATTGACTCTAATATCACCATTCAGGTTTGCCGTCAAACTTTTATAAAATGTAGTGATGGCAGTGCCGTCACTTGTTAAATAGCCGATACCCGCATTGAATGTGGCCTTTTCCGTTCCTCCCGAAACACCAATATGATGATTATGCGATATGCCTCTTTGTAACGCCAGCGCAAGAAAGTCTGTCTCTTTGAAAATAATGGTTTTTGAAGGGTCCACAGGATCGGGCATGCTTTGCCATCCTTCGTTTAATTTACCCTTGTTCTCTTCCGTTAAATATTGTGTGGTATAATCCGTATTTTTTGTAAAATCATTTCCCACTCCATATCCAAGGGGCTGATTAAGCCGGCCCAGATAAGCGGGTAATTTCCGTGCTACAGAGACTGTGCCTAATCTTCCCAGCCGGATATACTCTTCTGCAGAGGCCAACTGAGGTAAACGATCTACATCAGACGCAGTTAAATCATATGAATAGGTAACCTGCGTTTTACCTGCCTTTCCGGATTTGGTTGTAATCAAAACCACTCCATTAGAGCCCCGCGCACCATAAATAGCAGTCGATGCAGCATCTTTCAGCACCTGTACAGACTCAATATCGTCGGTCGAAAGGTTGCTCATTGTCCGGATCACCCCATCCACTATTGTTAATGGTGCCGCACCATTTGGATTATTAATGGAAGTCCCTCCCCTGACAATCACACGCGGGGCGCTTCCGGGCTGACCTGAAGTGGTTTGCACCTTTACGCCGGGCATCGTACCCTGCATCGCAGTGGCAATATTCGCATAGGGAATATTCTCCAGCACTCTCGTATCCAGTTTCGTAACGGATGTTGTTACCGCGTCTCTCTTTTGCGTACCATAACCTATCACTACAACATCAGACAAGGTAGTGCCCGGGTTGTTTGACAAGACAATATTAATTTCAGATCTCCCCGCCAGCCCTATCTCCTTTGTCTGAAAGCCTGCAAAACTGCAAATAAGTGTAGCGTTCAAACCAGGAACAGCAACTATGAACATACCATCCTCCTTGGTTTGTGTGGTCGCCGCATTCCCTTTCACCTGAACTGTAGCACCAGGTAATGCCTCCCCTTTTTCATTCATCACTTTACCTCTGACCGAAACCTGGGATTGCGCAGAAGCAATATTGAAAAAAATGCAGAGCAGTAATACTGTTAAATTACGGGGAACCCTACAACTTGAATACAATGAATCCAAGTATTCAGAGATTTTTTTTGTCATAAATGCAGTTTTAAAAAAGTTTGGTAAATAAGAGGATTGGCAAAACATGTCGTCATAATGCAAATACAATCGTTAACAATAAATTAGTTCCCAAATTTAATTTTACCGATACTGAAATTCTTCTACTTTTATTTACATTATTAATACTATTTTTCAGGCAACAGGCAATTACAATATTACGGGAGGACATTTCCCTTTCCATCTCCGGATAATGCACAGCTACAAAACGATATACCTAAAGGGGCTCAATTTTTAAATTATCAAAGGCGATGCACCAGTTATACAGGGGATAAGGTTCGCCTCTGCGTTTGCCATACATGGCATCTTTAAAGCAGAAAGTTGATTTTTCCTGGTCAGCGTCACGAATATTGCCATAAGAAAATCTGCGGGATGTATAACAGCGCTGGCCCGGAAGAAAATTGATATTATTGCGTAAATCATCCGCCTCTCCCCTGAATACAGTATTTCCTTTTCCGTCCAAAAAAGTTTCCCGGATGATGAGGTTCGTGAAATTTTCATTATCCTTTATAAGATTATTAAGATAAAACACCCCTTCATTACCGAGAATGGCGACCTCATTAAGAATATTCCCTTCAAATATTATTTCAATCGACTCGTGCCCGTCTTTTCCCTTTACACCGTATCGGACTGCCTTTACCGGTTGCGATATATCAGCAGCTTTTGAAAGCAAGCCATAGCTTACAAGAGAAGGAGCGGCGCCGTCTGCAGGTGCAGCAAGTGAAATCTTCAGCAGATCTTTTTCAACAACCTCCACTTTCCTTATTACATATTTCCCGGATTTATCATTATAAATACTAAAACCAAGGCTTTCTTCCTGCTTGGGTAAAAAGCCAGTATCAATTACAACAGGCGGCTCCGGAACATGAAACCGGATGAAGACTGCATGTTCAGCTTTTTTATACCAGGCTTTTACAGGCCGGAGGGGTTGCCAGTTTTTCCCTTCGATAACTACTTTCCGCATCACTTTTCCAAACAACTCTCCAAGCCATCTTTCGCCGTCGGCCGTAAGGTGTATGCCATCGCCATGCACCAGTTTATCCCTTGAGAAATAATGGCTGTTCTCTGCATTGGGAAGCATATAAGTGGGGCCGACCATAAACATGTCTTTCTGCTCATCGCATGCCTCTATTTGTGCCATACCGGCAAGATTTCCCGCTGTTTGATACGTAAAGAAGGGTATCGCTTTTTTCTGACCGGTAATAAAACGGATGTCTTTTTGATAATCATTCTTCAACCGGACCAAATCTTCTTTATAGGTTTCAATTGCCTGACTAAGCGTGAGTGCCGAATCCCAGCGATTCATCTTTCCTGCTGCATTCGCCTCGCCCTGCATCCAGGTCACAGCGAAAACAGAATATCTCATTCGCAGAGAATCGGCCGTTCTCTTAGCTCTTTTTACATCATCCATTGAAGTGCTGTAATATCCACCACCCGACCTCCGGTTCCCGGCCCTCGGATCTTTTGCATCATCGTGAAGCTTATCCAACTCCCGGAGATATCTGCCGCCCTGGCCGGCATAACTAAATAAAAAGTGCAGCTCTTTAGTATGAAGTTTGCGCGTAGTTTCAGTAAGATGGTCGCACAGGCCGCTGGCGATCGTTTCACCTTCCGCGCCCCTTTGCACGGCTGTAAGCGGAACAAAAGAAAAGCCGGCAGCATCCCTCAACTCCGGCTTATCGGGATGTTTATTCGCTGTCCAGGTATGCGTGCCCATAGCAAACCGGAAATTGCCATAACCCGTAGCCGTATCTGTAACAACAGGTAACGACTGCTCGCCTGCTCCCAACGACTGCCCCATATGCACGATATGATTAATAGTATCCGCTCCTGTGTTATATGAAAATTTACGCGGCCCTGTACAACTGCAGACAACAAGCATAATGAAAAGAATACAACCTGTGATGCATTTCCTTTTCTCAGTAAACAGGCTATGGATTAATGCCAATATTCTCTTTCTAATCACACTTTCCCCTTCTTCTTTCACATGGCTGCTCCGGCACCGCCAGGTTTCATATCCTCCTTTTTGTATTTCATGCGCAGGAGGAATATATCCGGTATAATCATTTGCCATCGTGATGGTAAAATGTTTACCGGTAGCAATTTGCTGCTTAAGCGAAAGGCCGGTTTCCGCAAAAAACTCACCACCAAGCGCACCGATGCTAATGTTTCCTATTTTGAGCGCTTGTATAGGAAATTCGATAGTATCAGGATATTCGTTCAGAAGTACCTGTTCCCGGGCATAGATTTTCGGCATGGATTCAGGGAGCAGCGGGTTTATTAAACGGTAGTCAGTTTGTGCTACAATTTTCTTTGCTGCTTCCACTTCTGCGACGGATGGTTTCCGCACCCCCAGCGTTACGAACTGCAGAGCGCCAGCCAACGCGGGGTTCTCCTGCCATTCAATATCATTCAGGGCGCCAGCCAATTTCCGGGCCAGGTCTTTGCCAATCAATTCCTTTTTTTCATGTTCGCCTTCGGGATAACGGCCGGGTTGTAAAAAATCCCAGATGTTCGCTTCGCCGCTGGTGCCATTGCTGAGCATGGCAACAAAATTTTCTCCTGCATTCAGATTCACAGCAATATATCTTGCGAACACACCAAAATAATCTGCACTCACCGTTCCATTCCTGCAATCGCCTACATAATGCATGGAATAATTGGCAAGCAGCCCAACCCATTCTCCACCCACCGACTGTACAGCGATGGCACTTAATTCCGGATCAACCACTGATGCTCTCCTGTCTATATACGATTCATCCCCTGCGGGATTTGTTTTTATTATATCCAGGCCGCCTGTAACAGGATTCAAAGCTTTGTACCCCGGCCTCATATAATATCGCCTGCATACTACATGCTCAGGAACATTGACAGATGCGAACCCGATCCTCGCAGGGCTTAATCGCTGCATGGCATCCATAACAGATTGCACAATTTTGCCGCTCAGGCTTTTACGGTAGGCCAAGTCGCAGGGCCCTCCCAGCAGATCAAGTATTGAGCCGGCATAATGCGTATGAGTGGCCGCTATTAAAATATTTTCAGCAACGATACCGGTAAGCGCCGTTATCTGATTTTTTACCTGTGATATAAACTCTTTATCCATCGCACAGATGTCAACAATGACAACAGCCAGTATAGTATCTGCATTTTGTAGTACCAGGGCCTTCGAGTATAAAGGATCATGAATGGTATGCGCATAGAATGCAACAAACTCGCCGTTAATGATAGTTCCTAACGGTGGTGTAATATCAACCTGGGCAGCCCCTGCTAAAAAAGAATTCATATGCAATCAATCTTATAAATTTTCTGATCCCGGTTCCGGTAATTCATCTTTTCAAATCACTTCCAGGCCTTCCTCAAAAATCGCAACCAGTTTTTATAAAAAATATTTTCGACATCTTCCTCTTTATAACCTTTTTTCAACAATATCTCATGATATTTCTGCAAATCGGCAATTGAATTCATGTTCCAGGGGGATTGTTCTGTTCCGAAATTGCCGTCGAGATCGGTTCCGAAAGCCACATGCAAACTATCGCCTGCTATCTGGCAGATATGATCCCAATGATCCACGAGATTTTCGAGGCGTATATCCAGTTGCCAGGGATCTGACACAGCATCGATAAACCGGATATCCATTGCCCAACAATCGAGCATACCACCTATTACCGCGTCTCTTTCAATGAGCAATTTTATTTGCTCATCACTAAGCTGGCGTTGCGCCGGTACTATTTTCCTGGCGTTATGATGGCTTGCCCATACCGGTCCGTCATATAAATCCATCACCTGCATAAATCCTTTGTCTGTTAAATGAGTGACATCCAATATCAATTTCAACCTGCTCATTTCTTTCACCAATTCAATGCCCATCGGAGTAAGAGGCCCCTCCATTTTCGTTCCCGGCGCATAACGCCCTTTACCGAAATGCGCCGGTCCTATTGCTCTCAATCCATATTCATACGCTTTATGCAGGTAAGCAATATCTACCAATGAATCCGCTCCCTCCAGGCTGAGTATATAACCAACAGGTTTCTTCTCATCCGGAACAGAATCATCGTTCCACAACTGCAGGTGTGCATCCAGTTGTTGCAGGTTGGCGATCTGCACCATTTCACCCATCACTTCCATTTCGCGATACCAGGCAAGCTGTGCCTGCGTCATGGCCCATGCCTGCTGTGGAGAATTCCAGCTTGACCCCGGCAAAGCGCTTCCCGCAGCGTTTACGCGTGAAAGCTGGGTGGCTACCACCAACCCGATCTTTCCTCTACGCAGTTCAGGCAAACATACCGTGTTTTTTCCCCTGTCATTTTTATCCTTCAAATGCATCTCCTTCAGCCGGATCTCATCAAGCGGGCGCGTAAGATCGCGGTTCCATTCCATAGCGTTCATCGCCAGGTCGAGGTGCGCGTCAAAAATGAAATGTCTATTCATTAAGTGTAATTTTCGAATTGACTATTTCCGTTTCCTCTCCTGCATAGTTGAAAGGATATTTTTCAATAATATCTTTTATTTCAAAGCTGAATTTCCTGAACTGTTCTTCCCATTGCTCTTTGGCGCCTTCGGAGTAATTGTAAAAGCCCATATTACTTTCCATTCCCTCTTTACCATCATGTATAAGCTGCGTAAAAAACGCAGGCAGCCCACAGGCCTTCGATAATTCGCGATTCAGATCTTTCATGACCAGCCCATATGCATAAGTACCCATTAAATCCATATACCTGCAATTGCCTGCAAAAGAAAGGTAGTAACCCGCATCATTCCTGCATGCACGGTCAACATCTTCAACAGACGCATAGCCATTTTCTACCAGATAAAAAGCTTCCCGTGCAAGCGCCGCCATCAAACGGGCCCTCACACTATACCCGCAATACGCGACATAAGGATCCTTACCCCAGCAATTCCGTGCAGCAGTTACTATATCTTCCACGATCAAATGCGGCGTTTTATCGTTCGCAATAATTTCCAGGAAAGACGTAGTGTGCGCGGGATCACACCAATTTAAACCAATAATTCTCCCCGGGTATTTTGCTTGCTGCTGCAATTCTTCCAACAGGAAACTTTCAGTATTAACAGCGATGATGGCTTCTGGCGCGAGATGTTCTTCTAACCGGCGAACCAACTGCTGTTTGGATAAAAGGTCTTCTTCGGTGATACATATAGCGACATCTGCCAATATAGCTTCTGCCACAGACGATATGAACTTAAGCCGGCCCGTGCCGATTGTACTATTTTTATACCGTTTCCAGTCGGCTATATTATCATCGATATATTGCCTGTCCTGCAATGCATTATCCGAAACGAAATACACCGTTGCTGCCGATCGCAACAGGTTTGTCACTATACCCGATACCAGCCTGCCGCTACCCACTACCAGTATATTCTTACAACTTAATTGCTGCATTCTTCTTGTTATTTTAAACCCTTTAAAACGTCCCTGGCGATAGCGATGGCCTGTTCAATATCATTTTGAGTGTGAGCCGCACTAATGTACACAAGCCCACGTCCAATAATCCTGATACCGCGATCATGCATGGCCGCAATAAATCCTGAAAGCTTCACTTTATCGCAACTGAAAGTGTCCCGGTAATCATTTATTTTGTCAGCATCGGTGAAGGCAATACAAAACATAGGACCAGGTCCTTGCACGAGCATATTATGTCCCGTCTCACGGCCTATATTTCTTAATCCTTCTATAAAAAAATTTCCCAATTCGAACATGCGTGGGTAAGGATTTTCTCTCTCTAATATTTCTATAGTTGACAATGCTGCTGCCACCGTAGCATTCCCGGAATTCATTGTACCGGCGTGAATAGCGGCGCCATCTTCCAGCATCCGCATCCACTCCCATTTACCTGCCACCACACTGATAGGATAACCGCTGGCCATAGCTTTAGCAAACACCGATATGTCGGGCACAACCCCAAAATACTGCTGTGCGCCACCCGTGCCGAGCCTGAACCCGGTAATTACTTCATCAAAAATGAGCGCAATGCCATATCGGTTGCAGATATTTTTAAGCCCTTGGAGGAAACCGGGAACCGGCTCAATGCAATTGTTATTGCACATAACAGGCTCCGTTATGATAGCGGCAATTTCTTCGTGCAAACCGGCTACCGTTTTTTCAACCAGCGCCAGGTCATTCCACGGCAAAAGAACAGACTCGCCCTTTGTACTGTCAGCCATGCCCTTAGACCAGGGATTCGCCCGGGGGGCCTCGCGCTCACCCATGCTGTCTAATGAAGGAGCGGAATTTCCCCAGCTTACATTATCCAGCCAGCCGTGGTAATGGCCTTCAAATCTTATAAATTTTTGTTTGCCGGTTTTTGCCCGCGCTATGCGAAATGCAGTTTGTATGGCAGTGGAACCGTCGAGACAGAACCGCATCAGTTCTGCCGAAGGGATTATGGCATTAAGTTTTTCTGCCAGTTCAATTTCTTTATTATGCTGCCCGGCGTATAATTGTCCGTCCTTTGAATAATCTGTTATTGCTTTCAGCACTTCGGGATGCGAATGCCCCAGTATCAAAGGGCCCTGGCTTAAAGTAAAATCAAGGTATTCATTTCCATCGGCATCATATATCCTGCTGCCCTTTCCATGCGTATAAAAAAGAGCATGGGGATGATTATACTTTCTGAATTCGGATGAAACACCTCCCGCCAGCACTCTTTTCGCCCTCTTCAACAGCTTAGCCGATTCAGCGTAGATTGGTTTACTCATAGCGGTGTTTAACTTTTCGTTTGATCTTCATTCATACGTTCAGGATAATTGGCGGCCAGATGAAAAATATCTTTGTTAAACTCAGAGAACGCTTTCGACCATTGCAAGGCCTCTTTTATTGTATAAGAATAAAAACCTCTTCCGTTTTGTACACCACGCGAATAGGCATCTACCATTTTTTGCATTTGCGGCGGCACATCATCACTGTTTGAAAGTAATGGAAAAATATTTTTATAGGTGATGTAACGGTCCTTCAACCCCTCGTAATCCATTCGCCTGAAAATCCCCATCAGTGTCATCCAGGATCCGGCATCGTAGCGAAAACATTTATCGGCATCCGAAAAACTGGTGTGACCCTGCGCAACAAGATGAAGTATCTCCCTGTATATAGCGTACATCAGCCTATTGGTAATAAACCCTCTTATATCCTTTCTGACTACAGTTGGTTCCTTACCCCAGTTCAATGCCAGCTTTACAACTGCATCGACTGTAGTTTCGCTGGTCTGATTACCACAAATAATTTCAAGAAAACGTGTGGCAAACGCGGGCTCTGCCCAATGTATACCTATAAACCGTTGAGGGTTGGGCACCGTTTTCTGCAAAATGCTGATGGGTATAGCCGAAGTGTTGCTGGCAAGTATCGTGTCTTCTTTTACGACTGCTGCAATCTTTTTAGAAACAGTTTCCTTTATGGACAGGTTTTCTATGATACATTCCACCACCATGAAGCAGTCTTCCAGATCATCATATTTCGATGACACCGTAAGTAACGGGAGGTATTTATCCACCGTTGCCGTCAGGATACCGAATTTTTCACACAACTGTAATTGTTCAAGAATACGTTTATATCCCATCTCCTTTTCACCATGCATAGGTGCGATGGCTTTTACCGGATGCCCCATGGCAAGCAACGATGCTATAATACTGCATCCCATTAGTCCCAATCCGACAACTCCTATCGTGCTTTGCTGAATTTTTATATTCCCATTCATTTTTTACTGTTGATCGGGTAAGTATGCAATGCAATCAATTTCCACTTTTATGGCTTCTGCCAATACAGATTGCACCGTGGTCCGCGCCGGTTTAATACCCGGAAAATATTCA